>JANMNT010000073.1:0-16704 GCA_031368465.1 Burkholderiales bacterium
GTATTTGGGACCCAGTGCGCGCACCACCCAACACCGCAACCATGCGGCAACGTGGCTGGTCGCGCATGAAGGCACGCTGCGGGTGAGTCTTGCCTCGGGAACGATTCTTGAAAACGAGGTCATTTATGTGCCGTCCGAGACCGTGTTCGCGACCGAGCAGGCCGCATCGCTGATTGCAGCACTTTATTGGGAGCCGGAAAGCGCCAGTTTTCAGCGGGCGGCGGCGCAATTTGATGTTTCGATCGCCCGCGCGTTTAAGTGCCAGCACACCAACCTGCGTGACCTCGAAGGCCTTTATGCGGAGGACACCTCGCTGGCAACGGCAGACAAGCTTTTGGCAGGAATTTTTGGACTGGCCAGTCTGGGCGGCACACAGACATCCTCAAGCGACAAACGCATCGAGGAGGCGCTCAATTTTCTGCGCGATGCGCCACACGCCTATGACAGAATCGAGACGTTGTCAGCCCGCGCACATCTGTCGCCATCGCGCTTTGCCCATCTGTTTAAAGAGCAGGTCGGCGTCCCGGTCAGACGTTATGTTCTTTGGCAAAAAATGCGGCGCGCATTGGATCTGGCCATGGCGGGGGATTCCCTCACCACTGCCGCGTTATCCGCCGGGTTTGCCGATTCGGCGCATCTTTCGCGCACGGTACGCGCCATCATGGGCGTGGCACCGGAATTTTTGTTCCGCCATCGTGACCGGTTGGTGGTACACCAATAACACCGAAGGACGGGCAGTTTCAGATAAAATTGCCTGAAAACGCCCGTCTAGCAACGACTTTATGATTCAGACACCATCGGCTTTGGCTCATCCCGACGATTGCTGCCGGCAATGATTTTGTATTCATACAGCCGGCATTCAATTTTGCCGTTGAACAACGGTGTTTTTTTGCTGGTGCTGAGCCGGATGCCGTTGGGCAGATTGGTATCACCCGAAAAAAAATACGCGCGCCAACCGGCAAATTTTTGTTTCAGCAGGTCGCCGAGCTTCGGATATAGCGCCGCCAATTCCTCGGCGTCACCCAACCGGTCGCCGTATGGCGGATTCGTCACCAGCACACCGGTGTCGGTCGGCGCCGAGACTTCCAGAATGTTGGCTTGTTTCAGCTGCACACAATCGCCCAGACCGTTGGCGACCAGATTTTCGCGCGCAAACTTGAGCTGCTCGCCGTACATATCCGAGCCAAAAATATGCGAAATGTTTCTTTTCTTTTCGGCCGCACGCGCCTCGTCGACGATTTTTTTCCATTGTACGGCGTCGAAGTTCTTTAATCGCTCGAGCGCATACGCGCGAACCTTGCCGCCTGACAGGCCGGGGGCAATATTGAGCGCCATTTCAGCGGCCTCAACCAGAAACGTGCCGCTTCCACACATCGGGTCAAAAAACGATTCGTCCGGTTGCCAACCGGAAAGCGCGATGATGCCCGCCGCCAGATTCTTTTTCAACGGCGCATCACCGGTGTGATCCCGGCTGCCACGCTTGAACAACGGTTCGCCGGACAAGTCAATGTAGAGGGTACATTCGGTCGGGCTCAAAAACGCGTGCACACGAACGTCGGGCTCTCTGACCGCCACCGATGGGCGTTTGTCCATCACCTCGCGGAATTTATCAGCGATGGCATCCTTGATACGCAGCGTGACAAAGTCGAGGCTTTTCACCGGCGAACGTTGAGCATTCACCTCCACCTTGATGGTGCGCGAGACGTCAAACCACGACGTCCACGCGAGTACCAGCGCGGCGTCATAAATGTCGTGTTCGTTGCGGTATTCAAAGTGTGCGACGCGCCACAACACGCGCGTCGCAATTCGTGAATGCAAATTGGCGCGGTACGCCGAGCCCCAGTCGCCGGTAAATGTGACACCAGCGTCGGCCGGTACCACCGTGGCGGCACCACATTTATCCAACTCGGCGGCCAATGCGGGCGCGAGTCCGCGCGGACAGGGGCAAAAAAAAGTTTCCAATTGATTTCCGTTAAAACGGCTTCATCACAACCAGCAAAACAATGCCGATGAGTGCGGGTAAAGCCGGAATTTCATTGAGCCAGCGGTAAAACACATGGCCGTGTTTGTTGCGGTCGTGTTTGAAATCGACCATCAGTTTGCCCAGATAAAAGTGGTGTGCAATCAGTACGCCCACCAACGCCAGCTTGGCATTCATCCATCCTGAGCCGAAGCCAATACCATAGCCGCCCCATAACCAGACACCGAGCACGATGGTGAGGATCATCGATGGCGTCATGATGCCAAAGTAGAGTTTGCGCTCCATGATTTTGAAGCGCGCGATCGAGATCGGGTCATGCGCCTCGGTGTGATACACAAACAAACGCGGCAGATAAAAGATGCCGGCGAACCACGCCACCATAAAAACAATATGAAACGATTTGACCCAGAGCATGGTCATACCAGCAGCCGCGCCAGCGCAGCGTCATAGGTGCCCTGTGCGCGCATGATGACTTCACAAAATTCGCGCACCGCGCCATGCCCGCCGTATTTTTTGGTGACCATGTCAACGCGCGACGCGACGTCGACCGGCGCGCCCGGTACGGTGGCCGAAAAACCGCAATGCATGAGGATGGGCAAATCGACAATATCGTCGCCAATCGACGCGACTTCCGTTTGGGTGCGTTTCAATTTTTTGCAAAGCGCCCGGTATGCCGCCGCCTTGTTGTCGACACCCATCATCAAATGTTTGATGCCGATATCCCTTGCACGCCGTGCCAACCCTTTTGAAGACCGCCCGGAAATAATCGCCAGCGTCACACCGCTTTGCTGCAACATTTTCAGGCCGTGCCCGTCGAGCGTATTAAAAACCTTGAGCTCTTCACCCTTTGCCCCGTAATACAGGCTGCCATCAGTGAGCACGCCGTCGACGTCAAAAATTGCGAGTTTGATGTGCTGAATTTTCGCCGTCAGCGATTTCTTGGCGGCCATCACAGCACCCCGGCACGCATCAAGTCCAGCACATGAACGGCACCGATCAGCTTGTTGTCGGCATCAACAACCAACAGGCCCGAGGCGGCGATCTTGTGGCGCTGAATCACATCCGCCGCCTCAACCGCAAGCTTGTCAGCGGCAATGGTTTTAGGTGAACGTGTCATGACGTCGCAAACACGCACGGTGCGGATGTTGTCGTGGTTTTCCAGCACGCGGCGTAAATCACCATCGCTGAATACGCCGGCCAAAGTGCCATTTGCGTTGACCACGGCCGTCATGCCAAGACCTTTTTTTGACATTTCCAGAATGGCGGCGGTCAATAACGCATCATCGGCAACCATTGGCAATCGCCCACCGGTGACCATCACATCCGCGACACGAACCAGCAGCCGTCGCCCGAGCGAGCCGCCCGGATGATGCATCGCAAAATCTTCTTCGCCAAACCCGCGCGCGTCGAGCAGCGTCACCGCCAACGCGTCGCCCAGCGCCAGTGTCGCCGTGGTACTGGCGGTCGGCGCGAGATTGAGCGGGCAGGCCTCTTTGGCAACGGCCGTATCGAGGTGAATGGTGGCCGCTTTGGAGAGCGTCGAATCGGCGCGCCCGGTCATGGCGATGATCGGCGTACCGCGTCGTTTGAGTTGCGGCAAAATTTTGACAATCTCGTCACTTTCGCCGGAGTTTGAGATGGCGATAACCACGTCATCCCGCGTGATCATGCCGAGGTCGCCGTGGGATGCCTCGCCCGGGTGCATAAAAAAAGACGGTGTGCCGGTCGAGGCGAGCGTCGAGGCAATCTTGGAACCGATATGCCCGCTCTTGCCCATGCCCGTCACGACGATGCGGCCTTTGTTTTCAGTCGCCTCAAACATGAGTTTGTGCGCGGCGATAAATGCGTCGCCAAGTTTGCCGGCGAGCGCACGCACGGCGTCGGCTTCAATTTCAAGCGTTTCTCTGGCGAGCGCCAATGTTTTGGCCGTGTCAGCAACGCTGCGGGAAGGTATGATGTTGGGCATACGCTATTTTATGCGCCAAGCGTGTATTTACCAAACCGCTTGCATCCGGCGGCCAATTGACCCTTCTTATGCACGATTCAACCCTATCGCTGGTGGTCATCCTGCTTGCCACCGCCGTGGTCACGGTGGTGCTGTTCCGCCGACTGCAAATGCCGGCGATTTTGGGTTATTTGATTGTCGGTATCGCCATCGGGCCCCACGCGGCCGGGCTTGTGCCGGACAGCGAAGGCACGCGTTATTTGGCCGAATTCGGCGTGGTGTTTTTGATGTTTTCGATCGGCCTCGAATTTTCGCTGTCACAACTGGTTGCGATGCGTCGTGTTGTGTTTGGCTTCGGCGCGGCGCAGGTTGCGCTGACCATCGCCGCCGGTGGCGCGATCGCGTTGCTCGCCGGACAAACCTGGCAGACCAGCCTGATCGTCGGCGGTGTGTTGGCGATGTCATCGACCGCCATCATTTCCAAAATCCTTTCGGAACAGGCGGCGCTGCATTCGGCCCACGGTAAACAAACCATGGGTGTTTTGCTGTTTCAGGATCTCGCGGTGATTCCGTTGCTGGTGTTGGTGCCGGTGTTGGGGCTTTCGACAGAGGCGATGTTGTCGGTGGTGGGTATGTCGCTGCTCAAGGCGCTGGCGGCGCTCGCCGTCATTCTATTTTTCGGGCAGCGGCTGATGCGTCCGTTGTTTCATCTGGTTGCCGCGCAGAAATCGTCTGAGCTGTTTGTTCTGACGGTGCTGCTGGTCACGCTGGGGCTGGCACTGGCGACTGAAAAGGCCGGTTTGTCGTTGGCGCTTGGCGCATTTCTAGCCGGCATGTTGATTGCCGAAACCGAGTATCGATATCAGGTGGAGGACGATATCAAGCCGTTTCGTGATGTGTTGCTCGGGTTGTTTTTTATCACCATCGGCATGTTGCTCAATTTCGGTGCGTTATGGGCCAATCTGGTCTACGTGTTGCTGGTGCTGGTGGTGTTGCTCGCCGTCAAATTCTTGATTGTGTTTGGTCTGGGGATGGTGTTCGGCAGCGAACGTGCCGTTGGCCTGCGCGTCGCATTGGCGCTCGCACCCGCCGGTGAGTTTGGTTTTGTGTTGCTGGCCGTTGCCGACAAGTCAAAGGCGCTACCGGCAAACGTGCTGCAAATCGTGCTGGCTGCCGCCGTCATCTCGATGCTTCTGTCGCCGCTTTTGTTCAAATACATGGAAAAAGTCGTTCTGTATTTTGTCGCGGCCGAGTGGGAAATGCGCGCGGTCCAGTTACAGCAGCTGGCGGTACAGGCGATGAAACAGCGCGGGCACGTCATCATTGCCGGTTACGGACGATCCGGTCAAAGTCTGGCGCGGTTTCTGGAGCAGGAAAAAATTGCCGTCATCGCCCTTGATGCCGACCCAATGCGGGTTAAACAAGCGGCGGCGGCCGGGGACTCGGTGCTGTATGGTGACGCCAGCCGGCGCGAAGTGCTGACCGCCGCCGGGTTGGCGCGCGCCTCGGCGCTGGTGGTAAGTTTTGCCGATACCGCGATGGCGCTGAAAATTATTTCGCATGTGCGTGTTTTGAAACCGGACTTGCCGATCATCGTGCGCACCTTTGACGACAGCGATGTTGAGCGGCTCAAAAAAGCCGGCGCTGACGAAATTGTCGCCGAGGTGATCGAGGGCTCGTTGATGCTCGCCACGCAGACCATGTTGCTGCTGGGGACGCCGTTAAACCGTGTGCTGTCGCGCCTTAGGACAGTGCGTAGTGAACGTTATGAATTGATGCGCGGATTTTTCCCGGGCGCGACTGACGAGGACGATGGCGGACTCGACTTTGACCAGCCACGTTTGCAATCGATTGTTATTGATGCGGATGCCGCCGCCGTTGGAAAAACCCTCGACGCGCTTGGTGTCGGCCAAACCGGTGTGTTTTTAACTGCGCTGCGGCGGGATGGAAAACGGCAGATGGAACCACCGCCTGACACACGCCTGCAAGTCGGCGACGTGCTGATTTTGAATGGTTCGCCGGAGAGTCTCGCCCGCGCAGAAATGCTCATCATGCAGGGTGGCTGAGACCTTGCCTTTGGCGTGGCGAAAAAGCTTGCCGGTGTGAACGAATTCAGCCGGCACCTGCCTTACAAGAGGCCAATTCAACGACAGCGAAGAATGGTTACAACTTGGCCCGCCGATTGTTGGTCGCGGGTCTATACTTTTGGCTGCGGTCGGGCTTGATGGTCCGTCGCTGACGTTTCGGAGGCATCTAACATGCAACCTTTTCCCCTTTCCCTCGCACCCAGCAACGCGATTTCCCGGCGAGCCTACCCCCGCAGCACATTGGTTTGTGCGATAGCGGCGTTCCTAGCCATCGGTGCAGCATTGATGACGCCACCTGCCGAGGCGCGTATTAGCACCAACATAGGCGTGAATATCGGCGGGCCAAATTTTTCGATCGGCGTCGGTCAGCGCCATGGTTTTTATCCGCGCTATGGACATTGGGGTCCGGGACGCTGGGGCGGTCCGCGGCTTTCGGTCGGGTTGTATGTACCGTTATTGCCAATCGGTTATAGCACCTACTGGTACGGTGGTTCGCCGTATTACAGCTACCGTGACGAATATTACGTTGCCGATGGCCGCGGTTATCGGGTGGTTGCCGCGCCGCAAGCCGATCCGGTTTTCTCCGCACCCGGTCCGGCGCCGGTGGTTGCGGCACCGCCATCATCCACCACCAACGCGCCGACGCCAGTATATGAACAGACCGCACGTGAAGGCCAGTTGTACGCGTATCCACGCAACGGCCAGTCGGAGAGCAATGCAACATTTGATCGCATCGAATGCGAAACCTGGGGCACCAAACAGACCGGATATCACCCCGGTCAATCGGCCGACAACGTACCGAAAAAAAGCGACTATCAGCGGGCCGTTGTCGCGTGTCTTGAAGGGCGCGGCTACAGCGTCAAGTAACCCGCCCCCCCCGAGACACCCGCCTGGTTAGCTAGCGGCGTGTCGGATCGTTCGGACGGCGGTCTCGATAATCGGGCACACCGTCACCGTCGCGATCCCAACGACCTCGACTTAGATACCAGCCGCCGTCTCGCGACTCCCAACGATGCGGGTAATAATGATAACCGTGCCGCGCGCGCACCCAGTTGCCGGCGACCCAAATGTGCCGATGCCGGTGCCAATTCCAGTAACCCGGCACCCATACATAACCGACCCGCGGTGGCGGCGCCACTTCGTAGCGCGGCACCGGCGGCGCAATATTGATTGACAGATCGGCTGACACTCTTGCTTCGACAGTTGCTGGCGATACCGAGGCACCCATGCCGGCGGCGGACAACAACACTGCGAAAACCACATTTCGTTTTGACATGATTTTTCCCTTCAAATTACCGTTGGTCAATCGTTGCGAACAATCGAACGGCTGGCGATCACATATTCAATAACGCCGATCGGCGCGGCTGGCCGACGCAAATGGCGGTGAATTATTTGTAAGCATCTGTGATCGCCACGATGTAAGTCGGCCGGCAGCTTGCAGAGGGTTGGGTTGGATCGATCGGGATCCGTCGCAATCATTGTGTTTCAAACGGTGACCAGCCGATGAAAACGTGTTTCAAACCGGCGGCGTACAATTAAAGTCCGTTCCTTCCCGGGAGAAAAAAATGAACAAAAAATTTGTTGTTTCGTCGCTCGTGGTTGCTTTTGCATCGTTGATGGTGGGTTTCCTGGTTCACGCCCTGCTGCTGCAGGCCGACTATGCGCGCTTGCCGAATATGTACCGCTCGGAGGCAAGCAGTCAGGCCTATTTCGGCTACATGTTATTTGCGCATCTGTTGATTGGTATCGGCATGACGTGGATCTACCAGCGTGGCATTGAAGCCGGCAAGCCGTTTGTGATGCAGGGCGTGCGATTCGGCGCCGCGGTGTCCGTTGTCTCGATCATTCCGATGTATCTGATCTATTTTGCGGTTCAACCGATGCCGTCGGATCTGGTTGCCCAGCAAATTGTGTTCAGCACCATCGGCACCCTTGTACTGGGGGTCATTACGGCGTGGATGAATCGAACCTGATCAGGGAGAAATGTGATGGCCCGATATATTGATGGTTTTGTGGTGCCGGTCCCCAAGGCAAAACTCGACGCGTATCGTCGCATGGCACGACTGGCCGGCAAGGTTTGGCGCGAACACGGCGCGCTTGAGTATGTTGAATGTGTTGCCGACGACGTCAAGCCCGGCAAACGCACGTCGTTTCCGCAAAGCGTGAAGCTCAAGCCGGACGAGGTGGTGATCTTTTCATATATTGTTTACAAGTCACGCGCACAACGTGATCAGGTCAACAAAAAGGTGATGGCCGACCCTCGTCTGGCGGCGATGATGGACCCCAAATCCATGCCGTTTGACGGCAAGCGAATGTTCTACGGTGGCTTCAAGTTGCTGGTGACGGTTTAGCGCGGAATACGCACTCAAGCAAAAGTCGTTTATCGGCGGGTGTTTTCCGGCATTTCTGCCTGAAAATACCCGCCAAATATGGCGTCTTTACCGCCGGCCTTTGTCAATCTGGTTTGACGGGCAACGATCAAACCACCCGTACACTCAGCATCGGCAATCCGGCGATGGCGCCTTCCATCAAGTCACCAACCACCACCGGCCCGACGTTTTCTGGCGTGCCGGAAAAAATGATGTCGCCGGCAAACAACTCATTGGCAGTCGACAACTGCGCAATTTGCTCGGCCACCGACCAGATCATCTGATTCAAATCCGCATTTTGTTTGACCTGCCCGTTTACCTTGAGCGAGATCGCACCTTTGGCGAAGTGCCCAACCCTGCTGACCGGATGGATCGGGCCAAGCGGTGCCGAACGATCAAAACTCTTGCCGATTTCCCATGGTTTTTTCTGGTCGCCCATTGCACGCTGCAAATCACGCCGGGTCATGTCGAGCCCGATGGTGTAACCGAACACGTGCTCAAGCGCTTTTTCAACCGGGATGTTCTTGCCGCCGCTTTTGAGCGCCGCAACCAATTCAATCTCGTAGTGGTAATTCTTGGTCAGTGATGGATAGGGATGATCTGCGGTGGTGCCGACCGCGACATTTTGAATCGCGTCGGTCGGCTTCTGAAAAAAGAACGGCGGCTCGCGGGTCGGATCACTTCCCATCTCGCGGGCATGGGCGGCGTAGTTGCGGCCGATACAATAGATGCGGCGCACGGGGAAAACCTGGCTACTGCCGACAATTGGAATGGTGACACGATTGACGTTGAATGGTGTTGACGTTGTATCTGCCACGGCCGTCGCGCCTCCTGTTGATGCGCATCCCGCCATGACGCCACCGGCGGCGACGATTGACGTTGACAAAATGCGTCTGCGATTGGTATCCATTTGATTCCCCCTTGAGTAACGTTGCTCAGCGTTAATTGTTCCGCAGCACGGGGGTTGCCGCATTGACCTGCGTCCAGAAATCTACAATGCGTGGCGGATACTTGATGCACCGACTGCGCGTGCCAATCGCGCCAGCGATGACCCCCACTTGATCCCGGTTTCATCGGTCAATCGCGCGCATTCGCCCTTCAAGCCATCCATATCAAGCGAAATGGTTTCGCCGGCGACCGCAAACGCAATGGCGTTGCCTTCGTCGTTGGCCGGCAATGGCAGCGTGCGCCCGGCAAATGCCCGGTTCAAATTCTCGATTTGTTTTGCGAACCCACGTGATCTTCCAAACAAATTTAACGCCAGCAGCCCCTGCTTGGACAACCGCGCACGACAATCCCGATAAAACGCCTCACTGCCAAGTCCGCCAAAACGCGCGTGCTGATCATAGCCATCGACCAGAATCAAGTCAAAGCGTTTGCCGGGACGCGCCATCCACGCGATACCGTCGTCGATTTCGATGTTTATTCGCGCCCCACCGTCGGGAAGTTTGAACCGCTGTGCCGCCATCACCGGTACGGCCGGATTGATTTCCACAATCGTCTGATGGCAATGCGGCCGATGCCGATACAAAAACTTTGTGGTTGATCCTGCGCCCAAGCCGACTTGCAGCACGGTGCGCGGCCACGTATTGTCCGGCCTCAACGCCAACGCCAGCATCAATTCACGCGTGTATTCGAGCTCAAGGGTCCACGGACGGGCGATACGCATCGCACCTTGAATCCATTCGGACCCGAAGTGCAGAAAGCGCACGCCGGCTTCGTCGGACGTTTCAATGGAATGTTTGGTCATGCCGCTATTTTCACATGTGCTCGACCAGCAGTTGACGATCGGGCCGGGATTAACCAACTTTAAGGACGGTATCGCCCGGATTGGTGGCTGTTGGTGTGGCAATACGGATTTGACGAAACAACAGTTGTAGGCTATCTTAACCACTGCGCCGATTTGACAATCAGCTTGCGGGCGCGGCCCACCCAAGGGTGGTCCAACAAATACGGCTAAAGCGGCTATCTCGAATTCAACCGAAAAGCCCGATAGCCAAAGCTGTCGGGCTTTTTTGTTTCTCACATTCGACGATATCGAACCATTCATGCACGCTTCGCCGCAATTTGCGCATTTCACCCAACCACTGGCCCTTGCCAGCGGCGCGGTGTTGCGTGAATACGATTTGGCGTTTGAGACCTATGGCGCGTTGAATGCCGACAAATCCAACGCCATTCTGATCTGCCACGCGCTTAATGCATCGCATCATGTGGCCGGCAGTTATGAGGGCCAGGACAATAGCGCGGGCTGGTGGGACAACATGATCGGGCCGGGAAAGCCGGTTGATACCGATCGATTTTTTGTCATCGGGGTTAACAATCTCGGCTCGTGTTTTGGTTCGAGTGGTCCGACCACCATCAATGCCGACACCGGCAAAGCTTGGGGCGCCGATTTTCCGCTGGTGACGGTTGAAGACTGGGTTGACTCCCACGCGCGCCTGCTCGACCAGCTCGGTATTCCAACGCTGGCAGCGGTGATGGGCGGTTCCCTCGGCGGCATGCAGGCGATGTGTTGGGCGATTCGTTACCCGACACGCGTGCGGCATGCGCTGGTGATCGCCGCTGCGCCAAATCTTTCGGCACAAAATATTGCGTTTAATGAAGTCGCGCGCCAAGCCATCATGTCCGACCCGGCGTTTCACGGCGGCCGCTTTGCCGAAAAAGATACCGTGCCCAAGGACGGGCTGACGGTGGCGCGCATGATCGGCCATATCACTTATATTTCCGACGATCAAATGGAGGCGAAATTCGGTCGGGAACTTCGCGAAGGATTGAAGTTTTCGTTTGCGCCCGAGTTTCAGATCGAATCATATTTGCGCCATCAGGGTGAAAAGTTTTCCGGTTACTACGACGCCAACACCTATTTACGCGTCACCAAGGCGCTCGATTATTTTGATCCCGCACGTGAATACGATGGGGATTTGGGCAAAGCACTATCACCCGCATCAGCAAAGTTTCTAGTGGTTTCATTCACCACCGACTGGCGCTTTCCGCCGTCGCGTTCACGCGAGATTGTCAAAGCCCTGCTCGATGCGCACAAACCGGTTTCGTATGCCGAAGTCAACGCGCCACACGGGCACGATGCTTTTTTACTCGACAATCCGCAGTACCACGCGGTGGTTCGCCACTATCTACGGGGGATACCAATATGATCACCCGTGCCGACTTCGACATCATCGCATCGTGGGTACCCAAACAAGCCCGCGTGCTTGATCTGGGCTGTGGCGACGGTGCACTACTGGCGCATCTGGCCAACGACAAACAGACCACCGGATACGGCATCGAAAATGATAATGCCTCGCTGCTCGCCTGTATCGATAACGACGTCAACGTCATCCAGTCCGATCTTGAGGCGGGCCTCAAGGAAATCGCCGACCGTTCGTTTGACGTGGTGGTACTGTCGCAAACCCTGCAGGCAATCAAACACACCGAAGTGGTGATTGCAGAAATGCTGCGTGTCGGACGCGAGGCGATTGTCACATTTCCCAATTTTGGTCACTGGAAACACCGCGTACAAATCGGATTGTTGGGTAGGATGCCGGTGTCAGACGACCTGCCCTACCAATGGTACGACACGCCAAACGTGCATCTATTCACCATCCGCGACTTCGAGCAATTTTGTGTGGCGCGTGGTTATCGCATCAACAACCGCCGCGTATTGGCGGGTGACCGCGAAGCCGCGCTGTTTCCCAACCTCACCGGGACACTTGCGCTGTACAAGATTTCGTCGGCGTGATGTTTTTTCGCTACTGAAGCAGTTTTTCGGCCTGCGCCAGCGTCAGTACGCCCATCACTGCAAAAATGCCCGCGGCAATCCCGTGCACCAGTTTCATGGGTATTTTTTCGGAAAACCTGTTGGCGACCAGCACCGCAGGCACGTCTGCGATCAGCATACCCAGTGTTGTGCCGGCAATCACGGTGACGGGTGCGGCATAGTGCGCGGCGAGTGCGATGGTGGCGATCTGGGTTTTGTCGCCCATCTCGGCGAGAAAAAACGTGATAAATGTTGCGCCGAACACACCAAGATGTTTGGCCGCCTGCGTTTCTTCTTCCTCGATCTTGTCCGGAATCATCGTCCAGATTGCCATGCCAATAAACGACCCGCCGAGAATCCAGCGCATCATGTCCGGACTCAGCACCGAGGTAATCCACGCGCCAAGCGCGCCGGCCATGCCGTGGTTGATCAGCGTGGCACACAGGATACCGGCGATGATCGGTACCGGCTTCTTGAAGCGCGCCGCAAGAATAAATGCCAGCAGCTGTGTCTTGTCGCCGATTTCGGCGAGCGCCACGACACCGGTTGAGACCAGTAACGCTTCCAAAGTATTTTCCTTAATGTGACGGCCGCCGCAGCCGACATGAGCTAAACGTCCGACGCCGGCGGGGCGGCGACTTACGTCGAGACCAGTTGTTTGTGGGTCGAGATCGACATCAACATGCCGAAGCCGATGCACATCGACAAAATCGCCGTGCCGCCGTAACTCATTAACGGCAATGGCACACCCACCACCGGTAAGATGCCGCTGACCATGCCCATATTGACAAACGCGTAGGTAAAAAATGACAGCGTGATCGCACCGGCCAGCAGACGGGAAAAGGTGGTCGGCGCGTTCATCGCGATCATGAAGCCGCGACCGATGATGATCAGGTAAAGCGTCAGTAACAACAGTGTGCCGACCAGACCGAACTCCTCGCCGAATACCGCGAGAATGAAGTCGGTCGAGCGCTCGGGAATAAAATCGAGCTGCGCCTGGGAGCCTGACAACCAGCCCTTGCCGAGGATGCCGCCGGAACCGATGGCGATGGTCGATTGGATGATGTGATAGCCCGCGCCGAGCGGATCATTCATCGGGTCGATCAGTGTCAGCACCCGTTGCTTCTGATAATCGTGCAGCAAATAATTCCATGCAACCGGCAATAGCGATAACCCGGCGATCGCACCCGTGATGAGTAGCTTCCACGACAAGCCGGCGAAAAAAATCACAAAGAAACCGGCGGAGAAAACCAGAATGGATGTTCCCAAATCGGGTTGCCGAACCACCAACCCGGTCGGCAGCATCAAAATCAGGCCGGCAATTGCATAGTCTTTCCAGTTGAGCCCCTCCTCCTTGCGATGGAAGTACCAGGCCAGCAACAATGGCATGCCGAGCTTCATGATTTCCGATGGTTGGATGGTGATAAAACCAAAATTCAACCAGCGCCGCGCACCGTTGCGGATCTCGCCGAACAGCGCCACGCAAATCAACAGTGTCAGCCCGGCGATATATACCGGGATGGCGATGCGCATCAAGGTCTGCGGTGAAATGTTGGCGACAACCCACATGGCAACAAACGCAACCGCGAAATTGCGCGCCTGGCCAAGCGCGCGGTCAAACGAATCGCCACCCGAGGCCGAATACACCACCGACAATGAAATCGCGGCGAGCACCACCACGACCACCATCAGCGGACCGTCAAGCCGCCGGGTGATGACATCGAAGCCACGTTCAATCGCTGTCGTTAAGGTCATAGTCGCGTTTCTTGCGTTTTTCCGGATCGGGTTTTTTACCCAACAAATAAAAATCAAACACTTCACGTGCGATTGGCGCGGCAATACTGCCGCCGTGACCGCCGTTTTCAACCAACAAGGCCAGTGCGATTTTTGGGTTGTCTGCCGGTGCGTAGGCAACAAATAACGCGTGGTCACGGAAGCGTTCTTTCACCAGTTTCTCGTTGTATTTTTCGCCGGCCTTCATGCCCACCACCTGGGCGGTGCCGGTTTTGCCGGCGATCTGGTAACCGGCACCAATCGCCGCGCGCCACGCGGTACCGCCAGGTTGCATGACATCAATCATGCCCTGCCGCACCAATTGCAGGTTCTCCGGCTTGAAGGTTAATTTTGCCTGCGGTGGCGGCGGGTAGGCGCGCTTTTCACCGGTCTTGGAATTGATGAGTTCTTTAAGCATGTGCGGGGTCACCTGCGTGCCGCCATTGGCCAGAATGGCGGTTGCGGTCGCCAGTTGTAACGGCGTTGCCAGCCAATATCCCTGGCCGATGGAAACCGAAATGGTATCGCCTGCATACCACTTCTGCTTCAGCCGGTTTTGTTTCCATTCTTGGGACGGCATCAGGCCGGTCTGCTCGCCTTCAACGTCGATGCCGTTTTTTCGGCCAAAACCAAACGGCGTCATAAAGGCGTTGATGCGGTCGATACCCAGATCGTTGCCGAGACCGTAGTAGTAGGTGTCACACGACACCACAATCGACTTGTGCAGATTCACCACGCCATGCCCGCCCTTTTTCCAGTCGCGGAAGGGTCGCGCCACACCCGGCAAAAACCACTGGCCTGGATCGCTGATGGTGAACTCCGGTGTGCGTTTGCCGTTCTCCAACGCCGCCAGCGCCATAAACGGCTTGATGGTCGAGCCGGGCGGGTATTGGCCGCTCAGCGCACGATTGGTCAATGGCCGGTCGAGCGAGGTATTGAGCAGATTCCAGTTCACCGGGTCGATGCCATCGACAAACAGATTCGGGTCAAAGCCGGGCTTTGACACAAATGCCAGAATCTCGCCGGTGGATGGGTCCATCGCCACCATGGCGCCACGAAATTCACCAAACGCGTCTTCGGCGACCGCCTGCAACTTGATGTCGAGCGTAAGTTTAAGGTTGTTGCCGGCAATCGGCTCGGACTTGGCGAGTGAGCGGATCGCCCGCCCGCATCGATTTCGACCTGCTCGGTGCCGGTGGTGCCGTGCAGCTCCGCTTCGTAACTGCCCTCGATGCCGAGTTTGCCGATGTGATCGGTACCTTTGTAGTTATGGGTGAGATTGGTGCTTTCAATTTTTTTCAGGTCTGCGTCATTGATGCGGCCGATATAACCAATGGCGTGTGAGGCAACCTCACCAAACGGATAATTGCGAAACAACCGTGCACGGATGTCAAAGCCGGGGAAACGGAACCGATTGACGGCAAAACGCGCCACCTCTTCCTCGGTCAGGCGGTTGCGGATCGGCAGCGATTCAAAATTTTTGCTCTCCTCAAGCAAGCGCTTGAATCGGCGGCGGTCCTTCGGCTGGATATCGACGATCAGCGCCAATTCGTCCAACACGCGGTCGAGATTTTTCACCTTCGACGGCGTCACCTCGAGGGTGAATGCCGAATAGTTTGCGGCGAGCACTTCGCCGTTGCGGTCGTACACCACACCACGATTGGGCACCACCGGCACCACCGAAATACGGTTGGCTTCGGCGAGCGTGTAGAACTGGTCGCGCTTGACCACCTGCAGATAAATCAAACGGGTCGCGAGGATGGCAAACCCGACCAGAATGCCGACGGTGGCAACAATGATGCGACTGCGGAAAACGTTGAGTTCCGCCTCGCGGTTTTTGATGGTGGTGCCGATCATCGCCGCGCTTACAGCATGACCGTCTGGCCGCGCCGGCGAAACCGCGGCAGCGAGGCAAGCGTGTGCAGCGGGATCCACAGCAGCGCACCAAACACCGGCGCAAAAAACATGGTGAGTCCGGCAAATTCGCGTCCCAGCGAAAGATTTAATCCGATGTAGATTGCCTGCGCCAAAAACAAAATCCCCAGAATGTGCAACGCCTGCTCGACAATGGTCAGGTGCATGATGCGAATACGCCATAACTGCGTCAGAAAGATGGCCACCACATATACCAGCGCATGCTGGCCCAATAGTGCGCTATCGGCGATATCCATCAATAGACCCAGTGCAAAACCCCAGGTCTGGCCGATATGACGCGGTTCGTGCACCACCCAATACAACAGCACCAGCAGGACAAAATCCGGCCGCACTTTCAACGCCCAGCCCGACCAGGGCAACAGGCTGACCACCAGCGCGATGATCAACGCACCGAACAGCAATCGCATCGGGGCGGGCTGTCGTAATGCGTCGCGGGAAACCGGCGAAAGATCCACTATTGATTACCTTTCGCGTTCGCGCAGCGCACGTTTGGCCTCGAGTTTTGATTCGCGGCGGGTGGCGGCCTTTTCGCCGACCTTGTCGCTGCTGGTGACGTCGACCTGTGGGTAGGCGGTGGCCGCGCTCGCTGTCAACAACACTTTGACAAATCGATAGTGGTCTGGTGCCGCAGTTGGCTGGGCGATAATGCGGGCAAATGAAAACGCCGGATTTTTATCCACCATCGTGATGGTTGCCACCGCCAGCCCCGCCGGATAGGTCCCATCGATCCCCGACGTCACCAATACGTCACCGACCTGGATGTCGGCGGCGACCGGGATAAAAGGCATTTCCACGGTACCTTCGCGGCCGCTGCCGGTGGCGACCGCACGCAGACTGTTGCGCACCACCATCACCGGCAC
>JANMNT010000106.1:0-2186 GCA_031368465.1 Burkholderiales bacterium
AAACAAATTTTTGGCCAGCTGCTGCGAGATGGTTGATCCGCCCGCAACCACCTTGCCGCGCCGCTCATTTTTTTCCATCGCCTTTTGGATGCCCTGCCAGTCGAAACCGTCGTGATCAATAAATTTGTCGTCTTCGGCGACGAGGATGGCGCGTTTAAGTTGCGTGGATATTTTTTCGTATGGCACCCACACCTGTTTCAAGCTTGCCGCCGGCTTATTGGCACGAATCAAGCTGAGCCTCGCTTCCATAAAGGCGGTCGTTGTCGGATTATGGGTTCGCCACCAACAGAGTTTGGTCAAAACATAGGTTTGGTAACCCAAAAAGACGATCGTAAGTGTGGCGGCGGCGATCCCTAGCCAGATAGAAAGTTTGCGCAAAATAATTCTCAGGTTGCGCCGTTTCGATCGGCAATATGCGCCTGTCTGCGCATGGCCGCAATCACCGGCGAGGTGGCTGGTCGGATGCCGCGCCAACAATAGAACGCCTCGGCCGCCTGCTCTACCAGCATCCCCAACCCGTCGGACGTAACCGCGCCCGAATTAGCCGCCAACAACAAGAATGGCGTTGGCGAAATGCCGTACATCATGTCGTACGCAAGGCATGTTTCGGCAAACGCGCTTGTCGGTATCAGCGGCAGACTTTCGTTCAGGCTTGCGGCAGTGGCATTGATGACCACATCGTATTCGTGTGCTATCAATTGGCGGCTTTCGACCACATCCACGCGGGCGTCAGGGACAATCAGCTTGAATCGGTTGGCCAAATCATGTGCTCGGGATACGGTTCGATTTGAAATCGAAATCGAGGCCGGCCTTTCGTCGAGTAACGCACCTATTACGCTTCGCGCGGCACCGCCGGCGCCGAGTATCAGAACCCGTTGGTCGGTGATCGCGCGGCCAAGATTGAGACAAATATCGCGCACCAATCCAACGCCGTCGGTGTTGTCGGCCGAAATCTGAACACCGGCAGCCGTATGATCAAACCGGAGCGTATTGGCCGCGCCGGCCGCAACAGATCGGGGTGTTCGATGCATCGCATATTGATATGCTTGAACTTTGAACGGCAGGGTAACGTTTGCCCCCGCAGCACCGCTGTTGCGGAAAGCGTCCAGCGTTGAAACAAACGCATCAACCGGCGCCAATATCCTTTCATAGGAGATTTCCTGACCGGTTTCGCGCGCAAAGGCCGCGTGTATCTCCGGCGATTTTGAATGTCCAACGGGGTTTCCGACAACGGCGTAGCGATCAGGCATATGGGGATTGTGGTGGTTTGGTGTTACATGGCAAACTTAAGGGGCGAATTGACTCGATTTAAGATCGGTCTATTTTGGTGCATAAATCACAAATATGCACCGAAGTGGGGCGCCTCGATGCAGAAAGTACATAAAAAACGAGATTTCTTAACGCGTTATCACGGGTTTTAGGGTGGCATGTTTTGTGCTGTAAATTGCTACTCGATCAAGCGCCGCAGTTGATAACGTCGGTCGCACTCGGTTCCAACTTCCCGCACACCTTATCAGGAGAACGCAATGGCTGTCGCAGATGTATTGAAAATGGTGAAAGACAACGAAGTCAAGTTTGTTGATTTTCGCTTTACCGATACCAAAGGTAAAGAGCAGCATGTGTCGGTGCCGGTAAAGGCGTTTGGCCAGGAAAAATTTACCGAGGGCCACGCCTTTGATGGTTCGTCTATCGCTGGTTGGAAAGGTATTGAAGCATCAGACATGTTGTTGATGCCCGACCCTGAAACGGCATTTATTGATCCGTTTTTTGATGATTCAACGCTGGTTCTGACCTGCGACGTGATTGAGCCGTCGACAGGCAAGGGTTACGACCGCGACCCAAGATCACTTGCGCGTCGCGCAGAGGCCTACCTAAAGTCAAGCGGCGTTGGTGACGCGGCCTATTTTGGTCCGGAGCCGGAATTTTTTGTGTTCGACGCGGTGGAATGGAGCGTCGACATGTCCGGCAGTTATGCCAAGGTGTTTTCGGAAGAAGCCGCATGGTCCACTGCTGAAAAATTTGAAGGCGGCAACCTGGGCCATCGGCCACCGGTTAAGGGCGGCTATTTTCCGGTCCCGCCGGTCGATCAGCTGCAGGATATCCGCTCCGCCATGTGCCTGGCGCTTGAAGATATGGGCGTTGAAGTCGAAGTGCACCACCATGAAGTTGCCAATGCCGGGCAGTGC
>JANMNT010000115.1:0-4848 GCA_031368465.1 Burkholderiales bacterium
GACGTTCCGTCTTCGATTTCAGCAGTGCGTGGCGAGAAGCTCGACATCATTAATTCAGGCGGGCAGGATATCCGTATGTTGGCGGGGCGTGTGCCGAGTCTGAACATCGAATCGTCGTTTGGCCGTGCATTTCCGCGTTTCTACATTCGCGGCTTGGGCAATGGTGACTTTGACATCAATGCCTCGCAGCCCGTTTCGCTGGTGTTTGACGATGTCGTGCAGGAGAACCCGATCCTCAAGGGCTTCCCGTTGTTTGACCTTGACCAGATTGAAGTCTTGCGCGGCCCGCAGGGTACGTTGTTCGGTCGCAACTCCCCGGCCGGCGTGGTCAAGTTTGCGTCTGCCAAGCCACGCTTTAACCAGGAGTCGTATGTCAATCTGGGCGCCGGAACGTACAGCACGGTCAACCTCGAAGGTGCACTGAACGTACCGATGAGCAAGGAATTTGCGGTGCGCCTGTCGTTGCAATCACAGACCCGCGGCGACTGGGTTAAAAACCAAAATTCGCGCGGCCCGACACAAGAGCTGGAAGGCTATCGTGACAACGCGTTTCGTTTGCAGGGGTTGTATAAACCAGACGCCAATTTTGAAGCGCTGTTTAATGTCCACAATCGTGATCTGAATGGCTCTGCACGTGTATTCCGCGCCAACATTATCCGCGCAGGCGGCAATGAACTGGTGGCGGGGTTCGATCCGGAGAAAGTCTCGCAAGATGGTATCAACAACCAGGACGTGAAAACCACCGGCGGTAGTGTGCGCATGAAGTGGAATTTGGGCACCACCACGTTAAATTCGATCACCGGCTATGAGTCGGTCAAGTCACTGTCACGTGGTGATATCGACGGCGGCTTCGGCGCGTTCTTTCTGCCATCCAGCGGCCCGGGCTTTATCCCATTTGACGCCGAGTCAGCCGACGGCCTGCCGAAACACAAACAGTTCACACAAGAATTTCGCCTTGAATCAAACGCTGCCAAAGGCTTCAAGTGGCTGGTCGGCGCGTACTACTTCAAAGAAGATATCGATATCGACAGCTTCAACTACTCATCGTTGACACCGGGCAATCCGCAAAACGGTTACGCCAACCAAACGCAGAACAACAAGGCCTACGCACTGTTCGGCTCGATCACATTTGACGTGACCAACGACTTCAATATGCGTACCGGCATGCGTTACACCAACGACAAAAAGGACTTCGTCGCCAACCGGGTCACGCCACCGCCGTTTTCACCCCCGTTTGTTGGTCGCCTCACCACCAAGACCTCGGCCTCAGACGTGAGCTGGGATGTATCAGGCACGTACACGGTGAGCAAGGAAACCAATTTCTACGGCCGTGTCGCCAAGGGTTTCCGTGCGCCGTCGATTCAGGGCCGGTTATTGTTCGGTGATGCGTTATCCGTTGCCAACTCGGAAAAAGTCACCTCGGTCGAAGCCGGTATCAAGACCGACTTGTTTGAGAAACGCGGACGCCTTTCGGCAAACCTGTTCAGCTACACCGTCAAAGACCAGCAACTGACCGCCGTTGGTGGTGCCGCCAACTTCAACCGTTTGATCAACGCCGCCAAGACCGAAGGCAGCGGTGCCGAGATTGATTTTGAAGCCTACCTTGCCGACAACCTGCTCTTGACCATGAGCGGCAGCATCAACGACACCAAAATCAAAGACGCCAATTTGCGCACGCAAGTCTGCGGCTCGGGTTGCACTGTCACCAATCGTGTTGTGGTTCCAGCAGCAGGCTTCAGCTCGGCGATTGTTTCGATCGATGGCAACCCCTTGCCGCAGGCACCGAAGTATGTGGCCAACATGACCTTGAAGTATTCGATCCCGATGGCCGGTGGCGAATTCTTTATTTATACCGACTGGGCCTATCGCTCGAAGATCAATTTCTTCTTGTATGAAGCCAAGGAATACACCGGCAAGGCGCTCACCGAAGGCGGCCTGCGCCTTGGATACAAATGGGCGGATGGCAAATATGAAGCCGCAATTTATGGCCGCAACATTACCAATCAGATTCGTGTGGTCGGCGGTATCGACTTCAACAACCTGACCGGCTTTATCAACGAGCCACGTTTCTGGGGCGCACAATTCAAGGCGAATTTCTAGCCCTGACGCATATCGGCATATCGTTTAGCCACACAGCAACAACAATGGCTTCGCGTACAAATGCGAAGCCATTGTTTTTTGAAGATTAGGATTGATTGGCCACCATCAAGGTAGACTCGTCATATGACCACTCCCGCCCTCTCGTCTTTGCCCTCCGCCCGCGCCGCGTTTAATCCCCTGATTCGTCCTTACCTGGTTGTCACCATCGGCCTGACCATGGTGTCGACGATCATCGGTATTCCCATCGCCATTATCTGGTTTCTCGGTCTCGGGCAATGGTGGGCGCGCCACTATTTTGAACGGCTCGATTGCGAGCTGACGGACAAATCGATCCGGTTTCGCAAAGGCATTCTGGTGCAGGTGGAAAAAACCATTCCGCTGGAAAACATTCAGGATGTGACGTTTATCGAAGGGCCGATCCTCAAACACTTCAACCTGAGCACATTGAAGTTTGAAACCGCCGGCTCCAGCCACAATGCCGCGGCAAATATGGAACTCACCGGCGTGATCGGTGCGCAGGAATTCCGCAACCAGATTCTGGCCGCGCGTGATTATCTGAAGCAGCACGGTAGTGGCAACGCGGCAGCCGCGGCAACCCAGGATTCAACGCTTGCCGTATTGCAACGTATCGATGCCAAGCTCGACGAGATCACCACACATCTGAAAAACCGCGCCTAGCGCGCAATGCTGGGCACCGCGACAACAGCCGCTACCAAACCAGCCGCCGCACCAACAAACTCGCCTATTGGTGGGCATTTCCAAGCAAAAATGGCTGGAAGCGCCCGTCAATAAACACGTCTCAATAAGGCGGCCGTCATTCCTGCGTAGAGCCTGCCCCAGCGTGGTTAAAGGTGGGGCAGGAATCCAGTCCACCGTGATACCAATTCGCTTCATTGGCTTGCGTCCCTACCGTTGCTGGGACGACCGGGGTTTGCCGGTGTGCCTGCTGTCATTCACGTAAAGTGTGAATTGAACTCTTCGCAAACGACGCGTTCTGAATTCGCGCAAGTCTTTTGATCAACCTTTGGCCTAACCAAAAACGATAACAACAATGTTTGAGTTCTCTCCCGAATCCGGCCTCTGGGGCCTGTTTGCATCCGCCTTCATTTCTGCCACGCTGCTGCCGGGCTCGTCCGAGATCGTTTTGGTGGGACTGCTCACCAAATATCCCGAGCTGTTGTGGACTGCGATCGCAGTTGCCACTGTTGGCAACACGTGTGGCGGCGTCACCTCCTATTGGTTGGGCCGAATGTTCCCGAATCGCGCGGAAGGCCGTGCCATCGAATGGCTCAAGAAATACGGCCTGTGGTCACTGCTGTTTAGCTGGGTACCGTTATTTGGCGACGCGCTGTGTGTTGCGGCCGGTTGGATGCGCTTTAACTTCTGGGCTTGTATGGCGCTATTTGCCGTCGGCAAATTGTTTCGTTATTTGCTGGTGGCCGGTGGATGGACGTGGTTTCTGTCGACCATCTGGCCGTGGCTGAAGGTAACGTTTGGTTGGTAATGGAAGGACAGCCTCGACCCATAATCGACATACAGATTAGATGAAAGCCGACCCTCGCTGGCGAGGCCCAATTCACCGCATCTGTACGTTAAGGCAAGTAGGCAATTTGCCGGCAGTGCAAAACTGCTGGCCAGAATTCACGCGGCAACGACCATATGGCAGGATACCAGCCGATATTTTCGGGTGTCTCCATCGCCGTGCGTTCGTAAACTTAGGGTTCGCACGCTATGTTTTGCCGCCCAGAACAATGCACGAGAGTGTGCTGCCGCACTGACGGCGGCCTAAGTGCCTCGTACAATTTTCCGATCAACATTTGTTGCGTTGTTGATCTCGGCAATTTTGCCAAGGTAACCGCAACGCGATTGTGAATTCCGCTTTGGGGGAAGTGCCGACCCATGCGGCCTAGCGATCTCAACCATACCTAAAGGTCTCCTGATGAAAACTATTCGATTGATTCCAAAATTGCTCATTGCTTCATCCATTCTGATGGCCGCTACGCTGTTTGCCGCCGAAAAAATGGAAGGCATGCACAAGGACATGAATCACAAAATGGACATGACGCAATTCATGAAATCATGTGACATGGACCACGACGGTATGATGTCCAAGTCGGAAATGCTTGTCCATATGGAAAAAATGTTCGACAAGATTGACACAAAAAAAACCGGCAAGCTCAACAAGAAACAGACCGAAGAATTTCTTAAGCAGTTCAATACGATTGGCGGCAACTAGTAAGCCTACGTTGGCAATGCCGAAATCGTAGTTAGGCGTTCACCATCACAATTGCAAGCAAGCGGCCTGGACGCAGACAGGTCGAATTTGCACCCCCCTAAAGCCGCTAAGCGCGACGACATTGAGGCACGCCGTTAAAAGCAACTCTCGATTTGGGCTGGATCAGTTCTTGCGCGAACACTCGGGGTCTGAGTCAAATTGCATTTCATTTGATTCAGTGGATCAAACCATGAAATCAGACAGCACTCGCGAAGAGCCGCTTGTGGCCGATCGCAACTTGGATCCCCGCCTGCGCGGGGATGACAAATCTGTCTCCAATCCCTGCGCGCGTACCGCGCTTGCTCTTGGACAACGATCGCAACTTGGATCCCCGCCTGCGCCGGGATGACAAATCTGTCTCCAATCCCTGCGCGCGTACCGCGCTTGCTCTTGGACAACGATCGCAACTTGGATCCCCGCCTGCGCGGGGATGACAAATCTGTCTCCAATCCCTGCGCGCGTACCGCGCTTGC
>JANMNT010000011.1:0-3924 GCA_031368465.1 Burkholderiales bacterium
TGCCGGTCTTGCCGGTAATGCCCTGGGTGAGGACGCGGGTGTTTTTATTGATCAGGATTGACATGATTATTTTCCTTCGGCGGCGGCAACAACCCGCTCGGCCGCTTCAGCCATATTGTTCGCAGAGATAATCGGCAGGCCTGAATCTTTGAGGATTTGTTTGCCAAGATCTTCGTTGGTGCCTTTCATGCGCACCACCAGCGGCACCGACAGCTTGACTTCGCGTGCGGCGGCAATGACGCCGTTGGCGATCACATCACACTTCATGATGCCGCCGAATATATTGACCAGAATCGCTTTCAGATTCGGATTCTTCAACATGATCTTGAAGGCCTCGGTCACCTTCTCGGTGGTGGCGCCGCCACCCACATCGAGAAAGTTTGCCGGCGAGCCGCCGTAGAGTTTGATGACGTCCATGGTCGCCATCGCCAGCCCGGCACCATTGACCAGACAACCGATGTTGCCGTCGAGGGAGATATAGGTGAGATCGAACTTCGAGGCTTCGATTTCCGCGGGGTCTTCTTCGTCCAGATCGCGCATGGCGACAATTTCCGGATGACGATAAAGCGCGTTCGAATCAAAGTTCAGCTTGGCGTCGAGCGCGAGCACCTTGTTGTCACCGGTATAGATCAGCGGGTTTATTTCCGCCAACGAGCAATCGCATTCATCAAACGCCTTGTAGAGCGACCGCATAAATGCGGCGCCCTGTGACACCGCCTGCTCAGGTACACCGATCTTGCGCGCAACCTCTTCCGCCGCCGCCGTGGTCAGACCGACCTTGGGGTCGATATGCACCTTGTGAATTTTTTCAGGCGTGTGTTCCGCGACGTGCTCAATGTCCATGCCGCCCTCGCTGGATGCCATCAGCGTCACGCGCTGGGATCCGCGATCGACGACCATACCCACATACAGTTCCTTCTTGATATCCGCGCCTTCTTCGACCAGCAGGCGCTTGACCAACCGGCCTTCGGGCCCGGTTTGATGTGTGATCAATGTCATGCCAAGAATCTGTGTCGCGGCGGCGCGCACATCTTCGATCGACTTGGCAACCTTGACGCCACCACCCTTGCCGCGACCACCGGCGTGAATTTGTGCTTTGACAACCCAAACCTTGCCACCGAGCGATTCTGCCGCCTTGACGGCTTCATCGACTGAAAAACAGGCAACGCCACGGGGCGTGGCGACACCATACTTGCGCAAGATTTCCTTGCCTTGATATTCATGGACGTTCATGGAAAACCTTTGGGGATGGGATCGGATTGCCTGAAAAAATCGAAAACAGCTTTGGCTGGGCGTTGTTTATCGTACCGCCGCCCATTTTACCAGCGCTGTGCCGCAATACGGGCTTGGCGCAATATCAAATGCCGCCGGCTTTCACGGGTGGGTCGCCCGGCGGAGAGTCTGAGACCTCACGGCGAACCCAATTTGGATAGAACTTCGCCACGGCTGCGCCGTCGGTCGCCAGGGCATGGCAGCGGTCGAGCGGAAACGGTTTGCGGGCGGCATCGTGTTTTACCTGCCCGGCCAACGTTTGGAAAGCCGTTGTCGCCAACAGGCCGATCAGGTCGGTTAAATGGGTGCAACCCTTGGTGCCGGCAAAGGTTGTACGGACGCGTTCACTGAATCCGGGACGCATCGTCATCCCAACCAGCAAGGCATACTTCGGCGTGATCGTCTCGCAATACCCCTCGTAGGGCATGACATCGGTGGCGGCTTCCGCCCCGACAATTGTCAGCGTCAGATCGTAGGTGATCCGTAACCACATCGAGTGAACAGATGCACCTGCCGGCCGTTCGCCGCTGACCAGCTTGAACGGGATATCTTTGGTGTCATGCAAATGGCCTTCGACGTCAAACAGGCCGTCGTCGCGTTTAAAGCCGCGGATCGAGATTGCACGATGATGCAGCGGACTGCGGGGGGCGGGCGTTGAAAGTGGCATGCCGGGTCCTGGCCAAATAGCGGAAGAATTGATATCGGGAAGGTTGAAAACGAAAAACGCCCCGCAGGGCGTTTTCGTCGATGGTGACAAATCGCAACGGATCAGCCAAGTTTACGGTATGTGCGAATCGCATTGGCAAACTCAGCGCCGTTCTGAAACCGCTGCTCGACATCCTTGGCAAGTGCCTGATCAATAAAATCGGGTACCCATGCCGGTAGTGACGGATTAAATTCCATGATGTTTGGGTGCGGCTCGTTGGCAATGGCAAACATCAGCTGTGTCATTGATTCCCCGGTGAAAGGCAGGCGGCCACAGGCCAACTGATAAAAGCTGACGCCCAGCGAAAACAGATCGGAGCGACCATCGATTTTTTTGCCGGCCAGCTGTTCTGGCGACATATACGATGGCGTGCCGAGCACCATGCCGGTCTTGGTTTTGGACGAATCGGTAACGCGCGCAATACCAAAGTCTGCCACCTTGGGTACCTTTCCCTCGGGGTCGTACATGATATTGGCCGGCTTGATGTCGCGGTGATAAACGCCCATTTCATGCGCATGATTGAGTGCATCGCCGACCTTGGTCATGATGTCGCACATTTCATCAAACGGCAGCAGGTTGGGTATCTTGGTGTTGTCGACCAGATCCTTGCCCTTCAAAAATTCCATCGCAATATAAGCGAGATCATGTTCATCGCCGGCGTCAAAAATACGCACGATATTCGGATGATCGAGCTTGCCCGCCGACTCGGCCTCGCGGAAAAAACGATCCTTGGCCTCTTGCAATTCCTCGCCGTCAAATTCATTGGCCAGCGCCATGGTTTTGATCGCCACTTCGCGGCCGATTTTGGGGTCTTTGCCGAGATAAACAACACCCATCGCGCCCTTGCCCAATTCTTTCTCAATGGTGTAGCGACCGAGCGTGGGCTTTTCACTTGATCCTGTCAGCATCATGGTGGCGTTCGCTGAGCGCGCGCTGCCAGAGCCTCCCAAAATAATGGTTTCCGACATGGCTTTGGCGCGGTTCATGCGCTCGGCCACATCACGGAATTTTGGATTATGTTGGTTGATATACATGAAGGCCGATTCAGCTTTATTGAATTGCCGACGGCGTTCAAAGTCGAGTGCCAGCGAGTAAATATTTTCAAGCACTTGTTCATCGACTGGGCATTTACGAAATTTATCAAACGCCATGTCGAGTTGACCCTGCTGCTGAAACGCCAAACCCAGCATACGGTTTGATTCGGCACCCGCAATATCGGATTGCTCTTTGCCACGTTCGGTCACTAAAAAGCGTTTGGTCGTGAGTAGCAGATGACCGATCATTAACAATGCGGCGGGCAGCATGAGCTTAATCCAAATGCCAGGCCCCATCATGAGCGCAAAATGTGTGCCCAATAGCAATATAAACAGGCCGAGTGTGATCATCGCAGCCGGCCCCGCACGCAGCCTTGGTAGTAGGGCAACTAGGTAGCCAATAACGAGTAACAGCGCCACCAATGTGACCCAAACGCCCCAAGTGGGGGTGCGGAAAAAATGTTGTTGCAAGATGGATGAAACAGAGTGCGCCAAGGTTTCAACCGAAGACAATAATCCAATTGGTGTGACGGTACTAGTGCCGATGCCCTGTGCAGTTGCCCCAATCAGTACAATTTTGTCTTGGTATTTCGCAGCGGGAATTTTGCCCGAATACACATCAAAAAATGAATCAACCGGCATAGCAGGTTTGCCAGTTACATTTTTATAAAAATAAGGGAACATTAAACCGTTGTCGTCCGTGACGATACGTAAATTGCCGAGCGTCACACTTTCGCCCGATGTCACGCGAATGTCTTTAGCACTCAAATTCAAACTCTTTGCCGCAATGGCTAAGGCGAGCGACGGAAATTGTTGCGCGCCAAAAAAATCTACCGTTGTAATGTCACGACGTATCCCGCCGTCGTTATCGACAAATAAGCTCAAGTCACCCACGCCAGCGGCAACCGCACC
>JANMNT010000170.1:0-3004 GCA_031368465.1 Burkholderiales bacterium
CCGTCAGGCGACGGGTAGATTGTCGCGCCAGTATTGACCACGTTTGAAAAATTTAGACTTGGCCCGCCTCCGCCGACCGACCTGACACTGCCAGCGGCAAGCGTCAACGTCCCGGTCGTGCCCTGCATATAGTTGAAGTTAAGCGTTGCAGATGGGTCTGTTTGCGAAAATTTCGTCGCGTCTGCCAACGTCACCCCATTGAAGCTGGCAAGGCCCTTGTTGTCGAACAAAATATCAATGTTCAGGTAAGAAGAGGCTTCGACAGTACCGCCCGGCAGGTTGTTAAATCTTGCGCCGACACCACTTGAAGTGATATCGGACCCAAGGTCGACAAACCCTGAATTTTCAATTGACGAGGCAGGCCCAACGACATTCACGGTGCCTAGTGTAAGACTACCCCCCGCTTCGATGATTATCTTGGCAGTGCCAGTGCTGCTCATCAACAGGACGTTGTTGCCAATCGCGGACGCCGACGCCAACACCCGCACAATTTTATTGACGACATTTGCCGTGTCACCTGTGCCGGGTACGGTATTTGTCTCGTCGCTACAGGACCAATTGGCGGCAATGGTCCAACTGCCATTGTTTGGGCCGGTAAAATTACAAATGAGCCCCGCCGCCTGGGCCGAAAATGACATCGTCATTGCGAAAAAAACAAACATCAGTCGCACGCGGTTTGCGCGGAGGCCACGAATCAACGGCACAAACATCGCGTTGCGTGGCGGGCTGGTCAATGATGATTTGATGAACTTGTCCATTGTGCTGGCTTTCAAGAAATTCTTCACATGTAAGGCCGAAAGAGAGTCGCGCAATCCTTGCGTCAGTCAGACGCACGAAAAGGAGGCACGCTGTGCCAACTCCCGGCTTTTCCCATCATGTATTGCTATTGCGTCAATCGCGCCGCATACCCGTATTTCTGGCCACGCCAATATTACGCCGTCGGCGCGTTTTCTGTTGTGAACAGCGTCACGTTGTCCACCCCTTATTGGGGGATGTGCAATGCGTACGTCGATGTGCTGACGGCGAATGCCAGACAGTACGCCAATGGCAGCGCCAACTGGCGCTGGCGGGGCAGTTTGCGGGAGCAAATGGACGTATTTACGGGTTGTTGCCGCCTGCCAGCATCATGCCCGCCCGAAAATGATCTTTTCCTGACGCAACAGTCTGGCGATCAACACGATGGCGACCACAAATATCGTCAAATTGATGGCAGCCGGCAGCAAATAATGGATCGCCTCAACCGGTTCGCCGCGCAAAATGCGGGTGATCACCATCAGCTGCGCCATGACCGGCACAAACAGCTGCCAGGTGGCGTCCTTGACCTGTGCAAACATGGCCACGGCAGGCAGAATGGCGACCGCCTGGATGGCGTAACTGGCGTAGGTTTGGCCTTCCTTGAAGTTGCGGCCATAGGTGGACAGCAGCATTTGCATCACCGCCATGGCCGGCGCAAAGGTCAGCACCATGACAAAGAAACCCAAATATTGGCCGGCCGACAGGGAAATAACCGATGCGATACTGGGCAAATTGCCGAATTTGAGGGTGAGCGCAAAACCGAGCAGCGTCAGCGCGGCAATGCCCAATGCATAAATCGATACGGCGGCGGCCTTGCCCAGCACCAACCCGTCGCGGCTGATGGGCGTCATCAGCAAAGGTTCGAGCGAGCCACGTTCACGCTCCCCCGCCGCCAGATCAACCGCCATGGCGGTGCAACCGGTCACACAACCGATCAGCGTGATCCACGGAATAATGAACAACAGCGCCGCGGCGCGTTGCGCGGCGGTGCCCAGATTGGTGTCCTGTACCTCCACCGGCCGCAATACCCCGGGTGAGATGCCGCGCGCCATCAACCGTTGAGTCGCCACTTCGCTGTTGAAGCCGCGCATGACATTGCGAATCACCCGAATTGACGCGCTTCCAGCGTCCTGACGGGTGTCGTCATAAACCAGTTCAACCTTGGCCTCGCCGGTGAGAAATTTGGCGCTAAAGTCGGGAGGGATGACCAGCACCGGATCGTGTTTGCCCTGTTTGATCAGATCACGAAAGTCAGGCTTGGGGTCTTTCAGGCTGACATCCTGGCGCTGCATAAAATTGACGATCTCGGGGCTGTTGGCCTGCCCGAGCACAAACAGCTCCTTTTTTTCGGCCTTTTGTTCGATTGATGAAATGAAATAGCCAAGGCCCATCAGCATGATCGGCCCCATCGCAATCGACAGCAGCAATATCATCAACGTGGTGCGCCGGTCGCGCAGATGGTCGTTCAGCTCTTTTTTTGCGACCGTTAATATCGTATTGAGTTTGGACATTGCCATGATCAGGCCGCCTTCATTGTGGGTGCATCATGATGATCGCCTTCGATGCCGGCCAGTGTCACAAACGCGTCTTCCAGGCTGGTCTTGCCGCTTAGTGAAAGCAACTGCTCGGTGGTGCCCTGCGCCGTCACCCGGCCTTTGGCAATGATGATGATTTCATCGCACAACGCCGCCACCTCCTGCATGATGTGAGATGAAAACATCACCGTGCGCCCTTCTGCCTTCAATCGTTTAATGAGTTCACGTAATGCGCGGGTGGTCATCACATCCAGACCGTTGGTGGGCTCGTCCAAAATGACGGTGGATGGTTCGTGCACCAATGCACGGACAATTGCGACCTTCATGCGCTCGCCCTGCGAAAACCCCTCGGTACGGCGGTCGATCACCTCTTTCATATCGAGCCATTCGACAAAACGGGCAATAGTTGCCTCGCTTTTGCGGGTCTCGATACCGCGCAATTCGGCGTAGTAACGGATATTTTCCCGGGCGGTCAGGCGTGTATAAAGGCCGCGCGCATCGGTAAGGATGCCGCAGCATTCACGCACTTTGTCAGGGTCGGTGCCGACGTTGATGCCGTCGACTGTAACGCTGCCGCTTCCAATTTCCACCAACGAACCGATCATGCGGATGGTGGTGGTTTTACCCGCGCCGTTGGGGCCGAGCAGCCCAGTGATGGCACCATTGGGTGCGGT
>JANMNT010000191.1:0-6554 GCA_031368465.1 Burkholderiales bacterium
TGACGCTGTTTGACCCGTTGACCGGTCACACCATCCAAAAGGTGCCGCGTTACACGGTGTACGCAAAAAGCCACTACGTCACCACCCGCGCCAGCACGCTTGGCGCGATCGAGGGCATTAAAACCGAGCTGCGTGAACGCATCGAATACTACCAACAAGAGGGCAAGTTACTCGAGGCGCAACGCATTCAGCAGCGCACCACGTTTGACCTGGAAATGCTCAATGAGATCGGCTTTTGCAAGGGGATTGAAAACTATTCGCGTCATTTGACCGGCCGGCCTGCCGGGTCACCGCCGCCGACACTGGTGGATTACCTGCCAAAAGACGCATTGATGATCATCGACGAGAGCCACGTGACCATTCCACAGGTCGGTGGTATGTACAAGGGTGACCGCGCGCGCAAGGAAAATCTGGTCGGATTCGGTTTTCGTCTGCCATCGGCGATGGACAACCGGCCGTTGCGGTTTGACGAATTTGAAACCATGATGCGCCAGACCGTGTTTGTGTCGGCGACGCCGTCAGTTTATGAAGAGGCGCATACCGCGCAGGTGGTCGAACAACTGGTGCGCCCGACCGGGCTGGTTGACCCGATGATCTCGGTCAGACCGGCGACCACCCAGGTTGACGACGTGTTGTCCGAAATTAATAAACGTGTGCTGGTTGGGGAACGGGTGTTGGTGACGACGCTGACCAAGCGTATGTCAGAGGATTTGACCGACTATCTGGCCGAGCACGGTATCAAGGTGCGTTACCTGCACTCGGATATTGATACCGTCGAGCGGGTTGAAATCATCCGCGACCTGCGTGCCGGCATGTTCGACGTGTTGGTCGGGATCAACCTGCTGCGCGAAGGGCTGGATATTCCCGAGGTGTCATTGGTGGCAATTTTGGATGCGGATAAAGAAGGATTTTTGCGCAGCACCCGCTCGTTGATCCAGACCATCGGCCGCGCTGCGCGTAATTTGAATGGCACCGCGATCCTGTATGCCGACCGTGAAACAGACTCAATGCAGCGCGCGATATCAGAAACCAACCGCCGCCGCGCCAAACAGGTTGCGCATAATCTGGCCAACAACATCACGCCGCGCTCGGTCACCAAGGGCATCAAGGATATGATCGACGGCGTGTACGACATGGACGAAAAACGTGTCGAAAAGCGGGCTGCACAGGACCGCCGCAAATACGAGGTGATGTCGGAAAAGCAGATGGAAATAGCGATCAAAAAACTCGAGCGGGAAATGCTCGACGCGGCGCGTAATCTTGAATTCGAAAAGGCGGCGCAGTTGCGTGATGATTTGCGCATCATGCGCAACAAGATGTTGATGTTTGGCGGTAAAGATGCAACCGGAGAAGCGGCATGAAGGTGTTATTTGTTTGTATGGGAAATATCTGCCGGTCGCCCACGGCCGAGGGGGTGTTCCGCAAAATGGTCAACGAAGGTCCGCTCAAGGGAAAAATCGACATTGACTCGGCTGGCACGCATGGTTATCACGAAGGCTCGCCGCCGGATCCACGTGCGGTCGAACACGCGGCCAAACGCGGCTATGACTTGACGGCGTTGCGCGCACGCGAGGTCAGCCCGAGTGACTTCGAGCGATTCGACTATGTGATCGCGATGGATGAAACCAACCGCAAACACTTGCGTTCGATCTGTCCGACACGGCTGCAAAACAAGATCGAACTATTGCTCGATTACGGCGGTGAGGACGGTGAATATGAAGTGCCAGACCCGTATCACGGCAAGGCGCAGGATTTTGAGGTGGCGCTTGATTTGATCGAAGCCGGCTGTGAAGGCCTGCACGAGTACATCACCGATCAGGTAAAGATGCGCGGCAATCTCACCCGCAGCACGCGGGACTGATGATGTTTGACGGCATGACATTTGACGGCATGTTGAGTGCCGCCGCGTACGTCAAGATTTTTGTGGCGATGGTGGTGATTGTTAATCCGCTCGGCATCATCCCGATTTTTGTGACGATGACATCTGACCATACCGACGCCGACCGAAAGCGCATCGCACGCATTGCGGCACAGACGGTTGCGGTGGCATTGATCATCTCGACTTTGCTCGGTGAAAAAGTGCTGGAGATGTTCGGCATTTCGATTGCCAGTTTCAAAGTCGGCGGCGCGATTCTGATCATGCTCAATGCGATGGCGATGATGCAGGCTGCGCCGACACGCGATAAACAGACACCCGAGGAGGCGGAGGAAGCCGTGGCCAAGGCGTCGATTGCGGTGGTGCCGCTGGGCATTCCGTTACTCGCCGGTCCGGGCGCGATGTCAACCATTGTGATCTACGCGTCCGAGAAAAAAGCCGTGCTGCATCTGGGTGCGGTGGTGTTGGTGGTGATTGCGCTGGCGGTGGTGACATGGATCGCGCTGCGTATCGCCACCAAGGTCGGTCGTTATATGAGTACCACCACGCTCAATGTCGCCACCCGCATCATGGGATTGTTGTTGGCGGCGCTGGCGGTGGAGATTTTTGCCAGCGGCATTGTTGAATTGATCCCCGCGCTGGGCACGCCGGACGTGTTTCGTTACGGGCCATAACGCCCAATAAAAACGGGCGTTTCCAGACAAAAATGCCTGAAAACGCCCGCCAATATTGGTGTTCTAAACGCCGCTGTAGGTCAGTTATACGTCAATCTTGATGTTGGCGTCCTTCACGACCTTGCCCCACTTGGCAATTTCAGCCGAAATAAATGTCGCAAATTCCTTAGGCGACTGGCCACCGGCAATTCCGCCTGCTTGTTCCCACGCCTTCTTGATGTCAGCGTCGGCAAGTACTTTAACGGTTTCATTGTAGAGGCGATCAACAATCGGCTGCGGTGTGCCTTTGATGGCCCACACGGCGTACCAGGTGGTCATGGTGAAGTCTTTGTAACCCAACTCAATCATGGTCGGTACATCCGGCAACAGCGGCGAGCGCTGCGGCGAAGTGACCGCGAGCGGCACCAATTTACCGGCTTTGATTTGCGCACTGGATGAGGCGAGGCCGTCAAACGCCAAATCAACCGTGCCGCCAAGCAGGTCGGTCATCATCGGCCCAATACCCTTGTAGGGAATGTGCACCATATCAACCCCGGCACTGCGTTTATACAATTCACCGGCAAGGTGGTGTGATGCGCCGCTGCCGGCAGAGCCAAAGTTAATCTTGCCCGGATTGGCTTTCAGGTAGGCCTTTAACTCGGATTCTTTTTTGAATGGATGTTTTGGGTTGATCACCAGCACGTTTGGCACATAAGCCAGCACCGTGATCGGCACAAAATCCTGCTCGAGTTTGTACGGCTTGTTCAGATACAACGATTCGGCGATGGTATGGTGAATCGCGCCGACAAAAAATGTATAACCATCGGCAACCGCTTTGGCCGCAGCCGCCGCGCCAACCGTACCACCGGCACCACCCATGTTTTCGATAATGATCGGCTGACCGAGTGCGGCGCCCATTTTGACGCCGTAGGGGCGGGCAAATACGTCGGTACCACCACCTGCCGGGAACGGGTTGATGAGGCGAACGGGTTTGTTCGGGTAGCCCGCTTGTGCAAACGCCGAATGACCAAACGGGATGGCCGTTGAGGCGGAAAGTGCCGATAGTGCTTTAAGCGTGTCGCGACGATTCATGTATTCCTCCAGGTATGTTCACAACAGCCCCTATGTTGGGGCATTTGGTTTCACAGCAAAAAAACTTATGCAGCAATTTTAGCCGCACCGCCTGCAACATTATTGTGCGCCGCACATTCGGCGAGATACCGTATGGCCGTATCAACGCCGCCGGTTTTATGCGGTACCTTGGCCAGCGACAGACCCATCTCGACGCCGGCGAGGGTACCCATCAACGTTAAGTCGTTAAAATCACCCAAATGGCCGATGCGGAAAATTTTGCCCTTGAGCTTGGACAGCCCCATGCCCAGCGACATGTCGAAATTTTTCAGTATGGTGTCGCGCAATTGGTCGGCATCGTGGCCGGCGGGCATCATCACCGCTGTCAACACCGGCGAATATTCCGCCGGATTGGCGCACAGGATTTCAAGACCCCACGCCGTCACCGCACGACGCGTTGCCTCGGCGTGGCGTTGATGGCGCGCAAACACATTGTCCAGACCTTCTTCGTGCAGCATCGCAATCGCCTCGCGCAAGCCGTACAGCAAATTAGTCGCAGGCGTGTACGGAAAAAAGCCGGTCTTGTTGGCTTCGAGCATTTCATCCCAGCTCCAGAACGCCTTGGTGATCTTGGACGTCTTGCTGGCCGCGAGCGCCTTCGGCGAAATCGCGTTGAATGACAATCCCGGTGGCAGCATCAGGCCTTTTTGCGAGCCGCCGACGGTGACGTCAACACCCCATTCATCGTGTTTGTAATCGACCGAGCCGAGCGAGGAAATGGTATCGACCAACAACAGCGCAGGATGTTTGGCGTTGTTGATGGCGTTGCGCACCGCCGCGACATTGGACGTCACACCGGTCGAGGTTTCGTTGTGCACCACACAAACGGCTTTGATGACGTGAGCCTTGTCGGCGCGCAAATGCGCCTCGATCACGCCTGCGTCAACACCACGCCGCCAATCGCCGGGAATAAAGTCGGGTGTGATGCCGAGCTTGACCGCCATTTTTTGCCACAGGCCGGCAAAGTGGCCGGTCTCGACCATCAATACGTGGTCGCCGGGGTTGAGGGTGTTCACCAGTGCCGCTTCCCACGCGCCGGTACCGGAGGCGGGGTAAATGATCACCGGTTGCTCGGTTTGAAAAATCGTCTTGATGCCCGCCAACACGTCTTTGCCCAGCGCTTGAAATTCAGGGCCACGATGATCGATCACCTGATGGTCGATGGCACGCAGAATGCGCTCGGGAACGGCGGTCGGGCCGGGAATCTGCAAAAAATGGCGTCCGGCGGGGCGTGCCGGATAGTTGGCGGAATTTGCTTGCGTCATGTCTATTGCTCCAAGTGCGCTTTTGCGGTCATCATGCGGTTGTGGCCTATTTATGCGATTCCACGCTTGTTTTTGCGTGTTTTTGCCCGTCCAACCTTGTTGCCAGTCAAGATTCTAGCGGTGTAAACCCAGTGACCCAGTCATCCCAGTCTATTCGCTTTATACAAAAATCACCGGCTGCCAGCCACCCGTTGGCGGAACGCCTGCGCGCCGAGGTTGACGGCGAGGTTTATTTTGACGCCGCTGCACGTGGTCGGTACGCCACCGACGCGTCGATTTACCAGATCATGCCGGTCGGGGTGGTGGTGCCGCGCAGCATAGAGGCCGCGCGGGTGGCGATACAGATTGCCGCCGGGCAGGGGGTACCGATTCTGCCGCGCGGCGCCGGTACCTCGCAATGCGGCCAGACCGTGGGCGCGGCGCTGGTCATCGACAACAGCAAATATTGCAACCGGCTGCTGTCGGTCGATGCCGCAAACCGCCGCGCGGTGGTCGAGCCGGGCATGGTGCTAGACACATTGAATGCTCAGCTCAAACAACACGGCCTGTGGTATCCCGTCGATGTGTCCACCTCCGCGCAGGCGACCATCGGTGGCATGGCCGGCAATAACTCGTGCGGTTCGCGCTCGATTTTTTACGGCAACATGGTGCACAACGTCGCCGCGATTGACGCGCTGCTGGCCGACGGCACGGTCGCTCGTTTCGACGACACCATCTCAAACCCCAATGACAGCGGGCGTTTTCAGGCGATTGCCAACGGAGTTCGTGCCATCTGTGAACGCGAGCGTGATGAAATCGCCGCGCGTTTCCCGCCGTTGCTGCGGCGCGTGGCGGGCTACAACCTCGATATTTTTGCGCCGCAGGACCCGATGCAATACAACACGATGCTGCCCAATCTGGCGCATCTGCTGGTCGGCTCCGAAGGCACGCTGGCGTATTTTCAATCGCTGGAGTTAAAGCTCTCGCCGCTGCCAACCCACCGTGTGCTCGGTGTGGTGAATTTCCCGACCTTTTATCAGGCGATGGATTTAACGCAGCATATTGTCCCGCTCGGCCCGACCGCCGTTGAGTTGGTTGATCGCACCATGATCGACCTCTCGCGCAACAACCCGGCGTTCCGGCCGGTGATTGACGCGGCGTTGATCAACCAACCTGATGCGATTCTGCTGGTCGAATTTGCCGGTGATGATTTGAACGTGATCACACAAAAACTCGACGACCTCGCCGTGCTGATGGGTGACCTCGGTGTTCCCGGCAGTGTGGTCAAAATGACCGACGCCAACGCCCAGAAAAAATTATGGGACGTGCGCAAGGCCGGCCTCAATATCATGATGTCGATGAAAGGCGAGGGCAAACCGGTGAGTTTTATCGAAGACTGCGCGGTACCGTTGCCACACTTGGCCGAATACACGCGGCGCCTGACTGAGGTGTTTACCAAACACGGCACGGTCGGTACCTGGTACGCCCACGCCAGCGTTGGCACCTTGCATGTGCGACCCATTCTGAATATGAAAGCCGATGGTGCCGGCAAAATGCGCGCCATCGCAGAGGAGGCGGCACAGCTGGTCAAAGAATACAAAGGGGTCTATTCAGGGGAACACGGCGATGGCCTGGTGCGCAGTGAATGGA
>JANMNT010000197.1:0-27941 GCA_031368465.1 Burkholderiales bacterium
GTATTTCCTCGGCCGGAAAGAAAACGCGGCAATCGCAGAGTTTGAGTTGGAACAGGCCGGCTGAATTCGAACAGCGGGCAGCGATAACTCGGTGAACCATGTCAGCTTTGGTTCTTCACGATTTCTCATGGCAAAGGATGATCGAGGCCGTTGGAGTTGTTTGTGAGCGAACCGGTCGAGCGGCGGTCGCTTGTGATGCGTTCCGGTTCAGCTTTGTGACTCGATTCGATCGAGCTGTCTCAAGCGTCGATCGGCATTGAAGGTTGGTGGCGGAAGCGATTCGGCGAGTCGCTGGGCCTCTTCCGGGCTGATGTCGTCGCGGCGTGTAGCTTGCCCGCGAAAGATCGGCAGGTGGTGGCGGCGGGCGATGATTTCTCGGCGAGTGCGGCCGCGAGGTGCGTCGGGCCAAGGTCCGGTGAGTTCATGCAGGTCGAAGAAGCACGGGACGACCGACTTCATGTAGACCCAATAGCCGGGGTTGTCAGTTTGCAAGAAGAGCTGTCCGTGCGGGGCAAGCGAACGATGCGCGAGTCGCAGGAATTCGGGAGTGATCAGACGGCGGCTGACTTGAGCTGGATCATAAAACGGTTGCGGATGATAGATGTGGATTTCGCGGACGGATTCGGCGGCGATGTGTTCGGCCAGGAGTTCTCGACCGCCGATGACGGCGAAGCGGATGTTGGTTAGACCGCGCTGATTGGCTCGTCGCGTGGCATAGCGGATTACGACGGGCAAGATGTCGATGCCGAGGTGATCGTGGCCGGGCTTGGCGATCGCACTGGCGAGCGTTGATCGGCCGTTGCCGCAACCGATGTCGATCACGATCGGGGCGGTGCGGCCGAAGAGCGTGGGGAAGTGGAGTTCACCGAGTGGGATTTTCTTGAGCGCGGTCTTGGCCCATTCGGCCGGTGGCCGAATCGCACCGGGGATCGGCACGCCGAACTCGTGCTCGATGGCACTCGACTGTGATGCGGAATTGGGTTGGCTCATGAACGGGTCGTGTTTGGGGTTTTGCGCGGAGTAGAGCAGAAACGTCGCATCGAACGCAAACCGCTCAGTATTTCGCATCCGTGTGCCGGTGGTTCGCCTAATCCCCGAAGAATATCACGAACACGAACCACCGGCACACGGACCAGAAGCTCATCTGGGTGAAGACGAATCACAACCACAGCCGGTTGCGTGAACTTTTGAATGACGGACGGTAGCCTGCTCGTCCGACGTTCGAAGTGATTCTGGCTGAACTATTTTTGTGAGGATTTCATGCCGATGAGCATTCGTTTTTTTGTTTCGGTGGCGGTTATTTTTTCAATGATGCGTGTGAACATATATTTTCTTGTTGGTTAGTCTCGACATCAATGCCGGATCGGATGGTTTGGCGGTCGCCAGCTAACGGTCGTTCTGGAACTAGGTGACGCCTAGTTGACCGGGAATGCCAGATAGTCCCACACCAGACTGAAAAGTGGTGAGCCGTCTGTTGCTTTGGGTGTCGAAACATCCACCACCGTTGCGTTATGGGTGGGGCTCAACGACGGAAAGGCGGTTGGATCAGCATTGGTGAATAATTGGCGTGTGCCATTGTACGGCGGTTGATTGCCATCAACCGAAACCGCCACGCCAAAAGTGGCGAGGCCCAGTGCCTGCCAGATCGGCACGATTCGTGTGGTGTAGGAGATCAGCGGATCGCGTAAGTGGGCAAAGCCGTATTGCCGGCTTGGCGGCGTCACATTTGCCCGTGCTGTCATCCACGTTGCCGGCACATCAGCCGCGTTGCGCCAATCCCCGGGCGACGAAAAATAAATCGCGCGATCTAGCCCATAGAGCTTGGTCATCATCGCGGCGTGGCCACCACCCTGTGAATGCCCCGCGACGGTAATTTTTGACCAGATGGGTTGACCGGCATTGAGAAACTGGCCCCACGCCTCACCGGGATACTGGGTGTTGAGATAGTTCAGCAACCGTGCGATTCGATTGACGATTGAATTCGTTGGGTTCACGTCAACCCGTGTGCTGAGGTTTTCACCAGTGATGACTTCCTGCCGCGCCTTACCGTGACAATCAATATCCACGTTGTTGTCGCAAAGGGTGCTGATGGCGTCTTCGTTTGGATAGGTAATCCCAATGGCGTGGTAACCGCGCGCAGCACCTGCACGCAAGATCAATCGGTAGTTTTGGGCGACGGCACCGGTGCCCGGAAAGAATATAAACAGTTTGCCCGCCGGGGTAACAGTCGGTGATGGATTAATTGCGTAGTGTGCGTCCAACGCCAGATTAATGGCCGGGTCGGTTTCCGCAGGTGCAATCGGCCGCTCGACCGATTGCGCCGGTTGCCCGTAGTAGGTCGCACCACCACCACCCGGTTGAAACACCGTAAAGCCGACCGGCGCGCTGCCGGCGTTGTCGATGATGGTCGGGGCAAGATTGCCGCCATTGAGCAACCAAATTGTTAATGTACCGTCGGGTCGCAGCCAGACAATATCAGTGAAGCCATCCGCGTTGAAGTCGCCGGTCGCATACAACTGCCATGCAGGATCGTTTGGCGGCAGGTTGATATTGCTCGGCGTAATAGTCAGTGACGATGCCGTGCAAGACGCATTGGGATCATCCGGACTGCCAACATAAGGCGGTAACGTCAACCCGGTTCCGTTGAGTGGGCGGATCGCATTTTGTCCTGTGGTCAGATTGCGAATCAGTATGTCGCCGCGTCCGGTACCGGTGAAATCGGCAATTTTCAGGGCGCGGTAGTTAATGTGAATATCGCCGGCCGACAAATTGGCGCAGGTACGTTCGGCTGTGGCCATCAACACCCGAACCTCGCGATCGGGGCTGATATAGACCATGTCAGCCTTGCCGTCACTGTTAAAGTCGCCCGAACCAAGCAAGGTCCAGTCGAGCGGCGCGCCGCCGCGCTTACGTACCACCGGCACGGATGAGCCGTTGTAAAACCAAATGTACGATACGCCCGTGTCACGCGGGTCCGCTGCCAGATAACGCCAGACGAGATCGGCGGAGCCGCCGCCGTCGTGATCGCCGACCGATTGCACATCCCACACTTGTTTGACCTGGCGCCACAGCCGTTCGGTGCTGCGTTGAAAGTCATTCCAGATGCGCACATCGCCAAATTCGCCCTGCGTGGTATTCAAAAACACCAAATCCGATTTGAAGTTGCCGTCCAGATCGGCCACGGCGGCGATGCGAAAATTTGCACCGGGGTCGTCTTGGGCGGTAAATTGAAATTGGTTGTTGACCAGCCGGCCGACACGCATTTGCGGGGTGGCGCTGCTGGCATTGCGCAACAAAATATTCTGCCGACCGTTACCATCAATATCAATCACACCCGGTGCCAGCGCTGCCGCGGCGGTTCGGACCAGTACAACATTTGACTTTTGAATGTTGGCACCGGTGGGCGGCACGCTCGTGAGGGGAAGTGCTTCATAGGCACCACCGGCATTGATAATCGGCAGCGCGGCGATGGCATCGACCACTGCCATACTCGCCGGCGTCACTTGTCCGAATACCGTAAACCCGCCGTTCTGTATATCCAGATTTGCAGAATTGTTCGCCAGATTAATAAACCATTCCGAGGTTGCGCTATTGGGGTCACCACCGACTTTGGCCATGGCAATGGTGCCACGCAGGTTAGAACGGGTGGCACTGAATTCATTTTGAATCGGTCCGCGCGAGACAACCGCCTCAACCAGATTGTTGCTGTTCCAGACATAACCGCCGCCCTGAATGATGAAGCCCGGCACGCTGCGGTGAATAAGCGAATCGTTGTACTGGCCGCTGCGCACATAGGCCAAAAAATTGGCGACGGTGATGGGCGCCGCCGAGTCGTACAGTTCGATTTCGATCGGCCCTTGGGTGGTTTGCAAGCGCACGGTGGTGGCGGTCGCATTGCCGATAAAAATGCCCAGCGCCAGAAACAAAAAGCGTGCGGCGGTAATGCGAATGCGTGAAACAAGCATGCCTGTTCTCCAGAAAAACGATTCGTCAGATCTGACGAACCATTGCATTTTACGGTGTTGACGCGTCGCCGGCGGATTTCTGCAGGTAACAGTTCGTTTCCCAGACGCCATCGCCGCTGACGAATCAGCTGGCGCCACCAAATAGTCCCGACCAGAGCGTGGTCACCGCGCGCCGCTCGTCGACCAATTCGTCCGGTCCCACCCAGGTATCACTTTCGTTATTGGTGCGTGCACGGTGTTGGCGTTCGCGGTAGGCAAGGTAGGCTTTGCCGCCCTTTGCGGCGAGGTCTTCATCGATGATGCCCAACGCCGCGGCGCGGGTCAGCAGTGCAAAGTTGCCGAGATTTTTCAGAAACTCGGGATGCTCTCGGGAATGGGCGAGGATCAGGTACTGCAAGATAAACTCTACATCAACAATGCCGCCGCGCGTGTGTTTGAGGTTGATGGGCAAGGTTGCATTGGCGCGGTCTTTTTTCTCGGCGCGCATTTTGTCGCGCATCTCGACAATTTTTGTTTTCAGGGTGCTGATGTCGGAATGGATCAGGACGTCTTCGCGGATCTTGTCAAACGGTGCGGCAAGATGCGGGTCGCCGGCGCACCAGCGTGCGCGGGTCAGTGCCTGGTGTTCCCAGGTCCACGCGCGGGTTTGTTGGTATTCGCGAAACGCTGCGAGGCTTGAGACCAGCAGACCCGCCGCACCATCGGGACGCAGACGCAAATCGGTTTCATACAACACACCACCCGCTGTCATGGTGTTAAGCCAACTGCTCAGGCGCTGCGCCAGCTTGGCAAAGCGTTCACCACCGCCGGCGACGGCGTCGTCATACAAAAAAACCAGATCCAGATCAGAAGCGTAGCCAAGCTCCTTGCTGCCGAGCTTGCCGTAGCCGACGATGGCAAACCCTGCCGGTGGCAACCAGTCAGCCGCCTTTGTTGACGTGGTTGCCGCAAGTGCACGCGACGCCAGTACTAACGTGATATCAAGCAACATATCCGCCAGTGCGCTGAGTTCGTCGGACAGCGTCATCACACTCATACGACCTTCGATATCGGCGATATTGAGCTTGAGCGTCGCCACCTGCTTGGCGTGACGCAGTAATTCGTATTGGCGTTCGACATCATTGTCGGCCGCATCACAAGCTGCTTGCAGGGCGGCACGTTCGGCCGGCCAATCCAACCCCGCGCCGGCCGATGCCGGTTGCACCAATTCATGCAGTAAAACCGGGTGCCGCCGCACGAATTCCGCCGCCCAGGCGCTCTTGTTGGCGATACGCACCACGCGTGTCAGGGCGTCGGGATATTCGATCAACAAGGCCAGATAGGTTTCACGTTTGTCGATTGCTTCGAGCAGATTCCACACACGGTACAACGTTTGTTGACTGGCATCGACATCGGCGCATGCGTGCATGCTAAGTTTGATCAACCGATCAAGGCGCTCGCGAAGTTTCGGCGGGAGCGACGCCATGCGGCTGCCGGTCAGCCATGCGTCGAGACGCCGGGCTATGTCTGGCTGTGCATCCAAATGAAAAAGTGCAATATCGGCGGGCGTTTCCGAGTTGTTTTGGCTGGAAACGTCCGTCGTTATTGGCGTTTTGTTTTTAGAAAAGGTGTTGTTGGCATCGCCAAATAATGATTCAAATGCTTGCGTGACAGCCTGCCGGTGGGTCGCAAGCGCGGCTTCAAACGCCGCCCAGTCGGCAAACATCATCGACTCTGCGATGCGTTTGCGGTCGTCGTCATTGGTTGGCAGCATCTGCGTTTGTGCATCGTCGAGATATTGCAACCGGTGCTCGAGATTGCGCAAAAAGCGGTATGCGGACTGCAGCCGGTCGACTTGCGACGGCGGCAAAATCTGCAGTGTTGCCAGCAGATCGAGCGCCTCACGGGTTGAGCGGGTTTGCAGCGTTACCTCGCGTCCGCCACGAATCAACTGGTGAATTTGTGCAACAAACTCGATCTCGCGTATGCCGCCGGCGCCGACCTTGATGTCGTCTTGTTTGCCGCGTTTGGTCGCCTCCGCGCGAATCTGCGCGTGCAACGAGCGCATTTCATCAATGGCGGCGTAGTCGTGGTAACGCCTGAACACAAACGGCCTGACCAGCGCATCAAGCGCATCGGTATTGGCCGCATTGCCGGTCACGGCACGCGCTTTGAGCCAGGCGTAGCGCTCCCACGGACGTGCATGTTTGACAAAATAGTCGCCGAGCGAGGCCAACGAGACGACCAACGGCCCGCTCGCGCCAAACGGTCGTAAACGCATATCCACCCGGAAAACAAATCCGTTGTCGTCGATCTGGTCGATCGAGCGCATCACCCGCTGGCCCAGCTGGGTATGAAATTGGTGCCAGCTTTTGTCGGCATTGGCGTCACCGTCCTCACGATGGACAAAAATCAAATCGATATCCGAGGAAACATTTAGTTCGTTGCCACCGAGTTTGCCCATGCCGATGACCATCAGGTCGGCGGGTGTCCGGACCGCCGGTGAATTTGGCGCCATGGCGTCACGCAGTTCATATTGCGACGATAGCGCCGCATGGTGAAATGCCAACGCCGTTTGGATGACCCGATCGGCAAACAATGAGATGGCGGTGACGACCTCGTCAAGGTCGGCCAATTGATTCAGATCACGAAACAGAATCGCCAGCATCACCTGTTGGCGCGCAAGACGCAGCGTGCGGTCGAGTGTATCGACATTTTCCGCGGGCGGCAGAGGGAGTTCCTCGACAGTCTTGACCGCGGATTGACCAGCAACACCCATCAACCAGTCACGCCAATGCGGATGTTTGGTCAGGATGCGTTCGGCATAACGCGAGCCACGAAACAAACAGGCAAATTGGCTGTCAATCAGCTGCGTGTCGATTTCGGACGAACTCATCAGGTTTTGGCTGTCTTGAGGTGGATATTGCAAAAGCCGCTTGTTTGTGTCGGCAGGGCATGCTGAATGCCCGTTAAAATAACATGTAACTTCCGTCACCGAGGGCATCATTCTTTCAGTCACAAAAATAATCGGCCGTTTCTGTGTGCGAACCGCGTTTTGGTTCGCCGTGGCGTTTGGGATTTTTCTGGCGGTCGGATTGGCGACGCTGAAGTATGTGGTGCTGCCAAAAGTCGGTGAATATCAGGGCGAGATTCTGGCGCGGGTGTCGGAAGCATCGGGGATGGATGTCAGCGCCAAACGTTTGCGCGGCGGCTGGTCCGGCTTCACGCCGTTTGTTGAAATGGAGGAAGTGCAGTTTCGCGAGCCGGCCAGGGTCACGTCGCCATCCAGTGGCGGCAAGGCGGGTGCCGTCGCGCTAAGCCTGCCGTTGGTACGCGCGGCGGTGTCGATTCCCTACCTGTTTATCGGCCAGGTGCATCTGACCGAGCTGACGGTATTTGAACCGCAGCTTTCACTGATGCGTGCTGCAGATGGCGTTATTTATTTTGCCGGGCGTGCCCTCAACAAAAAAAAGGACGAACCCGATGACGGACGTTTTGTCGACTGGCTGATAGCGCAACCCGGTATTCAGGTCAATCGCGCGAGGTTGACGTGGCAGGATGACCTCACGCCGGGGGCAGAGCTGCAATTCACAGACGTTGGTATCCAGATCGAAAAACGTTTTGGCCGGCACAACATCGGCTTTACCGCGACCCCGCCGGCGCAATTGGCACAAACGGTCGGGTTGCGCGGACGTGTCAAGTTAAGCCGTTCCGACGATGCGGACGCCCGCCTGTTGGTCGACGGCACGCTGTTTGTTGATATTTCGAGCATCAACCTGACCGAGCTGCGCCGCCACCTGAACGTGCCAGACAACTGGCAGGCGGGTGTCGGTACCGTACGGGCGTGGATTGATCTTGATAACGCCGGTGTGATGACGGCAAAAGTCAGCGGCACTGGTGGTGGGATCAACAGCATGGATAATCCGTTGGCGCAGTTTGGCAATCCGGTGAAATCCGTCAGCGCCGACGTACATATTATCAATGCCAAGGCGCAGCTGGGTGACGATGTCGCGCCGTTGAATATTGCCAAGCTGGCTGGACGGCTTCAGTATTTGCGCCAGGATAACGGCTTCACGATCGGCAGCAAAAAACTTGAATTTCGAACCCGCGAGGGCGTGACCTCGCCGCCGGCGGATTTTTCTTTCTCCCGTCAGGTGCCGCCACCATCAAATGACACCGCTGCAGCCTTGGAAAGCGGCGAAATCACCGCCAATGGCATCGATCTCAAGGTCATGACGTCGCTTATCGGCTATTTTCCGATCGGCAAAGAGTCACGGATGACACTCGCCAAATTTGGCATGCGTGGTGAAGTCAATGCGTCGCGTTTTGCCTGGACCGGCCCGTTGGAAAAACCCGTGTCTTACCAAATCAAAGGGTCGCTGGTTGATTTTGGTGCATTGGCAAACGACGGTATGCCGGGTGTATCAGGATTCAGCGGTACCATCGACGGTGATGACAAGAGTGGTCGATTCAATATCGCCTCCAAAACACTGATGCTGGATGTGCCTGCGCATTTTCGCGAACCGCTGCGTTTTGACACGCTCGACAGCAAAGGCAAGTGGACCGTTGCGGCTGACAAGGTGAGCGTCGACATCGATAAATTTGCCGTTGCCAACACCGACTTTGCGGCAGAATTTTCCGGCAAATATTCGCGGCTGCGGGCAAAATCCGGCACTGAACTCGCTGTGGAAGACATCCCGGGGGCGCTGGATATTTCCGGTCGGCTGCTGCGCGCCGCCGCGCCAAAGGTGGCGAAATATTTACCCAACGGTCTGGAAAAAACGCGCAGCTATATCGAGTGGGCGACGCGTGATGGAACCATCGAAGGTGCCGATTTTATGCTCAAGGGGCGGGTCTATGACTTTCCGTACCACCAGGGCAAAGGCGGACAATTCAGTGTCAATGCGCGAATCAAGGATATTGATTTTCGTTATACCGAGGGCTGGCCGCAGGCGGACAACATCAGCGGTGAGCTGAATTTTGACAACACCGCGCTGACGGCCAATATCGGGTCCGCACAAATCTTTGGTGCCCGCATCAAAAAGACGACGCTGGTGGTGGCGGACTTTAGTTTGAGCCCGGCCATCCTTACCATTGCCGGCGAGGCGGACGCGCGTGCCGAGGATGTGTCGCGTTATTTGCGTGAAAGCCCGATGGTTGATGGTATCGGCGCGTTTACAAAGGTGGTGAGCCTCGAAGGTCCGGGCAGACTCAACCTGAGTTTGTCGATTCCGTTGGGCTCGAATGCGGATCTATCAGTCAATTCAAAGGCGCCAAAATTTCGCATCAATGGCAAATATGCGGTCACGCGCGGTACGGCCAAGCCGGTGGTCGGGCCGCTGATCAGCGCGCTGTCCGGCAGCATTGCGTTTACTGAGGCCAGCGTCAAAAGTACCGCCATCACCGGTGTTGCATACGGCAATCCCATCACCGTGAACATTGGCGGTGGTGGTGAGGCGGGCGTCGTGACAGACTTTATTGGTCGTATGGACGTGCAACAACTCGGCGACTTGTTGCCATTCCAATTGCCGCAACAAATCACTGGTGTGACCGATTTTGCCGGACGCATCAAGCCGGGTCCGGTCGGGGTGGATATCAGTGTGGATTCGTCGATGATCGGCGTGAGCTCGACACTGCCACCGCCATTGGCCAAGCGCACTGATGAGCCACGGCGGCTGAAGGTCGATTTTACCGCGGTTGGCCAGCCGGCTGAAAAAATCCGTGTTGCATTACTCGGCAATATTGCCCGTGGCAGTAGCGCCGACGCGGCGGACACCCGCATCGATGCCCGCTTTCAACGGCGGTTTGATACCGCCGGAAACGCGAGGTTTTACGGTGGCGTTGCAGCGGTCGGTGAAGCGTCCGCGGAGGCGGTCATCCCGGAAGGTGTCTGGTTGGCGGGCAACATGAGCCTGCTCGACTTCGATGGATGGCAGAAGGCAATCGCCGATTTTTATCCGAAATCGCCGGCGACCGCATCTGCCCGATCCGACACGGTGATTGCCGGCTTTGACTTTCGGCTGGGGCGCTTGATTGCGTACGGTCGACCATTCGACGATTTAAAGATCAAGGGACGGCGTGCGACCGATGTATGGGCGGTCTCGGCTGCAAGCAAGGAGTTGGAAGGCGATTTCACCTGGCGCGGTGCGGCATTTAACGAGCGTGGTGCGGTGCGCGCACGACTCAAAAAATTGATGCTGTCAGATGAAGTGCCGTTGCCAGCCGTTGCGAGCAACCCGGGCGCCGGTACACGCCCGGGTGCTGCCGGTGCCGCCGCGGTGCCGGTCGCGATCACGGAATTGGCACAAAACGAAGGCGACTTGCCGGCGCTTGATGTTGTCGCCGATGAATTCACGTTCAAGGATCGCTGGCTGGGTAAACTCGAACTAAAGGCCACGCCGCAGGTGTCGAATTGGAAAATTGATCAGCTGACCATCACCAATGGCCACGTCAAAGCCGACATGACTGGAATCTGGCAGCGTTACGGCGACCCATACGCGCCACCGAGTAGCGGCGCGGTGAAGTCGCTCACCACCATGAATATCAAGGTCGAGTCGAGTAACCTGAACGCGTTGTTTGCACAATTCGGCTTTGGTGATCATATGAAGGGCGGACGTGGCGGGTTGGATGGTACCTTGTCGTGGCCGGGCCACTCGTATCAATTCCAGCTGGCGAACTTGTCCGGCGCGTTCAAAGTCAACGCCGAGCGCGGCCAATTCGCAAAAATCGAAGCCGGTGCCGGCAAATTGCTTGGCCTCATCAGCCTGCAATCGATTCCGCGTCGATTGAGTTTTGACTTCCGCGATCTATTCAGTGAGGGTCTGGCATTCGATAAGATCGACGGCGATCTGACCATTACCGACGGCATTATGTTTGCCAAAAAATTTGAAATATCCGGGCCGGCCACCGACGTAAAAATGACCGGCGATGTGTCGCTACCGGCTGAGCGGCAAAACCTTTCTGTGACGGTAACACCGCGTCTGGGTACAGTCGCCGCGGTTGGCACCGGTCTGTTGGTCAATCCGTTGGTGGGGTTGGGGGTGTTGCTCGGTGGTGAGGTGTTGCGCAATCCGCTTGAGCGGGTGCTGGCCGTCCAATACAGCATTACCGGCACATGGGATAATCCGGTGATTGAACGGACCGGCAAGGTTGTTGCGCCGGTAACACCAGTACCAGCGCCAGCGCCAGCCCCAGCAAATAGCAGCGCCAAAGAAGACAAAAAGCCTGCGTAATCAACAATGATCATCACCAAAAATTCCCCGCCGCTGCCCGACGAACTCGCCAAAGCCCAACAGTCCACCCAGTCGTTCTATCGCGTTGCGGCGATCCAGATGGCATCCGGTCCGCAAGTAAAGGCCAATCTCGACGAGGCAACCCGTTTGGTGGCGCTCGCCGCGACCACCGGTGCGCGGATTGTGGTGCTGCCCGAGTATTTCGCCATCATGGGCCTGCGAGACACAGAAAAAGTTGATGCCTGTGAGGCCGACAACGCCGGGCCGATCCAGCAATGGATGGCCGAGACTGCGGCCAAACACCGACTTTGGTTGATCGGCGCCGGTGTGCCGATTGCCGCGAGTGTGCCGGGCAAGGTTCGCAATGCCTGCCTGGTGTATGACAAGGAAGGCAAACGCGTTGCGCGTTACGACAAAATTCATTTGTTCAGTCTGGCCATCGGTCAGGAACAATTTAACGAAGCGCGCACCATTGAGCCCGGCGATACGGTGAAAGTGGTGGAGTCGCCTTATGGCCGCATTGGTTTGTCGATTTGTTATGACCTGCGTTTTCCAGAACTCTATCGCGCGATGGGTGACGTTGACATTATTGTGATTCCATCGGCGTTTACCGCCACCACCGGCAAGGCCCATTGGGAGCCGCTGATCCGCGCGCGCGCCATCGAGAATCTGGCGTATGTGATTGCGCCGGCGCAGGGTGGATACCACGTCAATGGCCGTGAAACCCACGGTGACAGCATGATTGTTGATCCATGGGGCGTTGTGTTGGATCACCTGCCGCGCGGCTCCGGCGTGGTGGTTGCCGGCATCAATCCGCATTACCAACAAACCGTCCGCAAGAGTCTGCCGGCACTTTCCCACCGTACGTCAAAGAATATTTAGGTTTTGTCATGAATGAGTCACACCTGTCGGTGGCGCGCGCAACGCTGCTTGCGCCGTACAACCTGTCAAATGCATCACTCGAAGGCATTTTCGGTGAAATCATGCAACACGATGCCGATTACGCCGATTTGTACTTTCAATACGCGCGCTCCGAAGGCTGGAGTCTCGAAGAAGGGCGCGTCAAGTCGGGCAGTTTTAATATCGATCAGGGCGTTGGCGTGCGCGTGGTGTCGGGTGAAAAAACCGCCTTCGCGTATTCGGATGATATTGGCATCACCAGTCTGACCGACGCCGCACACGCCACACGCAGCATCGCCCGTTTGGGACTCGACGGCAGCGCCGGCCGGGTCAACCGCACGGTCGAAAAGAGCAGCCATCGTTTGTATCAGCCGCTCGACCCGGTTTCCGGTTTTTCGGACGCCGAGAAAGTTCGCATACTGGAGCGCTTGGAACAATTTGCACGCGGCATCGACCCGCGCGTCAAAGAGGTGATGGCGCGGTTGTCGGGCGAATACGAAGTGGTGTTGGTGGCACGACACGACGGCACGCTTGCCGCCGACGTACGGCCGTTGGTGCATATCGGACTGACCGTTATCGCCGAACAAAACGGCCGCCGCGAACAGGGGCACACCGGCGGTGGTGGTCGGTACGACTATGCTTACTTTACCGATGAGGTATTGCAGGCAATGGCCAAACAGGGTGTGCGTGAGGCGCTGATCAATCTTGACGCCAAGCCGGCGCCGGCCGGGCCGATGACCGTGGTACTGGGTGCCGGGTGGCCGGGTATTTTGTTGCACGAGGCGGTCGGCCATAGTCTTGAGGGCGATTTCAACCGCAAAGGCAGTTCGGTTTTTTCCGGCAAAGTCGGCCAGCGGATCGCTGCCAAGGGTGTGACGGTGATTGACGACGGTACGTTGCAAGACCGGCGCGGCTCGCTCAATATGGACGACGAGGGGAATCCGACCCAAAAAAATGTTCTCATCGAGGACGGTATTCTCAAAGGCTACATGCAGGATTCGATGAATGCGCGTTTGATGAATGTGCCGGTCACCGGCAATGCGCGGCGCGAATCGTATGCCCACATCCCGATGCCGCGTATGACCAACACTTATATGTTGAACGGTGATAAAACGCCCGAGGAAATCATCGCCAGCGTGAAACACGGCTTATACGCGGCCAATTTTGGCGGTGGCCAGGTCGATACCACCAGCGGCAAATTTGTGTTTTCGGCGTCCGAGGCTTACATCATTGAAGACGGCAAGATCGCCTACCCGGTGGTCGGTGCGACCCTGATTGGCAACGGCATTGAATCATTAAAGCAGGTGTCGATGATCGGCAATGATATGAAACTCGACCCGGGTGTCGGCGTTTGCGGCAAGGACGGGCAGAGTGTGCCGGTTGGTGTCGGCCAGCCGACACTCAAGATTGAAGGGTTGACCGTCGGTGGAACCGGTTAAATGACCGCACCCGATTTGTCCGCTGCCGAATTGCCGGGGCATTTACCAGAAGCGCGTATTCCCTTGCAGTTCGCGCCGGGCTTTTCATGGCGCGCCATCGCCGCCGTTATGGCGGAAAAATTTGGCTTGCGCGGCCTGCGTATCGCGTTGATGATCGGCGGCATGGTCGGGTATTTATGGTGGCGCGGTTGCGACGGCGTGATTTGTACCTTGCTTTATGTGCTGGCGGCGGCGACCCTGTTTTTTGCCGTTCTGATCGCATGGACGGCCAAAGAGTCACTCGATAAGTTTGCCAGTGACCATGCAAGAGGTGCCTGGCTGGTGCTCGATACCGAGGGTGTCGGCGGCGAAGTGGGCGACAAAAAATTCAAAATGCCGTGGGGTCAATTCCGGCGGGTGGTGGAACGAAATCGGCTTTGGCTGCTCGAAACGGTACATGGCAGCTGGATGGTGTTGCCGACCACACACTTTACCGCCGAGGCTTGGGCGGTGATGCGGGCCAACCAGCGTGCGCGACGAATCCCCGGCAAAACGTAGGGTGTCCGGTAAGGTTTTGGCCGCTCATCCGACCACCTGTTATTGGGAACAATGGAACCAACATGAAACGACGTACATTTCTCACCACTCTCGTAGGCGCTGCCGGAGGATTGACTGTGTTTAACAATGTGTTTGGACAAAAGCGCGGGCCGGATGTGCCGGATGCCGCAACGGTAAAGATTGCACTCGATCAGGCCAATGGCCCGAAGCCGAAAATCGACAAACTGGTATTGTCGGATGCCGATTGGAAAAAACGGCTGACACCGCAGCAATACGAGGTGTTACGCAAAGAGGGCACCGAACGTGGCGGCACCAGCCCGCTCAATAACGAAAAGCGCAACGGCGTGTTTCATTGTTCGGGGTGCGATCTGGCGGTGTTTACGTCAGCAATGAAGTATGAAAGTGGCACGGGTTGGCCGAGCTTCTTCACCACCTTACCCGGTGTGTTTGAAAAGTCGACCGACTTCAAACTGGTTTACCCGCGTACCGAATATCACTGCGCCCGTTGCGGCGGTCATCACGGCCATGTGTTTAAGGATGGTCCGGCGCCAACCAATGAACGCTGGTGCAACAATGGCGTTTCGCTTGTGTTTAAAGCCGCCGCATAAATCAACGATAAAAAGTCGTTTAAACATGGGCTTTTTCAGGCAAAAATGCTTGGAGAGGCTCACCAATAAACGACTTTCTTGTTTCACCCGTTGACAGCGTTAGCCTGCTACTATTTGCCTCATGAAATTTCGCGCAAACACCTATTTCTATTTTTGGAGCTTTTCGATGCCATCGGCGGAGAAAGGTTAGCGCGTATTCAGCCCTGACCAAATTTCTAAAAACCGCCGAACACACCTCGGCGGTTTTTTTTTGCCGGTTGATGTTTGGTGATATTTCAATCCAACGCCACCCGTTAAACATTCAACCTTTGCAAGACGACTAAAATGACCACCGCCAAACTCGCCATCGTAGCCAACTCAAACGCACCCGCACTGGATACCGCCATGCCTTACAACACCGACGACCTGCGAATCAGGAGCATAAAAGAGCTCACCCCGCCGGCACATCTGATGCGCGAATATCCATTGAGTGAGCAAGCATCGGCGACGGTGTTTCGTGCGCGCGAGGAAATCCACCGCATCATGCACCGCGGTGATTCACGTCTGCTGGCGATTGTCGGCCCGTGTTCGATCCACGACTACGATGCCGCGATGGAATATGCGCGGCGTCTGCAGGCGCTGCGCCTGACCATGGAGCCCGATATCACCATTGTTATGCGGGTTTATTTTGAAAAGCCGCGCACCACGGTTGGTTGGAAGGGCTATATCAACGACCCAGACATGGATGAAAGTCACGACATCAACAAAGGTTTGCGGCTGGCCCGCAAGTTGTTGCTCGATATTAACGAGCTCGGGCTGGCGGCAGCCACTGAATATCTCGACCTGATTTCACCACAGTATTTTGCCGACATGATTGCCTGGGGTGCCATCGGAGCACGCACCACCGAATCACAATCACATCGTCAACTGGCATCCGGCCTGTCGTGCCCGGTTGGATTCAAGAACGGCACCGACGGCAACATTCGTATTGCGGTCGACGCAATCAAGGCGGCGTCGGCACCGCATCACTTTTTGTCCGTCACCAAGGGCGGGCATTCGGCGATTGTGTCGAGCGCCGGCAACGAGGATTGCCACATCATCTTGCGCGGTGGCAAGACACCGAACTACGATGCAGTGAGTGTCGATGCGGCATGCCAGGAGCTTGGCAAAGCGGGGCTGGCACAACGGGTGATGATCGATTTTTCACACGCCAATTCATCCAAACAGTACCAAAAACAAATGGACGTTTCGACCGACGTTGCCGCACAAATCGCCGGTGGTGACAATCGTGTGGTTGGCGTCATGGTCGAAAGCCATTTAAATCCCGGCCGCCAGGATATTGAAACCGGCAAGCCGCTGAAGTATGGTGTTTCTGTCACGGATGCGTGCATCGGCTGGGACGACACCGAGAAATTACTCAAACAACTCGCACAGGCGGTACGTGAACGACGCCTGGTTAACGCTGAATAACCCGGGATACCCAGCACATGGCCATTGAACTACGCATTCTCGGCCGCCACCAGGCGGATGAACACGACGTTGGTTTTACCTATAACGGCGTGACGTTTAACCAGCACAATCTGCATACATTTGCCGGATTAAATGCCGTCGACACACCTGCATATGTCGACGCAACGTTTCGTTGTTTGCGTGATCACGACCAGGTGTGTGCACGCATGGGCGCCTACAAACCGCGTTCCAGCCCGTACTCGTTTCAGGGCATGGGGCGTGATTGTCTGCCGTGGGTGTTTGAATTAGCCGGCAAATACGGCATCAAGGTGGTGTCGATGGAAGTCACGCGTGAAGCACACGTTGACGAGATTAACGAAGCCTTGCATCAAACCGGCAAACCCACCGGTGTCATGTTGCAAATCGGCACACGTAACACGCAAAATTTTGAATTGTTGAAGGCGGTCGGCCGTCAGCACGATCATCCGATATTGCTCAAGCGCGGTTTCGGCATCACGCTGGATGAGTCGCTGATGGCGGCGGAATATTGCGCCTCTGAAGGCAACAGCAAAATCATGTTTGGTCTGCGCGGCATGAAAACCAATCTGGGTGACCCACACCGCAATCTGGTTGACTTTGGCCATGTGCCGGTGGTGCATCGACTGACCCGCATGCCGGTGTGTGTCGATCCGTCGCACTCGGTCGGTGCGCGTGGCGCGTGCCCCGAAGGAATCCTTGATATTTTCCATGTGGCGGCGCAGGGCGTGATTGCCGGTGCCAACATGTTGCTGGTGGATATGCATCCGGATCCAAATAAGTCTTTGGTCGACGCGGCGCAAGCCATTTCTCTGCAGGAACTGCCGTATTTTCTGGAAGACGTGGCGATCGCGCGTGAAGCCTATCTCCAACGCGTCGCGCTGGCGGCGCGTATCAAACAGCAGATTCCGCACATCGCGCCGGAAAAAATCCCCAAGCGGGCGGCATGACATTTGGTGTGACGCACCGGCGCTGTCTGATGACGAGCACGGCATTGCTGATGTTGTGCGTGCTGTCAACGAGCCTGGCGGCCAACGATGTGCCGCCAATCAAACCGGCAATGCGTATCGCAACCACCGCGCCGTCGCTCACCGAACTGGTTTTTGCCGCCGGCGCGGGGAACCGGCTGGTCGCGGTTTCAGCGTTCAGTGATTACCCTGTCGAGGCAAAAAAGTTGCCGCAAATTGCGGACTTTAATGGCATCAACATCGAGGCGCTGTTGGTATCGAAGCCGGATTTGGTACTGGTGTGGCGCGGCGGCACGCGTGAAACCGATATCGTCCGATTGCAGAAACTCGGCATCGCGGTTGAGGCCATTGGTGTGGTGTCGCTCGAGGATGTGCCACAGGCGCTGCGTCGCATTGGCCAACTCGCGGGGTCGTTGCCGGCCGCAGACGTGGCCGCCGGACTTTTTTCGTCACGGCTGGCAGCGCTAAAAAGCCGCTATCACGGAGCAGCGAGGATGCCGGTCTTTTTTGAAATCAGTCGCATTCCGCTCATGACCATCAATGGCACCCATTTTATTTCCGAGGTGCTGCGTGTTTGTGGCGGGGACAATGTATTTGCCGGTGTTGCCCAAATGGTATTTGAGCCATCGCGCGAAGCCCTGCTTCAAAAGAATCCACGGGTTGTTTTTTACACGGTCAGCAAATCCGGCAAACCGCCGGCAGCGCGCGACAACACGCTGTATCTTGGGCTTGATGCCGTGGCCGCCGGCAACGTTATTGCGCTCGACGCGGATTCACTATTGCGACCGGGGCCGCGTTTGATTGATGCAGTCACCGAAACTTGTGCGGCGCTCGACCAGGGCCGCCGACGACAAATCAACAAAAATTGACCTAGTTGGCCTTGTAGAAAATATAGTCCGCCCGGTAAGGCGCGTCGAATTTTTTGCCAACGGATGTCATGTCGCAGCCGGTCGCCGGCGCAATGCCGCCATGGGTGGCAACCCGCTGTATATAGGTGACACCCTGCATGCTGCCTTTGCCGGTGGCGGGATTGGCTTTGACCAATTGGATTGGAATATTTCCTGTCGTGGCCGCGGCAATCGCCACCTGCAGTCCCGTCACCATTGATCCGTCGGCGGCTTCCCAAGTTGCCGGCGGTCCGACATAACGCCCGGCCGGTTTGCCGTCACGACTTTTCAGTGTTGCTTGCGGTCCGACTGATACCCATTCAAAAAGATTGTTGTCGGCGCGGCATTGATAAGTGATTTGGCCGGCGGCCACCACCTCCATCGAAACCGTGTTGCCAGGGGGTACCATTATTGTTTGCGGCAGGCCGTCCTGTGAAAACGGCGAATGCGTTGCGCAACCCGACATTACCATCAGCAAGGTTGTCAGAAAATACGACCGATAATGCGGTGCGACGTTGTTGGCAAAAGGGCGATTCATCAGACTTGCTTTGATGTGGCTTGCAGTGATTTCAAAACTTGCAATCGCGCCGGTCATTTTTTGCGCAAATAAGGTGTCATTGCCTTGAGATGCCAAGAGCGGGTGGCAATCAGCAGGCTGACCGGTTCGCGTTGCGCCGCGGTCAGATTGGCGTCGTCGTAGTGCTGTTCGGAAAATTCACGCGCCGCACGTTTCAGGCGATCAACCAGCGCGATACGCGAAGCGGGGGACAGGCGGGCGTTCAGCAGGAACAATACCTCGCCGGGCTTGGCGAATTCGCTTTCAAAAAAATCAGCGGCGTTGTCCTTGAACGCCAGCATGATCGGGCCATTCGGGATCCACGAAAAGGTGCGCGCAACTTTGAGCTTGAAGCGGTTGTTAGGCAGCAGATCAATGACGCCGATTTTGTCGAGTCTGGTCAGCGCCGCGACCAGCTCGGCCTCGCTGAACGTATACATCGACAGGATCTCGTCATAGGTCATCAGGTTCAATGCACATACCGCCACCAGAAAAAGTTTGGGGTCGCCGACTACCTGTTCTTCCTGTTTTTGCGTCAGTTGTGTCAGACGTTTTTGCTCGCGGTCAAAATGGTGTGTCAGTTCGGCAAACTCAATGCCGGTGGCGGTCAAAATTTCATCAACGCGGTCGAGCGTCATATTGCGTTGCGAGAACATGCGTTTGACACTTGCTTCGGACATGCCGATTAACTTGGCAAGCTGCGCGTAGGTAACACCGCGAGATTTGAGTTCGCGTTTTAGCTGATCAACCAGCAATACGGCTTGCGTCATATCGTCAATTCCTGCGGCCAGGCAGTTAGATTTGTGGCGTCGGCGCCTGCTTCGGCGGCATTTTTGCAATCACACCTTTGCACAAGATCATGCCGGTCGGCAGCCCGGTTGGCGATCCGCCCATTGGTTCTTTCGACAACGCGAAAGCGATGCCGTCTCCAACCATATTGTCCATGTCCTGCATGCTGATTTTGGTTGAGCCATCCTGGTTGATGATGCCGATCGAGCGGGGCGGACCATCTTTGGGCATGACCCAAAGTTGCAGACTGTTGGCCGGTGCGGTTTTCCATGGCTTGACCATTTTTACCATCAACATGCCCGATTTTGGTTGTTCAACCACCATGCGGGCGATGCCCTGGTCTTCGAGGACCGCGGTCATCATTGGATCGTGTGTCGGCATCACATTGGCAACAAATATGCTGGCCAGCAGCCCCATGGCCAGTGTCGAGGCACCCAGACCCAACCGCCGCCAGAAAACGAGATTCTGCAAAAGTCCCCCAAGGACGGGCGATTTCGCACCGTTTTGCCCCAAATTGCCCGTCGATAAAGGACTTGCATTGCCTGCTACCTTGCCGCTGATGCGCGCCTCAATCCGCCGCCAAACGCGCGAGGGCGGGTTGATCGGTGCAATCTGCTCGGCAAGCGGCGTCAAACGCGCCTCCCATTTGGCAACCGCTGCTTGCAGGCCGCGATGATGCCGCAGGTATTCATCAAAGCGACGACGTGCGCCACCGTGCATGGTGCCAAGCACGTATTCAGCGGCAAGTCGGGACTGTAAATCAGGTTGGTCGAGTTTCACGCGCCCGTCCCTTCATTCACATGTCCATCCAGACAGTCCTTGAGTTTCAAGAGGCCGCGCCGGATGTGTGTTTTGACCGTCCCAAGCGGACGCTTTAGCTGAATGGCAACCTCGCTGTGCGAAAGCCCTTCAAAAAACGCCAGCGCAATGGCATTGTGTTGCTCGCCATCAAGCCCCTTCATGCAGCGTACGATGTGAGCCTGATCGCGTTTGCTGGCAAGTTGTGCAGGCGGCGTCGGGCCTTCGTCCGGCATATTCAGGGCGAAAAAATCATCGTGGTCGGCGACCTCATGCTGCGGCCTGCGCACGATATCGAGGCTGCGATTCCGTACAATCGCCGTCATCCACGTCATCGGCGCGGATTTTGCGGCAGCGTAATCGGCGGCGTGATGCCAAATCTTCACAAAACTGTCCTGTAGAACTTCCTCGGCAATATGCCGCTCCCTGACTATACGAAGCGAAACGGCAAACAGTTTCGATTTTGTCGCGTCATAGAGCGCATTAAATGCCGGGCGGTCGCCCAGGCTGGTGCGCGACAACAGGGAAAACAAGTATTCGTTAGTGGTCGGATCAGACATTTTTTGCAGTCAATAGGGGTGCCAATTCGGGACGATCAGTCGGCGGTCGGCTCGCGCGACCAGCATACGTCGGCCACGCCATTTTCACGGTTTAACACTCTGGCCAACACAAATAACAGGTCTGACAATCGGTTCAGATATTGTATGGCGAAAGCCGACACTTCGTCGTTTTCGGCTAAATGCACAACGCCGCGCTCGGCGCGACGCGCGACCGTGCGGGCAACGTGGCAGTGGGCGGCAGCCAAACAGCCGCCGGGCAGAATGAATTCCTTTAATGGCGGCAACGTGTCATTCAATAGGCCGATCATTTTGTCGAGGTAAACAATGTGCGCCGCGGTCAGCGCGCGGTAGGTCGGGATGGACAGTTCGCCGCCCAGATCAAACAGGGCATTCTGGATACGCGTCAGCATCAGACGATGCCTGTCGTGCATTGTGGCGGTCAACAACACACCGATATTGCTGTTCAGTTCATCGAGGTCGCCCAGCGCATGCACGCGCAGGTGTGATTTTTGGATACGGGAGCCGTCGCCCAGTCCGGTTGAGCCGTTGTCGCCGGTGCGGGTTGTGATTTTGCTGAGACGGTTTGGCATGGTTTGTGATTTGTTGGAAAAGCCCGGAGCGGGGATTAAGCCGCGGATCAATGCAATTACACGACGATTGATGCTGATCGTTCGCACCAAGCACAACCAACCAATGCCGCTGTATTGGCACGTGCATTTGGTGGGTGACGATCTGCTACCGTTATGCATCGGTGAGGCACAAGCCAAAAATCCCGAAAACCGATTATATCGGCGCAAATTGGTATGATTCAGCCTTGGCCTTTGGCATCGACACATAAAAGACGCTCCAATGACCGCAACAACACCACAAAAACTGACGTTTCTCGATTTTGAACAGCCCGTTGCCGAGCTCGAGACCAAAATCGAAGAGCTGCGTTACGTTCAGGACGATTCTGCGGTGGATATTTCCGCAGAAATTGACAAGCTGTCAAAAAAGAGTCAAACCCTCACCAAAGACATTTACGCGAAGTTGTCGGCCTGGCAAATTTCACAGGTGGCGCGTCATCCCCAGCGGCCATATACGCTGGATTACATTGACCTGATGACGACCGATTTTGAGGAGCTCCACGGCGACCGTTCGTACTCTGACGATCCGGCAATTGTTGGCGGGTTGGCGCGTTTTAACGGCCAGACGGTAATGATTATCGGTCACCAAAAGGGCCGCGATACCAAGGACCGCCAATATCGTAACTTCGGCATGCCGCGACCGGAGGGTTATCGCAAAGCATTGCGGCTGATGAAACTCGCCGAAAAATTTGGCGTGCCGCTGCTGACGTTTATCGATACCCCGGGAGCCTACCCGGGTGTGGGTGCCGAGGAGCGCGGTCAGTCGGAAGCAATCGGGCATAACCTTTATGTGCTGGCCGGGCTGCGCGTGCCTGTGATCTGTACCATCATCGGCGAAGGCGGTTCGGGAGGTGCACTCGCCATTGCGGTTGGTGACATTACCTACATGCTGCAATACGGCACCTACTCGGTGATTTCACCGGAAGGTTGTGCGGCGATTTTGTGGAAAGATTCAGGCAAGGCTTCCGATGCCGCCGAAGCGCTGAATATCACCGCGCCGAAATTGAAAGCGCTGGGGTTGGTCGACAAGGTGCTGAACGAACCGCTGGGTGGCGCGCACCGCGACCACAAGGCGACCGCCGCGACCGTCAAAAAAGCGATTGCCGAATCGCTCAAGGAGCTTAAGGACCTGTCGCCTGAAAAACTTGTCCAACAGCGGCAGGCGAAGCTGTTGCAGATTGGAAAGTTCAAAGAATTATCCGAGTGAAGTTGGTCTGACTGATCCAGATCGGTCAGACGAATTGGTCGAATCTGTCCATCGTGAATGCCATTGACCCGACCATTGACAATGCCATCGCAGCCCCCGTCGCGGCCGCCATCGCCGAATTTCTGGCCGATCCGCCGGCCGGCCCGCAGGTCGGTGCCTGCCATCCACGCCGTGTGGTTGTTGCGTTTTCCGGCGGTATTGACTCAATGGTATTGCTCGATGCCGCGCACCGGTTTTGGCGCGCAGCGCAACAAAAAAATCCGCCGAATGGCGCGCCCGCGTGGATGCTGGAAGCAATTCACGTACATCACGGTCTGAGTCAACACGCAGATGCCTGGGTGGAATTTTGCCAGGGTGTCTGCGCCAGATATTGCGTCGACTTGACCGTCACCCGGGTAAAAATCAACAAGGACGACACCGACGGCCAGGGCGTCGAAGCTGCGGCGCGGCGTGCGCGGTATGCGGCATTTCAGCTGCACGGGGCGGAAGTTGTCCTTGCCGGACAACACGCCGACGACCAGGCTGAAACCGTTTTGCATCAAATGTTGCGCGGAACGGGTTTGGCTGGTTTGGCGGCGATGGGTGAGATGCGTCGACTGGCAAGCGGTGCATATCTGGCGAGGCCGTTGTTGTCGCGCTCACGGGCTGAAATTGAAGCTTATGCCGCGACTCATCAATTGCAATGGATTGAAGACGATTCAAACACCGACACGGCGTTCTCCCGCAACTTCATCCGGCATGAACTATTCCCATTGGTTGCGACGCGTTTTCCGAAATATGCGGCCTCGCTCGGGCGCGCGGCAAAACACGCCGCCGAAAGTGCCGCCATGCTTGAGGATCTTGCGCAGCTGGATTTGCGGTGGGACGGTGCCAACGCCGATGCCAGTGCGCTCGATACGCTGGGGCTGACTCGGCAGAGCAATGCGCTCTACCACTGGCTGCGCTGGCAGGGTGTTGCGCCCCCCAGCCACATGCAACTGGAAGAATGGGCGCGCCAGTTGTTTCGACAAAGTCCAACCGATAAGCCGCATCAGGCGGGCGGTCATGACTTCGTCATCCGGCGCAGGGGACATCAATTACTGCTGGTCGTTGCGTAACGGCGACTCCCGTCCAGCCGGGCCGCTATGCTGTTCTCGACATCTTGATTCTCGTTAAATTGTTCAGACATTCTATCGACGTTCGGAATGCACGCCGAACGGCGCAAATGCCCCGACCCTGCGTCATAAGATGTCACGGCTGAAAGCACTGCGTGATATAATCATCGACTGAGTTACGAATGACTTTTATTCAAAAAAATCATCAGCTTAGCGAATATATCCCGCAATTTTCACACCTCTTACGGAGTTTCAAATGGCAGTCGAACGCACCATTTCCATCATCAAGCCTGACGCGGTTGCAAAGAACGTGATCGGCCAAATTTACGCCCGCTTTGAAGGCGCCGGTTTGAAAATCGTCGCCGCGAATATGATGCACCTGTCGCAAAAGACCGCCGAGGAGTTTTATGGCGTGCACCGCGAGCGCCCGTTTTTCAAGGACCTGGTTGCATTCATGGTGTCGGGACCGGTGATGGTGCAGGTGCTTGAAGGGGAAAACGCCATCGCAAAAAATCGCGACCTGATGGGCGCGACTGATCCGAAAAAAGCCGCGCCGGGAACCATCCGCGCCGACTTCGCAGATTCGATTGACGCCAACGCGGTGCACGGTTCTGACAGCCCCGAGACGGCAAAACAGGAAATCGGGTTTTTTTTCCCCGGCATGAATGTGATGTCGCGCTAATCCGCCAATATCGTTTGCCAGCACGCACATTAACATTCGCGCCAACACCTGAATCGATTCAACATGGCTGTTCCCCAACCCGCCGCCGGCAGCAAACCGAATCTGATGGGCATGACATTGCCCGAGATGACGGCGTTTTTTGCGGCGATGGGGGAAAAGCCGTTCCGCGCCAAACAAGTGTTTCGCTGGATTCATCATTCTGGCGTTGATCAATTCGACGCCATGACGGATCTGGCGAAGTCGTTGCGTGAAAAGTTGCCCGGCGTTGCCGTCATTGAAGCACCGCGCCTGATGACCGAACAGGCATCCAAAGACGGTACCCGCAAGTGGTTGCTCGACGTCGGTACCGGCAATGGCATCGAATTGGTGTTTATTCCCGAAGACGACCGCGGCACGTTGTGTATTTCATCGCAGGTCGGCTGTGCGCTTGACTGCACGTTTTGTTCGACCGGCAAGCAGGGTTTTAACCGCAACCTGAGCGCGGCCGAGATCATCGGTCAGCTTTGGTGGGCGAACAAGGCAATGGGCTACAACCCCAAAAACGAACGTATTGTCAGCAATGTGGTGATGATGGGTATGGGCGAGCCGCTGGCCAATTTTGAGCCGGTGACCAATGCCATGGACATCATGCTTGACGACCATGGTTACGGCTTGTCGCGTCGGCGGGTGACGTTGTCAACGTCCGGCGTGGTGCCGAATTTGCGGCGCTTGAAGGATCGTTGCCCGGTTGCACTTGCGGTTTCGCTGCACGCGCCGAATGATGCGTTGCGCGACGTGTTGGTGCCGATCAACCAGAAATATCCGCTCGCAGAGTTATTTGCCACGATCAAGGATTATTTAACGGCGGCACCGCGTGACTTTGTGACCTTTGAATACGTCATGCTCGACGCCGTAAACGATACGGTCGCGCATGCCCATGAATTGGCCGCGCTGGTCAGCGATATTGAATGCAAAATCAACTTGATTCCGTGGAACCCGTTTCCGGAAGCGCCCTATAAACGCTCCAGCAACAACGCCATCCACCGCTTTCGTGCGGTATTGCAGGACGCCGGTCTGATTGTGACGATTCGCAAAACGCGTGGCGACGATATCGACGCTGCCTGCGGACAACTGGCCGGGCAGGTGGTCGATAAGTCAAAACGCACCGGTGCGCGTACCATCGCCATCCATGCGGTAGGATAAGTCAAACGTGTCACAGGAGAACAACTTGAACAGAACGCTGATTGGATTGGTCGTTGCAACGCTGGCAGTGCTGGTCTTGGCGCTTACCGGTTGTTCGACCACCACCACCACCGAAACCAAGACGGCCGATATGGCCACCAAAGTTGAGCCGACACAACGCGCGCAAATTCACACCGAACGCTCGGCTGAATGGTTCCGCAACGGGCGGTTGGCGACCGCGCTGGAGGCGGCGCAACAAGCGGTTGCCGCACAATCGAGTTATGCGCCGGCACATAGCATGTTGGCGTTGATTTACATGGAATTGCGTGATGATGCCAAGGCGCAAGCGTCGTTCGAACAGGCGCTGAGACTGGCCCCTGCTGATTCGGATACGCTCAATAATTACGGCTGGTTTATCTGTGAGCGGCAGGACCCCAAGCGCTCGCTGCCGTATTTCAATCAGGCGCTGCGCAACCCGCTCTATTCGACCCCGGAACGCGCGTTGTACAACGCCGGTGTGTGTTCGCGTCGTGCAGGCGATATCATCATGGCGGAAACAAATTTACGTGCCGCGCTGGTGCGTGATCCACAACTTGCGGCAGCTTTGTACGAGTTGGCCGACATCGCATTTTCACAAATGCGCTATAAAGAGGCGGATGCCCAATTTGCACGTTTCAGCAACATGGTGCGTGAGCCGGATGTAAATGCGCTGTTGCTAGGTGCAAAAATTTCGCGGGCGATGGGCGACCGCAACGCCGAGGCGGGTTACATTTCCCAATTGCGTCGCCGTTTCCCGGATTCGCAACAGGCGCGAGAGGCCTCGGGCCGCTAAACGTGTAACGCCAGCTGCGCAATGCGATCTGCCGACAATTAATCATGGATAACCAGTATGCAAGCCAATTCAACCCCGACCGCGAAAGCTGACGCGCCCGATATCCGCCACGCCGGGCACGTCGACATCGGCGCAATGGGGGACAACTTCATCCTGACCAACCCGGAGCCGACGCCGCACGAGCCGGCATCGGTTGGTGAATTACTGCGCGCGGCGCGGGAAAGCGCGGGCTTTTCGCTGGGTGATATTGCCAACCGCCTGCGTATGGGCATAAAACAAATTGACGCGATCGAACGAGCCGATTACGCGGCACTCCCGCAGGGCATTTTTTTGCGCGGCTTTATCCGCAACTACGCCAAGGTCGTGGGCATCGACGTTGATGACGCACTTGCCACACTCGAGCGTACTCATCGTGATGGTCTGGCGGTGGCGGCGACGCGGGTGGTCGCACCGACGGCGGCGGCACCGTTAAATATGCAATCGCGGGGCGACATGTTTGCAACGCCCAAGGCACGAGCCGCAATTGTTGCCGGTGTAATCGTGCTTTTAGCCGGTGCCATTTGGTATTGGTGGGAGTTTGTCCGCCCGCACCTTGCCGACGGCGGGCGCCCGCGCCAGGCTGAATCGGTTGCCCAGGCGCAAATCAGCCAGCCATTGCCGGTGTTGCAGCCTGCTGTCGGTAATGTTGAGGCGACTGCCGGCGTTGCGGCGACCGCGCCGGAAAAGGTCGGGGCCGACGCAGGAAATGCGGGATTGCCGCCACCGTCGATTGTGCCGCCGGTTTTACCAGCAGAACCATCGCGTCCGGTCACGGCACCGGCATCCACCCCCACCTCCGCATTGGCACCGGCAGATGCGGTAAAAGCGGTGCGTCGAACCGGTGATAACGGTCTAATCGGTTTTACCTTTTCTGGTCAATCTTGGGTTGAAGTGCTCGACGGCAATGGCCGCTCAATTTTGTCGCGGCGTTATAACGCCGGCGAAGTTGACGAGGTTTCCGGGCGCGGGCCATTTTCAGTCGTGGTCGGTAATGCGTCGGTCACACGTATGGCCTTTAACGGGCGCGAATTCGACCTCACGCCGCACACGCGACCCAATAGCACGGTCGCCCGTGTCAACGTCAAGTAGTGCATGACAAGGGTTTGTTTGCTGAGTATCTTGGCGCGGCCCGACATTTATCTTTCGCAAAAACAAGTTAATTAACATGGTCAGCCAAATCCCCCGCCGCAAATCACGGCAAGTCAAGATCGGTCACGTGTTGGTCGGCGGCGATGCGCCGATCATGGTGCAGTCGATGACCAACACCGACACCGAAAATATTGACGCGACCGTACAACAGGTGCTCGCGTTGGCGCGTGCCGGCTCGGAAGTGGTTCGAATCACGGTCAACACACTCGCCGCCGCGCGCGCCGTCCCGCACATTCGTGCACAGCTCGACGCGACGGGATGTAACACGCCGCTGGTTGGTGATTTTCATTTTAACGGCCACAAGTTGCTGACAGAAGTGCCGGAATGCGCACTCGCACTGGCGAAACTGCGCATCAATCCGGGCAACGTCGGGCAGGGTGTCAAACGTGATGACCAGTTTGGCGCAATGATTGCCGCCGCGGTCAAATACAACAAGCCGGTGCGTATCGGTGTCAACTGGGGTTCGCTC
>JANMNT010000200.1:0-3336 GCA_031368465.1 Burkholderiales bacterium
CTAATTCGCGTGCTGAACAAAGCATGCCGTTCGATTCAACCCCACGTAATTTCGCCTGCTTGATTTCAAGGCCCGGCAATACCGCGCCGACCAGCGCGCAAGGAACCCGCATACCGACTGCAACATTTGGCGCGCCACAAACAATCTGCAGCATAGCCCCTGTGCCGGCGTCGACCTCGGTGACACGTAACTTGTCCGCGTTGGGGTGTGGAGATACTGCTTTAACCTCGGCGACCACAATCCTGGTAAATGCAGCGGCGACCGGTGTTTGCTCCTCAACTTCGAGGCCGCCCATGGTTAATTTGTGCGCAATCTCCTCTACCGCGAGATCTATCGCCACCAACTCTTTAAGCCAATTAACGGAAACTTTCATAGGTTCAATCGTGTTGTTTTAGCGAAACTGTGAAAGAAATTTGACGTCGTTTTCGAAAAACAGGCGCAGATCGTTCACGCCGTATTTCAACATTGTCAGTCGATCGAGACCCATGCCGAAAGCGAAGCCCGAATATTTTTCCGGGTCGATACCGCCATTTCGCAATACCTGCGGATGCACCACGCCGGCACCGCCGATTTCAAGCCATTTGATCTTGCCACCCTTGTTTTCCCATTCCATGTCCACTTCCACGCCCGGTTCGACGAACGGAAAATAAGAAGGGCGAAAACGGATTTGCATATCATTGCGTTCAAAAAACGCATTAAGAAATTGGGTGAGGGTTCCCTTCAAGTCGGCCAGGCTGATGCCCTCTTCCACCCACAGTCCTTCGAGTTGGTGAAACATCGGTGAATGCGTGGCATCGTGATCGCAGCGGTAAACCCGACCCGGGCAGATGATACGAATCGGCGGCTTGTGGGTCTGCATATGCCGGATTTGTACTGGTGAGGTATGGGTACGCAACAGGTTTTTGCTGCCTTCAAGGTAAAACGTATCGTGCATCGAGCGCGCTGGATGATTTTCCGGCGTGTTAAGCGCCGTGAAGTTTGTGTAGTCGTCTTCAATCTCAGGGCCATCTGCAATGCTAAACCCCATGGTCGCAAACAAGGCTTCGATGCGTTCCAGCGTTCTTGTCACCGGATGCAGACCACCCATACCCGATGTGCGGCCTGGTAGCGTCACATCGATCGACTCACCCGCCAGCTTTGCCTGCAACTGCGCGCCCAGAATGCGCGATTTGGCTTGGTCAATGAGCGTTTCAACCTGCTTCTTGACTGCGTTGATGGCGGCACCGGCTTGCTTCTTTTCATCAGGCGACAGTTTGCCAAGCGCCTTTAGTTGTTCGGTGAGAGAGCCGGCTTTGCCAAGGAATCTTGCCTTGGCCTGCTCGAGATCCGGTATGGATGTCACCGCGTCCAGCGAAGCTTTTGCGTCGACTAGAATGTCATCAAGGGTCATATATTCCTTACTTCTGTCCGCTGTTTGGAAATCGAATTTGAAGTGCACCAACACACAAACAAAAAAGCCCGCCTAGACTACTAAGCGGGCTTTTTGCGATTTTGAACTGCGAAATTACGCGGCGAGCCCGGCTTTGGCTTGCTCAATAAATCGCGCGAAAGCGGGCTTGTCCATCACAGCCAGATCCGCCAGCACTTTACGATCGACTTCGATGGCGGCTTTTTTCAGGCCGTTCATGAATGTCGAATAGGTCATTCCGCCGTCGCGAACCGCGGCATTGATACGGGCGATCCACAACGAACGAAACACACGCTTTTTATTGCGACGGTCACGATACGCGTATTGACCGGCTTTCATCACCGCTTCTTTGGCGATGCGGTAGACGGTGGAACGACGACCACGGAAACCTTTGGCGGCGTCCAGGACTTTTTTGTGACGCGCTTTGGCGGTCACACCGCGTTTAACTCTAGGCATGGCGGTCTCCTTTACGCGTAGGGCAGCATGGCGCGGACACTGGCCATGTTGGTTGCATGAATTTCAGTCGTGCCGCGCAGCTGGCGTTTCGACTTGGTGGTTTTTTTCGTCAGAATGTGACGCTTGAAGGCTTGTGAGCGTTTGATCGAGCCCGAGCCTCTCGGTTTGAAGCGCTTGGCGGCGCCGCTCTTGGTTTTCATTTTTGGCATGATAGTTTCCTGGTTGCCTTACCGCAGCAGGTGGTGGAACGATTCCACACTTTGAACCTGAAGTCGGCTTGTTTACTTCTTGTACTGCAATGCACTTTGCCACGACCGGAGTGATGCGCTCCTTAAATCTTTTTCTTCGGACCGACCATCATCACCATCTGACGGCCTTCCATTTTTGGAAATTGCTCAATCTGGCCAATTTCCGTCAAATCTGCCTCAACACGTTTTAACAACTGAAAACCCAGTTCTTGATGTGCCATTTCGCGACCCCGGAACCGCAGGGTGATTTTTGTCTTATCGCCTTCCTCCAGAAACCGCTTCAGATTTCGCACCTTGATGTTGTAGTCACCATCATCGGTACCGGGGCGGAATTTAACTTCCTTCACCTGAATCTGTTTCTGCTTCAGCTTCGCTTCGTGGGCCTTTTTCGCTTCGCGGTATTTGAATTTGCCGTAATCCATTATCCGGCACACTGGGGGCTTCGCCGTCGGGGCGATTTCCACCAAATCCAATTCCGCGGTTTCAGCGCGTTGCAGGGCATCGCCCATGCTCACAATGCCAAGTTGCTCACCCTCTGGGCCAAGCAATCGAACCTCGGTGACACCACGAATTTCCGAGTTGATTCGAACGTCTTTTTCGGTAGCGATAAAACTCTCCTGAACATTAACGACAATCTTGGGCCGCCAACGATGGCCGCCTCAAGGACGAACCCCAAATCGGGGTAAAACTTGTATGCGAAACGAAACCGGCTTCGGCTAATGCTTCGCCGACACTTCGTCGTTTACGCGGGATATAAATGCCTCGATTGACATCGGGGGAAGATTTTCACCGCCGCCCTTGCCGTCACGAATCCGTGCAGTCACGGTATTGGCGTCCATTTCTTTATCGCCAAGAATCAGCTGATAAGGTACTTTTTGAACGCTATGTTCCCGTATTTTATAGGAAATTTTCTCATTTCGCAAATCGGCATGCACCCGGATTCCGGCCGCTTTGAGGGCGTCAACCACCTTTGAAACGTAACCAGACTGGTTTTCGGTCACGTTCATGGCGACGACCTGAACCGCCGCCAGCCAGATTGGCATCGATCCCGCGTGGTTTTCGATCAAAATGCCGATGAACCGTTCAAGCGAGCCGACAATGGCGCGGTGAAGCATGACCGGTGCGACCCGGTTGCTGTGGGCGTCAACATACTCACCGCCCAGCCGCCCTGCCGTGTTGTAGTCGACTTGCATGGTGCCGCATTGCCATGAGCGCCCAATCGAG
>JANMNT010000025.1:0-6549 GCA_031368465.1 Burkholderiales bacterium
CCTTTTCCAGGACTTTCGGTAGCCCGGGTGTGAAAGGCTGGAACTTCAAATCAGGCCGTGCGACTTGATCCGGCACATTCATCAGTCGTACCAGATTTACCGGGCCGTTTACCTTGTACAGATCGGCCTCGGAAAGACCAAATTGCAGCAACAGGAACTGCATCATGTCGTCGGAACAATTGTCGGCGATTTCGAGACGTACGGCGTCACCAAGATGGCGTTGCGGCAGTTCACCTTGCAGTGCAAGCCTCAGGTTCTTGATTTCCTCCTCGTCGACAAACAAATCAGAGTTGCGGGTAACACGAAACTGGTAGCAGCCCAATACCTGCATTCCCGCAAATAGCTCGCCGACGTATTGGTGCAATACGGAACTCAAAAATATGAAATCGTTTGGCCCCTCTGAAACTTCCGGCGGCAGCTTGATGACACGTGGCAAGAGCCGGGGCGCCTGCACAATTGCACGCTGGGAATCGCGCCCAAAAGCGTCGCGTCCGGACAATTCAACCGCGAAATTCAGGCTCTTGTTGAACACCCGGGGAAACGGGTGCGAGGGGTCGAGCCCGATCGGCGTCAGCACCGGCATCATCTCGCGAAAAAAATAGTCCTTTACCCAGGCCTTTAGCGCCGGCGCCCACTGTGCGCGCCGGATAAAGCGGATATCTTCAGTTGCAAGGCTCGGCAGGATATCGTCATTTAGCAGTGCATATTGCGACGCCACAATCTCGTTTGCTGCAGCCACCACCAGCCGGAAGGTATCTTTGGGCGTCTTTCCGTCAGTCGACCGCGCGGTTGAACCCAGCTTGATTTGTTCCTTCAGACCGGCAACGCGTATTTCAAAAAATTCGTCCATGTTCGATGAAACAATGGATAAAAAATTGAGACGCTCAAGTAGCGGAACCTGACGATTTTCCGCTTGGGCAAGAACGCGGCGATTGAATGCGAGCATTTGCAGCTCGCGGTTCAGGAACCGTGAGGCTGACCGGCTTGTTGCCATATTTGAACTTTCTTTTCGTTTTTTCTTGTTGTCCACCATATGTCATTAGTATTGCAGTTTTTTGACAGCACAATTCAATCTGGGTTGGTGCCCAATGAATGTGGTGCCGTGTGCCATACTGATAAAAGGTGATCAACGCAACAAAATCAAAGAATATGTCTCCTAACACACTTGCAGCCGTGGATTTGGGCTCGAACAGTTTTCACTTGCAGATTGCGCGCGTTGTCGACAACACGCTTTATCCCCTCGATTCGCTCAAGGAAACGGTTCGCCTTGGTGCCGGCATCACCCCGGAAAAAAGTATTGATGGGAAAACTGCCGATCGCGCATTTGCCACGCTGCGGTTATTCGCGGAACGCATCCGGGGCATGCCTCACAACAATGTGCGTGTGGTTGGGACAAACGCCCTTCGGGTGGCAAAAAATGCCACCGGGTTTGTCAAGGAAGCCGAGGGAATCCTGGGTTTTCCGATCGAGATAATTGCCGGCCGTGAAGAGGCGCGTCTGATTTTCCTCGGTGTGGCAAAAAGCCTGCCTCAGGCAGACCATGACCGGCTGGTGGTCGATATCGGCGGCGGTTCGACAGAGTTTGTCATCGGACATCGCTTCAAGCCGAAACTGGTCGACAGTCTTTATATGGGTTGCGTCAGTTATTCGGCCCGATATTTCCCGGACGGCATCATCGACAAACGACGCTTCAAGGACGCACAACTCGCCGCCCGTAAGGAAATCGAACAGATTCGCGCGGCCTTTATCAACACCGGCTGGCGCGAAGCATTTGGTTCGTCAGGAACTGCCAAGGCCCTCGCTGGGATACTTTCGGAAAATGGCCAATCAAAGTCCGGCATCAACCGGGAGGGACTGGAATGGCTGCGCGATCGTGCAATCAAGGCCGGCAACTTTAGCGACCTTGGGCTGGTAATAAAGCCTGATCGAATTCCGGTTTTGGCCGGCGGTCTGGCGATCATGCTTACTGTTTTTGAAGAGTTAAATATTGTTGATATGCAGCCGGTGGATACGGCTCTGCGGGACGGTGTATTGCATGATTTGTTGGGGCGCGCATATCAGGCGAACCTGCCGGACGTGCGCGACGCGACAGTCGAACAATTCGGCAGGCGCTTTCAAATCGACCATCGACAAGCAGACCGTGTCCGCGATCTGGCCATGCATTTTTTTGCCCACCTGGCGGCGGAAACATCGTCAGCGGTTGACGCCGATATTAAAGCGTCTCGCCAGCGGTTGCTTTGGGCGACCCGATTGCACGAAATCGGCACTGCCGTTGCCCAGGCGGGATTCCACAAGCATTCGGCATACATCCTGGCAAATGCCGATATGCCCGGCTTTTCCAAACGTGAACAGGCCGCATTGGCCAGGGTGGTATTAGCGCAGCGGGGCAAACTCACAAAAATTGTTACCGACCCTTCGGCCGACCAAGACTTTATCCGGGAGGCGATGTGCCTGCGATTGGCAGTGTTGCTCTCCAGAAGCCGTCGAAACGTTCAACCGGATTTGTTTTCGATTGCTGCCAGCAGTCCGTTGAGCTTTGTCCTCAGTGTCGACGCAACCTGGCTGGAACAACACGATTTGACCGACTATGAGCTTGTGCAGGAAGTTGCCGAATGGAAGGCGTTGAACGTCAGCCTGGCACTGAAAAAAGATCTCTGAAACACCCGGCTAAAGCACCGTGTCCGGTGTCGCCATTGCTTTCAAGATGGTTTGGCTGGTGTCATCCCGGCTGCGAGCCTCAAACCACCACATTGCACCTTTTTTGACGCTGACGTAACCGTCAATACCATTGATCAAGCGGGCCGCAGCCATTCCCAGCGTCGGCTGATGACCGACAACAATGACGTTGCGTGCATTGGTCGGCCATTGTGCCGCGGCAAGAATCTCCTCCGGCGCGGCATCCGGCGCAATTTTCGGTACTGTGGTAATGGGCAATCCAAGCGCGGCGGCGGTCTGTTGCGCGCGATTGGCCGGGCTGGCCACAACCAGCCAATCGACAATTTCATCCTGCAACTGGCTATGCAGCCAAGCCGACATATGCGCCGCTTGTTTCTTGCCCCTGTGGGTCAGGTTTCGGACGTGGTCTGACACCGCGTCGTCTTCCGCCTCAGCGTGGCGCCATAAGATCATTTGCATTTGGTTTCCGGTCCGGTTGGGTCTATGCGGCTGCAAGTCAGTTTGGCCAAGGCAAATGGCGCCCAGTATGACCGCATGCGCCGATCAAGAATTTTCCAACTATCACATGGCCATGTCGAGCCACTTTGTCACATTGGTTCCGTGCCAAGCGTAGCGGGATGTCGCCGTAAATACAAGCCATTTAGAAGCAAATAAATAACCCTCCGGTTAGCAATACGCGCAAGCTTCGCGCCCTGTCAAACACAACCAAAATTCCGGCCTCGCATCCGACAAAAATTAGTGAAAACAGGTAAACTCGAAAACAATCAAAAAACGTCATACCCGCCTGACCAATAACTTGTCTCCCCAAAGGGGATGCGGTTTGCGGGAACAAAGCCAGTCTCAACCCAGCACACACAAGAGGAGCAACATCCATGACTCACCCGAAACAGTTTTCAAAACTTACTGCCGGCCTGATCGCAAGCGTAATTCTTGCCGCCCCGGCATTCGCCCAAGAATTGACCGGTACGCTCAAAAAGGTCAAGGAGTCCGGCACGATTACCATTGGCCATCGCGAAACGTCAATTCCATTTTCGTACCTTGATGATAAACAGCAGCCGATTGGTTATTCGATGGAGCTGTGTATGGCCGTCGTTGAAGAAGTCAAAAAGACGCTGAACATGCCCACCCTTGCCGTCAAAATGAATCCCGTAACCTCACAGACGCGCATTCCGCTGATGGCCAACGGCACCATTGACCTTGAATGTGGTTCAACAACCAACACACTCAAGCGTCAGGAGCAGGTTGATTTCGCGCCGACCACCTTTATCACCGGCACCAAGCTGGTGGTGAAGAAATCGGCGAAAATCAAGAGCTATAAGGATCTAAAGGGCAAGACAGTCGTCGTGACACAGGGAACAACCAACGAGCGCGTCATCAAGGCGCTGAACGATGCCGAAAACCTTGGTATGAAGTTCTTGTCGGCAAAAGATCATGGCGAGTCTTTCTTGACCGTTGAGTCAGGTCGTGCCGCCGCGTTTGCCATGGACGACGTGTTGTTGTATGGCCTGGTCGCAAAGTCGAAAAAGCCGGCAGATTTTGCGGTGGTTGGCGAGTACCTGTCGTATGACCCGTATGCAATCATGCACCGCCGTAACGACGCTGATTTTGCATTGGCCGTAAACCGTGCCCTTTCGGCAATGTTCCGCTCGGGCGATATCAACAAGCTTTATGACAAGTGGTTCGTGGGCAAGCTGCCGGATGGCTCGACCATGGGTATGCCAATGAGCCCGCTGCTCAAGTCCGCCTTTACCAGCCAGGCGCTGCCGGAGTAATTTGCCGGACAATATTTGTCGTGGGTAGCAATCCCGCAAATATCAAGTAAGATGAGGGGAATCGAGCAATCGATTCCCCTTTTTTTTGTTTGCCAGAAACCCGCCAATCCGTTGGTTTTCTGGCCGCCCGGTGTTAGTTGCACGTACAACAATCGTTTTTGGCGTTAGTTCACATGCAATGGTGTTCAACATTGCGGTGACATCGATCAGTAGCACAGCCAAGGGAGAGACCGCGCCATGGAATGGAAGTTTTTTCTGGATCAAGCGCCCTCGGGGGGCATGACATATCTGGGCTGGCTGGGGTCTGGCGTGATGTGGACCATGCTGGTGTCAATTTGTGCATGGGTGATCGCTTTTTCGCTCGGATCAATCCTCGGTATTTTGCGAACCACGCCATTGAAGTGGCTGAACCTCGCGGCGACCATTTACGTTGAGATATTCCGCAACATTCCGTTGCTGGTGCAAATGTTCCTCTGGTATTTTGTGATGCCGGAAGTGCTTCCAACCAGCATGGGCGATTGGTTGAAACAGACCTACCCCAACCTGATTACCCTGCCATTTGCACAATTCAGCCTGTGGGAATTCACCGCCGCGGTCATGTGCCTCGGGCTGTACACGGCATCGCGCGTCGCCGAACAGGTCCGCTCGGGAATCCAGTCGCTGCCGAAGGGACAAACCAATGCCGGTCTGGCAATGGGATTCACATTACCGCAGGTATATCGGTATGTCGTGTTGCCGATGGCGTACCGGTTGATCATTCCGCCGATGACATCTGAGTTCCTGACCATTTTCAAAAATTCATCGACTGCATTAACAATCGGCGTACTTGAATTGACCGCACAAGCACGGCAGATTAACGAATACACGTTTCAGACATTCCCGGCCTTTACCGCCGCAACATTGATTTACGTCGTCATCACGCTCACAGTCGTATTCATTATGCGGTTGCTCGAGAAAAGAGTCGCCGTGCCTGGTTATGTGTCGCAGGGAGGACACTGATCATGGGTGACTTTGACTATAAGATCATTGTTAACAATCTGCCGTTTCTTTGGGACGGGTTGCTGCTGTCGCTCAAACTTTTTTGCATTGCACTGGTCGGCGGTATTTTTTTCGGCACCCTGCTGGCGATGGCAAGATTGTCCAGCTGGCGGGTTTTGTCGTACTCCTCTGCAGGCTTTGTGAATCTGATCCGGTCGATTCCATTCATCATGGCGATCTTCTGGTTTTATTTCCTGACACCAATGCTGGTTGGCAAAATCACCGGGCAACAAGGGGAGGCGGTCGGTCCGTTCACCTCAGCAATCGTCGCCTTTATCATGGTTGAGTCGGCATATTATTCGGAAATCATTCGCGCCGGCATCCAGTCGGTACCACGCGGACAACCGTGGGCCGCATATGCCTTGGGCATGAATTATTGGCAGTCGATGGGCCACATCGTGTTGCCGCAAGCGTTCCGCAATATGCTGCCGATCATGCTGACACAGGCCATTATCCTGTTTCAGGACACCTCACTTGTGTATGTGGTCGGCCTCAAGGACTTCCTTGGCGCGGCCAGCAAAGCCGGTCAAATCAGCGGACGCATCGTTGAGCTGTATATTTTTGTTGCGATCGTGTTCCTCGTCATTTGTTTTGGCGCCTCGCGTCTTGTCAAGTATTTGCAGGGCCGCATGGATGCGGGCCGGGTTTAGCGAAGTGGCCACCGTTCGCAGATTTGTTTATCGCAGATGATTTGTGGATTTACCAATAAGGACAAGTTATGGCAATGATTGAAATAAACAACGTCAGCAAATGGTACGGTGAGAAACAGGTACTGATTGATTGCACGACCAAGGTCGAAAAAGGCGAGGTTGTGGTGGTTTGCGGACCGTCGGGTTCTGGCAAGTCAACGCTGATCAAGACCGTCAATGGCCTTGAACCTTTCCAAAAAGGCGAAATTATTGTTGACGGTATTTCGGTTGGTGGAAAAGACGCCAATCTTGCCAAGCTCCGCTCGAAGGTCGGAATGGTATTTCAAAACTTCGAACTATTCCCGCATATGAGCGTGACCAAAAACCTGGTCATCGCCCAAACAAAAGTGCTTGGTCGCAGTGAAGATGAAGCG
>JANMNT010000262.1:0-8607 GCA_031368465.1 Burkholderiales bacterium
CATTGTTCAAACTACTCAGGTATCTCGTCCATCGTGATATCAATGGGTTACAACGGGCTTGGTCCCAGACCTCGCTGGGACGACGGGATTATTTGAAGTTCCCGAGGCAGCATCATCACGAGGCGCAGGCGTTTCGGGCAGGTTTTGTCCGGAACTGCTGTAATTGGTGTTTCGCCTCTGATTTTCAGCCCGCCCGGACGGCGCGGATTGCCCCCGCAATGCTACGGCGATAACTTCAATCGCAGCCCGGTCTGCAATACCGAATTGCTGCGCAGCCGGTTCCACGCCAATAAATTGTCGACGCTGGTATTGGCGCGTTTGGCAATGGCAAACAACGTGTCGCCCGAACGCACGGTATGAAAACGCCCGGGATTTGTTGTGCTCTTTGCCGCCACGCCGTTTTTCGCCGGCGCCATCTGTGCCATTGCAACCGATGCCGTATTGGTGGCTATCGCGACGGGTGACGCAATCGCACTATCGATAAAGCTGTCGGTCAAACGCACCTTGATCGTCTGACCGATGCGCACTGTATTGGCCGTCAGTTGGTTCAGCGTTTTTAACTCATCGAGCGGCAATTGGCTGCGTTTTGCAATCGAAAAAAGCGTGTCACCTTTTTGCACGACGTAGTCGGTTGTCTCGCGTCGGATAGGGGCTGCGGCCGGCCTTGGCAAATCCTTTACCGGCCCACCAGCCGCCAAAATCATGGGTGACTCGGCAGGCTTGACCGACGCATTTATCGGCGCGTTGTTGACCAAGCGCAGATTGTCACGCGGCAGATTGCTGACGATTGTCGGGCCGTCATCGCCGTCGTTGGCAATGCCAAATTGTTGTTCACGTTTGAGAAACACCTTTCGGTCAAAGGCCGCGCTGATCGCCATCGCTTCTTTTGGGTTCGGTGCCATGAATGTGACGGGCTGGGTGAATTTTCCCTTGCGCTCCTTGAACGGCCCGTTGGTGGCGCGCAGGTAGCTGGCGGTCATGCCGTGGCTGCGGGCGACGGCATCAACCGATTGCCCGGGCTTGGCGGCAACCGTTGTCCAAGAAACCATCGGCCCGTTAAGTGAGCGATACAAATCCAGATTGGTTTTGAAGGTGGCGGCTTTTTCCGTCGGCACCAAAAAATAACCGGTGCCGGAGGCCGCCACCGGCTTGTTGAATGACGGGTTGAGCTGGGCAAAGTCCTCCTCGGGCATTTCCGCCAGACGCGCAGCCAGCTTGACGTCAATTTTTTCCGGTGCCACCACCTGAATGAAATAAGGCCGGTTCTCGACCGTCGGCAGCGTGATGCCGTAACTCTCCGGCGACAGAATGATGTTCTTCACCGCGATGAGTTTTGGCACATACGAACGTGTTTCTTTGGGCAGATTCAAACTTGCAAAATCTGTTGGTAACCCACGACGCTGGTTGTTTGCAATGGCGCGGCCGACACAACCTTCACCGCAGTTGTAGGCGGCAAAGGCCAGTTCCCAGTCGTTAAACATCGCGTAGAGTTTGCTCAGATAGTCAAGCGCGGCATCCGTTGAAAGTAAAACATCGCGCCGGTTGTCGGTCATCCAATCTTGTTTCAAACCAAAAATTTTGCCGGTGGACGGGATGAATTGCCACATACCAGACGCGTGTGCTCTTGAATACGCCTGTGGGTTAAATGCACTCTCGATAATCGGCAACAGCACGATCTCGGTTGGCAGGCCGCGGCGCTCGACTTCTTCAACGATGTGGTACAAATAGCGCGCGCCGCGTTCGACAAACCGTTTGATGTAATCCGGGCGGTTGGCGTACCAGAGTTCCTGTTCCTGTAAACGCGGCGAATTCATCTCTGCCATGACGAAGCCGCGTCGTACGCGCTGCCACAAATCGCGGTCGCCGACCGGCGCGTAAGGTGCAAAATCGCGGCGCGCGGCGGCAAACTCCAGCCGAGCCATCATCTCGGGCACATATTGCGGCGCGGAGGTGGAAATAACGGAGCTGGGTGCAGGCGGCGTTTCAATCGTGCTGCAGCCGCCCATTGCCAGCAGGGTGGCGATCAGCGCGACGGCAGTACGGCAAACTTCGCGTTGGAGTCTCATGTTGATAATTATAAACTGTCAAGCCTGTACCGGGCGCAATTGGCCAGCCGGACGAGGCAGATTGAAACAGGCGGTCGCGTGGTGTAATGTAGGCGCTGGGCAGACATGCCCGGATCCAGCACACGCTTAGTCGACGCAGTTGGCGGATGAAAAAACAAGTGCCGATGTTACTTTCTTGTCAGGGAGAAGTTATGGACAGCAATACTCAATGGGCGTTTCGCGGCGTGTGGCATTCGGCAGGTAATGTTTTATCGGCGCGCCGGTTCGTTGAATCGTACTCCTGGCTTTGTCTTTTTGCCACGGCGGCATTGCTGGCATTCACGTCGATCGCAGCCATTGCACAGCAGCCCCTGCCAAACCCAAATTTGTTATTGGTGCAAAACAATTCTCCACGCGCTATTGCCCGCCAGTCAGACGGAAAACTGCTGGTCGCCACTGATGGTGTTGCCGATTTGCGCTACCTTGGCGGGGGGCCGGACATTGACGCTGCCAATAACCCGGTCGGCTTTACCGGGACATTTATCAATGGCTTGATGCGGCTCAATACTGACGGCACCCGCGATACGACATTCACGGTCGACTTACCGGATGACCGCAATGGCACGACCAATCGCGGCGAGATTTTTGACATCAAGATTTTTGGCAATTTTGCCTATGTTGTTGGCAGTTTTACCAGCATTGGCGGATTCGCTCGCGCCGGTCTTGCGCGGATTGATTTGGTCCGCAATATCGTCGATCCGGCTTGGGATCCGAATCCGATCGGACGGATTGCGGGTCAAATTGCCGTCAGCAGTATTGCGCTTGACGGCGCTGGCAATCTCTACACATTTGGCAGTCTTTACGATGTGCGCGGCAAATTTAATGTGCGCATGGCAAAAATTCCCGCCAACTCGCTCGGCGGCGTGGCTGACCCGAATTTTGACGGGCGCCAGGTAGTCGTCAATCTGGCTGACGACATCAGTGCAACTGTTGGTGTTTTTGCCGCGCCGGTGGCCAATGGCGCGCTGTATGTAATCGGCACCAAAGTTAACGGTGGCCGTCGAGCCATCTACAAAATCAATGCATTGAGTGGCGTGCAGGACACATCATGGAGCGCCGCCGCACAAGCCATTGACATGTTTATCAACGGTGTGACGGTAAACGCGACCGGTGATTTGTTTATTGCCGGCCAATCAACCGGAACCTCAACGCTCGGCCAAAACTTTACCTCACCCTACAATCTGGTCAAGCTCAGTGGCACGACGGGACAAGTTGCGCCCGGCTGGGTCGGTGGGCTCAATCCGCCGGTCCCCGTGATCGGCGTGGTACCAACCTATGGACTCCGTGCACACGCCGGACCATCGTTGGATAGCGCGGGCAATTTGTTTGTGTTGGGCGGGCGGTTTTATTCCGACACAGTGACATTTTCGCCGTTCAAATACGATGCCGTTACCGGTTTGCCCGTGGCCGGATTTAATGGTTTGGTCGTCAATGGCGGCAATGGATTTACCGGTTACACGCTGGCGACATCAGAGGGCGTTTACCTCGAAGGTCGTGGCTACTATGGCGCAGCGCGCGCCGGCGCGGTCATCCGACTCGACGCAACCAATGGTGCCATGCAGAGCACCTTTAATGTCAACCTGAAGACCAACGGATTCATTTCCAGTTCGACCAAACTCGATGACGGCCGGGTGGTCATGGGCGGATCGTTCACCGAAGTCAACGGCGTGCCGATGAACAATCTGATTCGCTTCAATACCGATGGCACCTTTGATCCCTCGTTCACCGGCGGCCCCAATGGGTTGGTTGCAAACGTCAAACATATTGCGGGCAAGCTTTATGTCAGCGGCGGATTTACCTTTTCGGGAACCGCTCCGCGCCAATTTCTGGCGCGTTATGATGCAACCAACGGTGCAATCGATACCACCTGGAGCCCGCCAATTGACGGTTTTGCGCGCGCCATCACCGGTGACGCCACATCCATTTACATGGTCGGCGGTTTTTATGTCGTTGATGGTGTCGTGACGCGTTGTCTGGCCAAGGTGTCGGCCACCACAGGTCAACCCGACGCAACTTGGCAACCGGCATTGGCCGGGATGTCGTTTGGCTCGCAATGTCAGCGCGCGATCGCCAAGGTCGGCAACTATGTTTACGTCGGCATGCCGGGCACGCAGAATTTTTCCGGTGCGCCCCGGTTGGTTGTGAATGGCCAGAATCGCACCCTGGCACGCATCGATGCAACCACGGGTGTGGCCGATGGCGGATTTGACCCCAACCCCAATGGGCCGGTGTCGGCGATGGAATCAGACGGGACCAATATTTTTGTCAGCGGGGGATTCAATACGATTGGTGGCGTGCCGACGCGGTTGGCAAAACTTTCCGGCGCAAGCGGCACAATCGATACGGCCTTTGTGCAACCGCTCACTGGTATTCCAAGTGGTCCGACATGGATCCGTCCGACGACAGCCGGCATTTTTCTAACGGGCCTTGAACTCATAGGGACAAATAATCAAATTCGCGCCTATGTTTGGAAAATTCAATCAAATGGAATTCGCGACGCAGCTTGGGCACCTTTTTTTGATTTCAGCGACGGCCAGGGATTTAATGCGGCGACTGAATTGCTTTCTCCCAGCCGCGTCATCGTCGGTGGTAGCTTTAGCGAGGCAGGTACCACCGGTCAGTTGCGTTTAGGTGTCGCGGCATTCAGTGTGGCACCGTCTGCGTCGCTGACGTTCAACCAAGTCGGACGTGGCACCTACGTCATTGGCAGTAATAGTGCAGCCGGCATCAACGTCTCTTGCAACGATTGCGCCCCTGGGTCAACCACCTACCAATTTGATCAGGGCAGTGCGTTGACCTTGACGGTGCGCGCCGCGCCGGGCTGGACGTTTGCCGGTTGGAGTGGCGCGTCGGGTAATGCCACCTGTTCGGGCAGGAATGCTTGCACGTTTACCATCAACGCAGCGTCAACAGTCACCGCGACCTTCACCAAGGTGCGTGATTTGATCGAAGAGTAGTCGGCACCCGCCGGCGTATCAATGGGCATGTCCGGTTGGCAACGACCGGACATGCCTGTCTTCTTGTTGGTCGGTTTAGTTTGTGCCGACGTTGCTGCCCGCCACCAGCGCCGCAATTTCAATTTCCGTCATCCGCACCAAATGCCACTCCGGCAGGATGCTCGCACCGAGTGACTTGTAAAACTCAATCGACGGCTCATTCCAGTCCAGTACACGCCATTCAAATCGCCCGTTGCCACGTGATTGTGCCAACTGCGCAAGATGCACAATCAACGCTTTGCCATAACCGCGACCGCGCGCGGCCGGGATGACAAACAAATCCTCAAGATACAGGCCCGGCTTGGCGAGGAAGGTCGAGTAGGTGGTGAAAAACAAGGCAAAGCCGATTGGCCTATTGTCCTCGCTGGCAATCACACATTCACACGCAGGCCGGCTGCCGAACAGCGCGTCGTGCAGCATGGCGGGTGTGCCGCTGACCATGTGTTCGAGTTTTTCGTAAACGGCGAGTTGCGCGATGAGGTCAACGATGGTATCGACGTCGGCGGGTGTGGCGGGGCGGATGGTGAACATGTTTTGTTTTTCGGTTGGCGGTGATTAAGTCGGGCGGCGAATCTAGAAACGATCTTTCCATTTGCGGATCGCCCCAAAAACGGCGGCGGGCGACGTATGCTGTATAGTTGTGTCTGCCGAAACACGTGCGGCAGCGGCAATTACCGCAGGCGCGTCCCAGCGCAAAAACGGATTGGTGGCGATTTCCAAGCCAATCGTCGAGGGCAGGGTGGGCACACCGCGCTGACGTTTTTTGTTTTCAACGGCCACGCGCTGCGCAAGTGCTCTATTGTTCGGCTCAACGGCGACGGCAAAACGTAAATTGTTCAGCGTATATTCGTGGGCGCAAAAAAACTGGGTTTGTGGCGGCAGGGCACGCAGGGTGGCGAGCGAGGCCTGCATTTGTGCCGCCGTCCCTTCAAACAATCGTCCGCAGCCACCGGCAAACAGGGTGTCACCACAAAACAACCAGCCTTGTTTTGGCGCGTGGTAGGCAACGTGCCCGGCGGTGTGGCCGGGAACCGGTATTACATCAAACTCTAGCAATGGCGAGGCGATTGAGACCTTTCTGCCTGAAACGGCAAGCTGGGTGCGGTGCGGGATATTTTCGTCAGGCGGGCCGAACACCTCGATTTCCCGTCCACACCATTCCAACAGCGCGCCGATGCCACCGACGTGATCAGCGTGGTGGTGGGTGATCAGGATCGCCGATAGCGTCAGATTGTGGCTTGCCAGATAATCAATCACCGGCGTCGCGTCGCCCGGATCAACCGCAACAGCGTGGGTGGCATCATGAATGACCCACAAATAATTGTCGGCAAATGCCGGAACAGGGAAGACGGTCAACATTCCAGTTAAAATTTTCAAATGGGCAATCAAGATACCGGCAACAACAAACCAGCCGCCAGTTTAGCCGACTGGCTGGCCACACCGCTTGGCGCATATACACTTGCCAAAGAGCGCGAGTGGCTCGACAGTGTCACGCCGGATATTTTTGGTTATCACGCGGTGCAGCTGGGGCTGGCCGGCGTTGACCTGTTGCGCGAATCACGCATGACCCATCGGATGGTGGTGTCACCAACGCTTGGTGACGGTGCAACCGTGGCAGCGCAGTTTCACGAGTTGCCGTTTGACGCGCATTCGGTTGATCTGTGTTTGTTGCCGCATACCCTCGAATTCGCCGACAACCCGCACGAAATTTTGCGCGAGGTCGATCGCATCATGCGGCCTGAAGGGCGCATGGTCATCATCGGCTTTAACCCGTGGAGCCTGTTTGGCGCCAAACGGCTGTGGTCATCCAAAGACATTCCGTGGAGCGGCCAGTTTGTTTCGTTGGTGCGCATGAAGGATTGGCTGCAGCTGTTGGGTTTCGAACCAAGCAACGGGCATTTGTCGTGTTACATCCCGCCGGTCGAAAACGAAAAGTGGCGCCGCCGCTGGCAATTCATGGAATCCAGCGGTGACCGTTGGTGGGGTGTGGCCGGAGGCGTGTATATGCTCGAAGCGGTTAAACGTGTGCACGGCATGCGCCTGATCACACCCGCCTGGTCGAGTCAGGCGAAAAAAGAACGCAAGTTTGCCGCCGTTGCACAGCGTGCCGGCAAACAACCGACAACCAATACAAAAGTGTCGAACCAAAACAATGACCATCAACCGCAGCAAATCATTTCCCGTCTGAGAGTCATCAAATAATGAAGGTTGTCACGATATACGCCGACGGTGCCTGCAAGGGCAACCCCGGCAAGGGCGGATGGGGCGCGTTGCTGATGGCCGGCGCGGTGGAAAAAGAAATCTTTGGCGGCGAAGCCAACACCACCAACAACCGTATGGAGTTACGCGCCGTGATTGAAGCGCTGGCAACCCTCAAGCGCGATTGTGATGTGGTGGTGTATACCGATTCGGCTTATGTACAAAAAGGCATCAGCGAATGGATCCACGGCTGGAAACGCAACGGCTGGCGCACCGCCGACAAAAAGCCGGTAAAAAATGACGATTTGTGGCGCGAACTCGATGTGTTGGCGCAGCAACACAAGGTTGATTGGCGCTGGATCAAAGGCCACGCCGGGCACCCCGGTAATGAGCGCGCGGATGTGTTGGCCAATATGGGTGTTGAATCCCTCAATGGTGATGCACAATGAGCCGGCAAATATTTCTTGATACCGAAACCACCGGGCTCGAAGCCTCGCAGGGCCATCGCGTGATCGAGATTGCGTGTCTCGAAATGGTCAACCGCCGGCTGACCAAAAACAATTTTCATTGTTACCTCAATCCCGAACGCGAGATTGATCCGGGTGCACAACAAGTACACGGCATCTCGATTGAGTTTCTGGCGGATAAACCAAAATTTGCCGATATCGCCGGCGAGTTCCTCACTTATCTGGGCGACGCCGAACTGGTAATCCACAACGCCGCGTTCGACGTTGGGTTTCTGAATGCCGAATTGGCGCGCATCAAACAGCCTGACATTGACAAGTCGGCGACGGGTGACAACACCAAAAGATCCGTCATTGATACCTGGAAAATGGCGCGCGAGCAGTTCCCGGGACGCAAAAATTCGCTGAACGCGCTGTGTGAGCGTTTTGAGATCGACAACAGCGCACGCACCCTGCACGGCGCGTTGCTCGACGCAGAATTGCTCGCCGAAGTTTATCTGGCGCTCACGCGTGGGCAGGATAGCCTCGATATTGGCCTTGGTGCCAACGCCAAGGCGGTCAAACGTGATGGCGTGGTTGCCACTGTGCGCCCGGACAACCTTAAGGTGTTGCGGGCCGATGCCGAGGAACTAAGCCAGCACGCGGAAATGGTGGCGCGTCTGCAAAAAGCCTCGGGTGGTAAAGCCGTCTGGGCGATGGAGACAGTCCAAAACGCACCGATTGCACCGGCCACCCAAGCAGAAGGCAAATAACAGCGGAATCGCAGCCTGACGCCGCTTTGCGCCAATATCGCGTGGTGCGCTATAATTTTGCCGATTGTCCGATTACCAGCATCAATACCCA
>JANMNT010000275.1:0-23597 GCA_031368465.1 Burkholderiales bacterium
GATACCAAGGGCAATTGCCAAATCCCTAAACGCGTTACAAATTCACGCGAAACGCCGCCGCCGTTTTCGCGGTAACTTCTTCAACCGTCACACCCGGGTGCAACTCAATGAGTACCAGCCCCGCTAGCGGATGCACCTCGAACACACACAGATCGGTGATGATGAGATTGACCACACCGCGGCCGGTTAGCGGTAGTGAGCACTGTTTGAGGATTTTTGACGCGCCGTCTTTGGAGGTGTGTTCCATCAACACCACCACCCGCTTGACGCCGGACACCAAATCCATGGCGCCACCGGGGCCTTTGACCATCTTGCCCGGCACCATCCAATTGGCCAGATCGCCATTCTCGGCAACCTCAAGGCCACCGAGGATCGACAAATCAATATGCCCGCCGCGAATCATGCCAAACGAATCGGCACTTGAAAAAAAACTGGAACCGGGAAGTGTTGTGATGGTTTGTTTACCGGCATTGATCAAATCAGGATCGACGGCATCGTCGGACGGGAAGGGGCCGATACCGAGCAAGCCGTTTTCACTTTGCAAGGTGACACTCATGCCGGCCGGAATGTGATTCGCCACCAACGTCGGAATGCCGATGCCGAGATTGACATAGTAGCCGTCACGTAATTCTTTGGCCGCACGCTTGGCCATCACGTCGCGAATCGGCGAATCCTTTTTGGATGAGCCGGCACCTTGCACGGTGCGGAACTCAATACGCTTTTCATATTTCGCGCCCTGAATGATGCGGTCAACAAAAATGCCCGGTGTGTGAATCTGATCCGGGTCGAGCTCACCGACTTCAACCAGTTCTTCGACTTCCGCCACCGTCACCTTGCCGCAGGTGGCGATCATCGGGTTGAAGTTGCGCGAGGTCTTGCGATAAACCAGGTTGCCGGATTTGTCACCTTTCCACGCTTTGACAATCGCCAGGTCGGCACGAATCGCCTCTTCCAGCACGTATTCCTTGCCGTCAAAATTGTGCGTGTGTTTGTCTTCGGCGAGCTTGGTACCAAACGCGGTGCGGGTATAAAAGCCGGGAATGCCGGCACCACCGGCGCGGAATTTTTCGGCGAGTGTGCCCTGTGGCGTCAATTGCAATTCAAGTTCGCCCGCCAGCACCTGGCGCTCGAACTCCTTGTTTTCCCCAACATACGACGCGATGACTTTTTTTACCTGATGCGTCTTGAGCAACAAGCCCATACCAAAATCATCCACACCGGCGTTGTTGCCGGCGATGGTTAGCCCGGTGGTTTTGCTCTCGACCAACGCACCGATCAAATTCTCGGGGATGCCACACAAGCCGAAACCACCGGCGGCGATGGTCATGTCGTTGTGCAACAGGTCGGCAAGGGCGGATTTTGCGTCGGCATAAACTTTACTCATGCGGTTCTCCAGGATTCGATTGGGTCGTACGATATGTCGCGGGTCTTGATCGTATTGCGTGGTGATTGTGCGGCGGTTGAGTAGCGTTAGCGCGCGGTCCAGCCGCCGTCAATCGACATCGAGGTGCCGGTGATGCCCTGCGCCGCATCCGACGCAAGATACACCGCGAGGGAGGCGACTTCATCAATCTCGGCAAAACGTTTGTTCGGTTGCGGCGCCAGAATAATGTCGCGGATCACATCCTCGCGCGGGATGCCGTGTACCCGCGCCTGGTCATCAATTTGTTTTTCCACCAGCGGGGTAAACACGTACCCCGGGCAAATGGCATTGACCGTAATGCCCTGCTCGGCAACTTCGAGTGCGCAGGATTTGGTAAACCCGACCACACCGTGTTTCGCCGCCACATAGGCCGACTTGAACGGTGACGCGACCAGACCGTGGGCCGACGCAATGTTGATCACCCGCCCCCACTTTTTTTGTTTCATCAACGGCAGCACCGCGCGGGTGGTGTGAAACACCGACGACAAATTGATGGCGATGATCGCATCCCACTTTTCCGGTGGGAATGTGTCAACCGGCGAAACGTGTTGAATGCCCGCGTTATTGACCAGTACATCGACCGCGCCAAACTGTTCAGCGGCGGTTTCGATCATGGCGGAAATTTCGTGTGGCTTGGACATATCAGCGCCGGAATATTTCACCGTCACGCCAAATTCGCGCTCAATGCCGGCGCGGATGGCTTCAATCTCGGCCGCATCGCCAAAACCGTTTAAGGTGATGTTTGCCCCTTCGCGCGCAAACGCGCGCGCAATGCCAAGGCCAATGCCCGAGGTCGAGCCGGTTACCACGACAGAACGATTGATGTGTTGCTTTGCCATTTAGGACCTCTGCATTTCCAAGTGGGGGATACCGTCTTCAATATAGGGCGCTGAATCCGTGACAAAGCCAAAGCCCTGATAAAACTTTTCCAAACGCGCCTGCGCACCAATACGATTTGGCAAACCGGGATACAGCGCTTCATGCCGTGTACACGCTTCACGCATGAGCAATTTGCCAAAGCCGCCCGATCGGTATTCGTTGGTGGTGATGACGCGACCAATCGACGGCACGGCAAACTTGATACCGGCATCAACCAACCGGCAGTAGGCGGCGAGTTTTTTGGCGTCACCCTCGCCATCCCAGCCGAGCAAATGCCACGAATAAAAATCGGCGCCGTCGAGATCCTGAAACGGGCAATTCTGCTCCATCACAAACACGTCAACCCGCGCCGCCGAGGCGGCATACCAGTCGCGCGGTGGCAGGTCGTCAAAGCGGGCGAATTGCCAGGTCAACATCAGCTACGTCACCTTCGCCAAATGCAGCCAGGTCTCAACAACCGTATCAGGATTCAACGACATCGATTCAATGCCTTCTTTCATCAACCATTCGGCAAGATCGGGATAATCCGATGGGCCCTGCCCGCAGATGCCGACGTATTTATTGGCTTTGCGACACGCGACGATGGCCATATGCAACATGCGTTTGACCGCCTCGTCGCGTTCGTCAAAGGCATCCATCACCAACCCCGAATCGCGGTCGAGCGCGAGTGTCAGCTGGGTCATATCATTCGAGCCAATCGAGAATCCGTCGAAGCGCTGCAAAAATTCATCCGCCAGAATTGCATTGGATGGAATCTCGCACATCATGACAACACGCAGACCGTTTTTTTCGCGCTCGAGACCAAACTCTTTCATGATCGCCAACACCGCATCGGCCTCGCCGAGTGTGCGCACAAACGGCACCATCAATTCAACATTGGTCAGACCCATGGTGTCGCGAACGTATTTCATCGCCTCACATTCGAGTCGGAAACATTCGCGGAACGATTGTGCGATGTAGCGCGAGGCACCGCGAAAACCCAGCATGGGGTTTTCTTCGGTCGGCTCGTAACGCGGTCCACCGATCAGATTGCGGTACTCGTTCGATTTAAAATCCGACAGCCGGACAATTACTTTTTTCGGCCAGAACGCGGCGGCGATGGTGGCCACACCCTCGATCATTTTCTGTTTGTAGAATTCAACCGGATTGTCATAGCCACGCGAAGCCTTCGCCACCTGTGCGCGCACGTCGTCCGGCAGCTTCGCATAATCAAGACACGCCTTCGGGTGAATACCAATGGTGTTGGAAATAATAAATTCCAACCGCGCCAAACCAACCCCCTCGTTCGGCAGCTGCGCAAAGTCGAACGCCAATTGTGGATTGCCGACGTTCATCGCAATCTTCACCGGAATTTTTGGCATGTTGTCGAGCGCCACCGTGATGATTTCGAACGGCACCCGGCCCTGATAAACAAATCCAGAGTCGCCTTCGCAGCAACTGGCAGTGATGTCCTCGCCGTTCTTGATGACCTCGGTCGCGTTCTCGCAGCCGACAATGGCCGGCACACCAAGTTCGCGCGCAATGATGGCGGCGTGACAGGTACGTCCACCGCGGTTGGTAATGATGGCCGATGCCTTTTTCATGACCGGTTCCCAATTCGGGTCGGTCATGTCCGTGACAATCACATCACCCGGTTGGAACAACGCAATCTCATCAACGTGGGCAATCACCCGCGCCGGTCCGGTACCCACTTTGCCACCGATGGCACGTCCCTCGGCAAGTTTTTTGCCGGTACCGTTGAGTTTGTAACGCGTCAGTGAATCCGTCTTGGTCTCTTGTGACTTCACGGTTTCGGGGCGCGCCTGCAGGATATAGAGTTTGCCGTCCTGCCCGTCGCGACCCCACTCGATATCCATTGGCCGGCCGTAGTGGTTTTCAATCGCAACCGCATATCGGGCCAGCTCTTCAACGTCGGCATCGCTCAGCGAAAAGCGGTCCCGGTCGGCCTGATCAATCGGTCTGGTTTCAACCGATTTGCCCGCCGCCTGCGCATCACCAAACACCATCTTTTGTGCTTTTGAGCCGAGTGAACGGCGCAGCACCGCGGGCTTGGCATTTTTCAGACATTGTTTGCTGACATAAAACTCATCCGGGTTGACGGCCCCCTGCACCACCATTTCGCCGAGGCCGTAACTGGAAGTGATAAACACGACATCACGGAACCCGGACTCGGTATCGAGCGTGAACATCACGCCGGCCGCGCCTGAGTCTGATCTCACCATGCGTTGCACACCGGCCGACAGTGCAACCTCGGCGTGTTCAAACGATTGATGGACGCGGTAGGAAATGGCGCGGTCGTTGTAAAGCGAGGCAAACACGTGTTTGATCGCTTCGAGTACGTTGTCGATACCCCTGATATTGAGATAGGTTTCCTGTTGCCCGGCAAACGATGCATCGGGCAAATCCTCGGCGGTCGCCGAGGAGCGCACAGCAAACGACGCCTCGCCGTGGTCGGCTGTCAGGCTCGCGTATGCAGCCCGAATTTCGGCCTCCAGCGCCGGTTGCAGCGGGGCGTTCACCACCAATGCCCGTACCATCGCACCGGTTTTGGACAGCGCCGCGAGATCTTCAATATCGAGCGTGGTCAACGCGTTATTGATTTTTTCAGTCAACTTGTTGTGGTTCAGAAATTCGCGGAATGCCTCGGCCGTGGTGGCAAAACCGCCCGGCACCCGCACGCCGGCCGCCGCCAGCTGGCTGATCAACTCGCCGAGCGACGCGTTTTTACCGCCGACAGCGGCAACATCATCCATCCGGCATTGTGACAATGGTACGACGCGCGGGGCGTTGGCGGGGTTAACTACTGGGGCTTGGGCCATGAAAGACGCTTTCGGAGGGTAAAGGACTTGCCACGGGGGAAACGCTGCACTGGCTTGCTTCCGGCAACCAGCGCCGGAGGCGGTTGGCGGAAGACAACGCCAGCGATAACAATGTTGCGCTGCAAAAGACGTAAAATTATAGCGGACGGAGGCTATTTTGCTCCAATCACACTTCATTCAATCAGGAGCGACCGTGCCCCACAGAAGAACCGCGTTTTTTGTCTCCGACCGGACCGGTATTACGGTCGAGATGCTGGGCAACTCGCTGCTTACCCAGTTTGACGATATTGAATTCCGCCGGATTACGCTGCCTTTTATCGACAATATCGAAAAAGTCCGCGACGTGATGAACCAAATCGAGCTGAATCATCGCGAATCCGGTCAACGGCCGCTGGTTTTTACCTCGCTGATGAATACTGAATTGCGGCTCGAAATTGCCAAGGCAAACGCCATGGTTCTTGATCTGTTTGACCGGTTTATTGTGCCGCTTGAGGAAGAACTGGGCGTGAAGTCGGCTCATGCGATCGGTCGCAGCCACTCGGCGGGTAATTTTAAGGACTACAACCACCGCATTGAAGCCGTCAACTACACGCTGGCGCACGACGACGGCATCACCAACCGTAATCTCGAACAGGCCGACATCATCCTGGTCGGTGTGTCTCGCTCCGGAAAAACCCCGACCTGTTTGTACATGGCGTTGCAGTTTGGCGTGAAAGCGGCCAACTACCCGTTGATTCCGGAAGATCTGGAAAAAATGAAGCTGCCTCCCGCGCTGTTGCCACTCAAGGGAAAGGTGTGGGGCCTTTCGATTGTGCCGGAACGCCTGACCCAGATTCGCCAGGAACGCAAACCCGACAGCAAATATGCCTCGCTGGAAAACTGCAAGTGGGAAGTGTCCACCGCCGAACGACTGATGGAAGGCGCTGGCGTCCGCTATCTAAACTCGACCACCAAGTCGATTGAAGAGTTAGCCACCACCATCCTGCACGAGGCTGGGCTTGATCGGCGCGTTTATTGAGGTACCTGGCGAGCGAAGCTTCGTGTCGATGCTGCGCCGCACTATTGCTGCAACGCACAATCAATATGATGTATTGACTGTTGCATAAGCGGCACAGTTACGGCCTAATTCAAACAAGTTAGCCACCGATTGCGCATGGATTGCGGGATAATTTTGGTTGTATTGTGGTCAACAAATCGCCCGACCGAATCGGTGCCTTTGCAGGTGACAATTGCCCGTATCGCAACAACGGCATAAACCGCCCGTTTTCAGCCTTTTGTTTTACGTCAGTTTCCAATAACAATAGTTTTCATCTCGCGAGGAGCTTTTAATGTCACGTAAATCTTTTGCCAAACGTGTTCTTCCAGCCGTTGTTGCCAGCGCTCTTGCATTTGGCGGCAGCGCCAGCGCCGTGCAATTCCAGGGCGTCTATGTATTCGGCGATAGCTTGTCGGATTCGGGCTACTACCGGCCATTCCTGTTGCAGATCGGTGTGCCTGCAGGCACCGCCGCAACCCTTGGACGCTTCACCACCAACCCGGGTCCGGTTTGGTCGGAAATCATCGCGCAATACTACGGTGGCAACGCCAACCCATCCAACGTCGCCGGCGGCGGCATTTTTGCGCAAGGCGGCGCACGTGTTGCCGCAGCTTCCGCGTCCACTCCTCCCGGCGGCGCACAGCGCCCCGTGACCACCCAAATTGGCGAACATCTTGCCGCCAACGGTGGTGCCGCAAACCCGAATGGTCTTTACGCAATCTGGGCGGGTGGCAATGATCTTTTGCAAGCCGGCGCCGCAGGTGTCGCATCAGCAAACGATGTGGCCGCACAATCGGCGCGTTTGCGCGCGGCTGGTGCACGTTACATCATGGTGTTTGGCCTGCCAAATCTTGGCTTGACCCCTGGTGCGCAGGCGGGTGGCGCAGCTGGTGTGGCATTGCAAACCCAGGCGTCTGCAGGATTTAATATCACCTTGTTTAATGCCTTGGCAGCAACCGGCCAGCGTGTGATTCCGGTTGATGTCTTTACCATGTTGAATGAAGTTGCGGCGAACCCAAGTGCCTTTGGCTTTACCAACATTTCAGGTGTTGCCTGCGGACCATTCCCGCCGTTTTCGGCTGGTGGCAATTCGCAGTTCTGTACCGGCTCGACGCTGGTACCGGGCGCCACGCCAACCAATTATCTGTTCGCCGACGGCATCCATCCAACCACCGGCGCACACGCAATCGTTGCTGATCTGGTCAAGTCGTTGATTGACGGCCCGAACGCCTACTCGACCATGGCTGAAGTACCGCTGTCCTCGCGCGCATCACACGTCCGCACGCTTGACGCCGGTCTCCAGCAGGGCGCGTCCGCGGCAATGGGCAAGGTGTCGGCATTTGCCGCTTACGACGGTGGCAAGTCAGACTTTACGGCGAGCAACCTGAATCCGCAAACCAACACCAAGAACCGTGCTGCAACGGTTGGTCTGACCATGCGTGTTTCCGAGGGCGTGACGGTCGGCGTTGCGGTTGGCAAAAACAACAATGAGTCGCGTATGGGCGCCGTCGGCCAATATGACCTCGATGAGACGGCGTTTTCGCTGTTTATGTCGGCAAAATCGGACGGGTTTTATGCCAATGGCACGTTCAGCAATGCGGATTTGAAGTACAACAATATCCGCCGCTTCGTCAAGCTCGGCTCGGTAACGCGCAATAACAACGCGTCGACGAACGGCTCGAATGTCTCGGGCAGCCTCACCGCCGGTTACGATTTCAACGTTGGTGGACTCGCCGTTGGCCCGTTTATCGGCTATACCAGCCAGACCGTTTCAGTTGCACGCTTCCAGGAAAATGCCGGTGCGGCGGTGGTGCAGTCGACCGACCTGACGATTGAAGACCAGAATCGTACATCGCGCGTGACCAGCATCGGTGTGCGTGCCAGCATAAATATCGGCAACTTCACGCCGTTTGCGCGCGTGTCGATGGACAGTGAAGGCAACGACAAGGAACGATTTGTCACCGCCTCCCCATCCTCGGTTACGCAAAATATCAAATACGATATTCCGGGCTATCGCGCTGACAATAAGTGGGTAACCGGCGTGATCGGTATTCGCGGCAACATCACCCCACAAATCGGTCTGGGTGTCGCCTTCTCAACCGTCAGCAGCAAACAGGGTGTGAAGCAGGATGGTGTGACCGCCAACGTTAACTTTATGTTCTAAGCACGTTACGACTGGCAATCTTCTGAAAACCGCTGACGGCTACGTCAGCGGTTTTTTTTCGCCCGCGATTTGTGGACGGCGCACGATCGGCCGGACATGAAATATTGAGGCTTGCACAAGGATAAGATTGCAGGCAACATGATTTGATGAAACGTGTTTACTCAGCCCTGCATTTGCCTGACGCCCACTTGCTGCGCGATCTATTGGCGCACGCCGGCATTCCGGCATTTGTGTTTAACGAGAACGCCGCATCGGCAATCGGGTTGGTGCCGGTTGGCACGGCACAACCGCAGGTATGGATTGCACAGCCGCATCAGGAGCAACACGCAAGGGCCATCATCGCCGACTATCAAACACGGCCCGCGACCATCGATACCTGGACCTGCGCGCATTGCACCGAGGTGAATCCCGGCGAATTTGAGTCTTGCTGGCAATGCAGCGCCGTTCGCGAATAACGTCAGCCGCAAGTCAAACGTCGAACAAACCTAGCGCTGGAACGGATAGACGCTGCCGAGGTTAAGGATTTGTGTCAGTTCATCGAGTGCGGCTCGCACCTCGCCGACAAGCCGCGGATCGGTCAATTCGTCGTCACCCATCCGATCTCGGTAGTGTTTGCCCACCCAGGCGCTGAGCGACAAATAAAGCGCATCGGTGAATACAACCCCCGGATTGACCGCGTCCGCCTGCGTGACATTGAGTTCGACTCGCAGCCGCAGGCACGCCGGCCCGCCACCGTTCATCATGCTCTCGCGCAAATCAAATATCAGCAATTCGTCGATCGGCCCGCCGCCCTCGACCATTGCATTCAGGTATCGCCACACACTCGCGGTCTTGCGGCATTCTTCAGGCACAACAATTGCCAGCTTGCCGCTTGGATCATCCGGTTTGGACAACAACTGGCTGTTGAACAGATAACTCGCAACCGCGTCAGCCACCGGCACATCGGCATCATCGACTGTGACAACCCGAATACCGCCGCGGGACTTTGTCCGCAGGTTTTCTATCACCGCTTGCTGATTGAGAAAGGCGCGTTCGTGGCAGAACAATACATCACGATGACCGACGGCAATCACGTCGTTGTGAAACACGCCCGCATCAATCACATCCGGATGCTGTTGTGCAAACACCGTGTGCGCATCGTCGAGCCCGTGCAAACGCGCAACCGCGGCTGACGCCTCAAGGGTCTGCCGGGCCGGATAACGTTTTGGCATCGGGGTCGACGGGTTGAAACCTTCAGCGCCATAAACAAAAAACTCCACCCCGCGATTGCCGATCACGTCGCAAAAACGCGTGTGATTGGCCGCGCCTTCGTCACCAAACTGCGGACAGGAAGGCAATGCCGCATGATGTACAAAGTGTGACGGGTCGGCAAACATCGCCTGCAGCAATCGCGATGTCGTCGGGTGCTCCATCGAGCGGTGAAATTTGTTGTTCAAGTTTGCCGCGGTGAAGTGCACGCGCTGATCCGCCGTGTTGGCGCTTGGGCTGACCGTTGCCGCGTTAGCCGCCCACATCGACGACGCCGACATGGCACCGTTAAAAATTTGCCTTGCCTCACGCGCCGCGACGCTGATCACGCTGGCGTCGTCACCACTGAACCCAAGCGCACGCAGCGCGGCGAGGTTTGGCCGCTCTTGTGGCGCAAGTACACCCTGCTTCCAGCCGCGATCGTGCAGCGCCTTCATTTTGGCCAGACCCTGCAGCGCCGCCAGTTTCGGATTGGCCACCACGCCTTGATTTTTTGCCGACGCAATATTGCCAAACGACAGGCCGCTGTAATTGTGGGTCGGGCCGACCAGACCGTCAAAATTCCACTCTTGTGCACTCATAGCGTCAACCCCGGTGGCAGCTTGGCGGGGAGCGTGATGGTCTCCGACTCGAGGCTGGCCTGTGGATAGGCACAATAGTCAGCCGCGTAATAGGCGCTGGCACGATGATTGCCGGACGCGCCAATACCACCGAACGGCGAAGCACTTGACGCGCCGGTCAACGGCCGGTTCCAATTCACAATGCCGGCGCGGATGTGTCGCTCAAAATAACTGTATTCATCGCGGTTTACCGACAACAGCCCCGCTGCAAGACCGTAACGAGATTGATTGGCGTGCTTGATGGCGCCATCGAGCGTTTGATAGCGGATCAATTGCAACAACGGGCCGAAATTTTCTTCATCAGGAAGGTCACCGATGCCGGTCACATCAATCAGGCCTGCCGACAACATGGCACTGCCCGGCTGTATCAATTTCATCTCCAGACGCACCGCCGCGCCCCGCGCGATCAGCTTTTGTTGCGCCGCCAACAACTTCTGCGCCGCATCAATCGAGATGACGGCGCCCATGAACGGCGGTGGATCAGCGTCGAAACTGCCCACACGCAAATTGCCGGCAACCTCAATCAACCGGTTCAACAATGCGTCACCGGCCTCGCCTTGTGCGACATAAAGTCTGCGTGCACAGGTGCAACGCTGGCCTGCCGAGATGTACGCCGACTGAACAATGTGATGAACGGTCGCGTCGATATCGTTGATCTCACTGACGATAAGCGGATTGACGCCGCCCATTTCCAACGCCAGAATTTTTCCGGGTTGTCCGCCAAACGTTTGATGAATCGCGTGGCCAGTTGCCGAGCTGCCGGTGAAAAACAGTCCATCTATCTGAGCGTGATTGGCCAGCGCCACACCGGTTTCCCGCGCGCCCTGCACCATGTTCAACACGCCGTCGGGCAATCCGGCCTGTTGCCATATTTTTACGGTGAATTCTGCAACAGCAGGCGACAGTTCGGATGGTTTAAAGACAACCGTATTACCCGCAATCAATGCCGGCACGATGTGGCCATTCGGCAAATGGCCCGGAAAGTTGTACGGGCCGAATATCGCCACCACGCCGTGCGGACGATGGCGCAATACCACTTGGGCGTCCGCGATCGCCGACGTTTTTTCGCCGGTGCGCTCGTGGTAGGCCTTGATCGATATATCAACCTTGGCAATCATGGTCGCAACTTCGGTGACTGCTTCCCACAGCGGCTTGCCGGTCTCGCGCCCAATAATCTGCGCCATCGCCGCTTGTTGTTGGCCCAGCGTCACCGCGAATTGGCGGACAATCTGCAGACGTGTTTCGAGTGGTGCCAGCGACCATGCCGGAAACGCTTCACGCGCCGCCGACAACGCCGAAGTCACGTCAGCCGCGTCAGCCGCATTACCCTGCCAGACGATTTCCTGGGTGACCGGATTACGTGACGTAAACGTCGTGCCGCCACCTTGAAGCCAGTTGCCGCCGATAAAATTATTTGCCATGTTGCGTCTTTAGAAAATGTTACGGGAGGTTTGCAGGCCGCCTGGTTGCGGCTGCAAAACGCATATTGACGTTAGTAATGCCGGTCGGCTGGACGCAGCGGCACAATACGAACGTCATCGCCAACCGAAACGCCAAGTGCGGTCGCGGTTTCAGCGTCAAGGGCAATGCCATCGCCTGCGCTTATCACCCGCGCCAGTCCCACCGCAAAATGCTCGATGCCGGTGCCACATACCAACATTGGCACGGAATCAGCACCTGCCGGCGCCTCTCCGGCGGTGAGCAATTTCACCACACGATGGATCGTGCTCTTTTTGACCGCGTCAATATCATCCAGGTTGCATTCGAGTGCGGGACCGGCGTCAAAAATATCAACGTGGCCTTCATAACGAAAGCCCTCCTGCTCGAGCAATCGGCGTGCCGGCTTGGTTAGTTCGTGGGTTTCGCCAATGACCGCCTGCGCTTCCGGTGACAGGAAGGAACTGTAGAGCGGATGCTTGGGCATCAATTCAGCAACAAATGATTTTTTGCCGATGCCGGTCAGATAATCGGCCTCGGCAAAATCCATCGAGAAAAAATGTCTGCCGAGACTTTCCCAAAACGGCGAACGCCCGTCGGCATCAGACACCCCGCGCAGCTCGGCGATGACCTTCATGGCAAAAAACTGGCGGAACTGCGCCATGAATAACAGGCGCGATTTGGACAACAATGCACCGTTGCGACCGACACGAAACTCTGGATGCAAGAATAATGAACACAGCTCGCTTGCCCCGGTGTGGTCATTTGACAAAAACAGGGTCGGCGTCTGGGTGAAAATGCCGAGTTCGCGCGACGCGTTCACAACCGTGCCGACGCGGTAGGAATACCACGGCTCGCGCAGACCGACCGCACCGGCGATGGCACACACACCGACCACACGGCCGGATGCAACATCGGCCATGACAAACATCCATTGCTCATCGGCCCGTACCGCCGTGCGGGCGAATGTGGCAAGTGAGGAGGTGATACGCGCCTGCAGCAACGCTTCGTTGTCGGGCAACGTTGTCAGCCCGACACCGACCCCGCCGCGGACCAACGCTAACAACTGCGCCAGATCATCCTGCCGGATCGGCCGCACGATTACCATGCCATCTCTCCGGTGGTTGGTGGCACCAGGTCGACACTGCGGACGATATCCCCACCAACCACGCCCAGTGCCTCCGCCACGTCCGGCGACAGGCCGATACCCGCGCCACCAACGCCGCCGACACGAATGCGTCCGAGCAATGCACGGAAATGTTCGGCCTTGGTGTTGGCGATGATTGAAACGTATTCGGTACCATCACTCGCGAAATGACCATCCACGCGGCTGCGGTGCTGATAACGCACCGAGCGCAGCGTATCGACGCGTGCTTCGACCGTGGGACCGCCATCGAAAATATCGATATAAGTATCCGGTTCAAAGCCTTCGTCCATCAGAATCCCGAACGGCAGTTCGCCATCCGGATGCAACTGGCCGATGGCAAGCTTGGCCTCGTCCGGCAACAGCGGCACGTAGATCGGATACTGCGGCATCAATTCGGCAATAAAGGTTTTGCTGCGACCGCCGGAGAGTTGTTCGGCCTGCGGATAATCCATGCCAAAAAAGCGCCGGCCCACCGCGTTCCAGAATGGTGAATTGCCATCGACGTCACAAACGCCGGGATTTTCTGCCGCCAGTTTTTCAGCAAAACGCTGCCGATGTTCAGCGATAAACAGCAGCCGTGCACGTGACAACAATTGCGGCAGGTCGCCGTCAGCCAGCGCCGGATCAATGTAGAACGACGTCAACAATGAATAGCCGGTCAAATCGTGGCAAAGGTGCAGGGCGTGAATCTTGTTGCTGACTCTGAGCTCTTGCGAGGCATGCACAATAATTTCGTTGCGATACGAATAAAAACGGTCGTGGAAACCGGCTGAGGCGGCGATGCCACTGGTGCCGACAATTTCACCTGTCGTGACATTCTCAAGCACAAAAAAATACGTCTCCTCACCCGGCACATCAACTTCCACAGACATCGAATAACGCGAGTTGCTGATTTTTTCCAGCAGGCGGTCGCGATCCGGCGGCAGCGATGTGATGCCGATCGCACTTTTGGCGGCAATCGCCTCGATTTGTGGCAAGTCGGCAAGCTGTGCCGTGCGCAAGACGTACATGGTTACTGTTTCATTCTCTGGGTTGTGGTTGGGGTTAGGCTCAGGCCGCCTTGGCAACCTGCGAGGAGACGTTCGCCGCGCGCACACCGGCGATAAATTTCTCAATAGCCGTGCCAAAACGCTCGAGCCCCAGACGGATATCTTCCGGTGTGATCAACAATGACGGCGCCAAACGCATGACCGACGGGCCGGCAATCAACAACAGCAGGCCTTCGACTTCGCCGGCCTTCACCAGATCTTTGCCATGACCGGCAAACTCGGCCGCCAACTCACAGCCGATCAACAAGCCGTCACCACGCACCTCTTTGAATACACCATATTTTTTATTGAGTTCGGCCAAGCCATCGAACATCAGTTGATGGCGAACAGTCACGCCGGCAAGTGTGGCGGGGTCGGCGACAATATCAAGACCGCATCGGCCACCGCGCAGGCCAGCGGATTACCGCCGTAGGTGCTACCGTGTGCACCGACGCCAAAACTTTTTGCCACCGTGTCGGTGGTCAACATCGCACCGATCGGAAAACCGCCGCCCAATCCCTTGGCCGAGGTCAGAATATCCGGCGTGACGCCGCACTTCATGTAGGCATATAACGCACCGGTACGGCCCGCACCTGATTGCACTTCATCAAAAATCAGCAGCGCCTTGTGCTGATCACAAAGGTCACGCAAACGCTGCAAAAATTCACGCTTGGCCGGTGTCACACCGCCCTCGCCCTGAATCGGCTCGACAATCACCGCACAGGTCTTGTCGGAAATCGCGGCCTCGGCGGCGGCGATATCATTAAACGGCAGGTGGCGGATACCCTGCGGCAGCGGGCCGAAGCCCTGCGTGTATTTTGCCTGCCCGCCAACGCTTACAGTGAACAGTGTGCGCCCATGGAAGCTGTTGTCAAACGCGATGATTTCATTTTTGTCGGTGGTCGAGGTGGTGCAATAACAACCCTGCTCGCACTTTTCTTCGCGTCCGTGCGGAAAATGATCGCTGGCAAATTTTCGCGCCAGCTTCAACGCCGCCTCATTGGCCTCGGCACCGGAGTTGCAAAAAAAGATGCGTTCGGCGAAAGTTTTTTCAACCAGATGTTTGGCAAGCCGGATGGCCGGCTCATTGGTCATGACATTGGCGACGTGCCAAATCTTGTCGGCCTGCGCTTTCAACGCGCCAACCACATGCGGGTGGGTGTGTCCGACCGCCGACACGGCAATGCCGCCGGCAAAGTCGACATATTCCCGCCCTGCCTGATCCCACACGCGTGAGCCATGTCCACGCACCGGAATAAATCCGGCCGGCGCGTAATTGGGTACCATGACCTCGTCAAATTGACTGCGGGTGACGGCGGTATCGCGATTCACGGATTTGTTATGCATGATGATTCTCTCTAAAAAAGCCCAAGTCGTTACGACCACTACAATTCAACATTGATATTTTAGTCCCCGTCAGACGCATCGTCCTATCGCAAAAGCGACCAAGATTTGCAAAAGCGCAAGGCGACGGGTGGTTAATTGCCATTTTTATCTTGATCGGAAAGCCTGGTCTCGGCGGCAGCGGTCGACAATGCCACCAACCGGCGGCTGCGCTCGTCGCGCGGCGTCATGCCGAAATGTCCGCGGTATGCGCTGGAAAAATGCGGGCCCGACGAAAATCCGCACGACAGGCCGATCTGCAAAATCGATTGGCTGGTTTCACGCAACAACTGACGTGCACGTGTCAGGCGCATTTCCAAATAGTAGCGGGACGGCAGACTGTCGAGGTGCTGCTTGAACAAGCGCTCGAGCTGCCGTCGCGACACCCCGACCAGCCGGGCGATTTCCTCGGTCGGCAGCGGCTCTTCGAAGTTGGCTTCCATCAGCGACACCGCCTCGGTCAATTTGGGCTGCCCGCCACCGATGCGCGCCGACAGCGGCACCCGCTGGCGCTCGTCGGCGCTGCGCGCACGTTCAATACCGAGATGATCCATGACATCTGCGGTCATTTCCGCGCCGATGTGCGTTGTGACCAGCGCCAACAACAAATCCTGCGCGGCCTGGCCACCCGCCGCCGTCAACCGTTTACCGTCAATTTCAAAAATATGTGACGACACCACCACATCCGGGAAGCGCTCGGCAAACAACGCACTGTAGGGCCAATGAATCGTCGCGCGATAACCATCAAGCAGCCCCGCGCGCGCGAGAAGCCATGCGCCGGTGCCAACACCGCCGAGCGTTATGCCGTGGCTGTCGGCGAGTTTGAGTTTGGCGATCAACTCGTCGTGGCCGCTTTCCGGCAGTGGCGCATCCCCAACCACGATTGCCATGTCGAGCGTGACAATGTCGTCGATGGACATATCGGGAAGCACGGCAATTTGTGTTGCACTCTTCAATGGCTGCCCGACATTGCCGACCATACTGACGCGAATCGGCGTGTTATTGGCAATATCGTTGACCGCTTCGATCACCCCGAGCGCGCTGCCGAGTGCGGCCAGCGAAAATCGCGGCAGCAGGATAAAGCCTATTTCACGGAAGGCATCGCGGGGCATATTGGCGTGGGCTTGGCATTGGCAGCAGCAAGCCAAACGACCGCATGCAAAAGTCGTTTATTGGCGGGCATTTTCAAGCATTTTTGCCTGAAAAACCCCGCCAATGCTTGCGTTTACTGGTGGTGTTGCTGTTTGCCCGCAGCGCACTGCGGGTGCACCATTTTACCGGCCAATCACTTCAAGCTGCCAGACAAAAACTGCCTGAGGCGCTCACTTTGCGGCTGGCTCAACACCACTTTCGGGTCGCCTGTTTCCTCGATACAGCCCTGATGCAGGAAAACCACGCGGTTTGAAACCTCGCGGGCAAAACCCATTTCGTGGGTCACGACAATCATGGTGCGGCCCTCGGCGGCAAGATCACGCATGACGCGCAACACCTCGCCGACCAATTCCGGGTCGAGCGCCGAGGTCGGCTCGTCAAACAGCATCACATCCGGCTCCATCGCCAGCGCACGCGCAATCGCCACGCGCTGCTGCTCGCCGCCGGACAAATGTGCCGGATAAAAATCCTTGCAGTGCCACACACCGACCCGGTTGAGGTATTGCTCGGCGCGCGCCAGCGCGTCGGCGCGTGACAAACCCAGCACCTGCATCGGCTCCTCGATCACGTTTTCGGCGACCGTCATATGCGCCCAAAGATTGAAGTGCTGAAACACCATTGCCAGCCGTGCCCGAAATTTTTCCAGCGCGCGCGCGTCAGCCGCCATCAACGTGCCATCTTTGGCGCGCTTTAACGCCAGCGTTTCCCCGTTGAGTTTAATGGTGCCTTCATGCGGCTGCTCGAGCAGATTCATGCAGCGCAGCCAGGTGCTTTTGCCGGAACCCGAGGAGCCGATGATGCTGATCACATCGCCCCGCCTGGCCGACAACGACACCCCTTTTAAGACCTCGTGGGTACCGAAGCGTTTGACGATGTTCTCAACTTCGAGCATTTGCGCATCAGTATTCATCTACGCACTCAACAGGTTGCCGGTGCGAAACGCCACCTTCCCGGCGATTTTGCACAGCCGCATACCGGCATGGGCAAAGCGACGGTTCTCGCGCGCGTACATGATGCCCTCGGTGGTCGCCCTGAGTTGGATGGTTTCACCGGTCAGCGGATTGGTAACATCCGCCACCGCTTCACCCACCTTGATGGTCTCGCCCAACTCACGCAAGAACGACACCACGCCCGACACGGGTGTCTCGATCGCTTCGGAGCCTGCCAGTGGTGTCGCGGTTTCGATCAATGCCGGCATGGCGGGCGCCCCGCCTTCAATCAATTCAAGCGCCATCAAGTAATTGATGATCGCCGTCGTATCTTGTTTTGCATGCCGATGGGTGACGTCGACATGCCCACGCAGCTCGACCGTCACCGACACACAGCCGAATGGAATAGGATGCGCCGGAAATTTTTCCTTGAGCAGCCACCATGTCCGCGAACATGCCTCGTCAAATGGATATTCGCCCGAGGTCGTTTCCAGCAGTGTTGCAACTGCGCCCATGTAACGCGCCAGCGGCTCGACCCGCGGCCACAACGGGCTGCCGGTATAGAGATGCAACATCGCTTCCGAATCACAATGCAAATCAAGCACGATGTCGGCGTCGGCAGCCAATGTGAACAACACCTGACGCAGGCTGGCCAATTCTGTTTTTGGCACGCGTGCATTGACCGCCTCAATCAGCGCCCGCCGGATCAACACCGCATTGTGTTGTTGATCGTCGCCCAATTTCCCGGTGACCATGGCGGCCACGGCATCGACCACATCCGGATAGTGGCGGTTGAAATTTTCCGCCGACATTAATTCAAAGCGGCCGATGTGTGAATGGTCCAGCCATTGCGCCAAGCCGATTGGATTGGCAACCGGCACCACCACCACCTCACACTTCAGTTTGCCGGCTTGCTCGAGTTTGGCCAGCGTCTCGCGTAGATGATGAGCGACCAACAGGCCCGGCGCCTCATCGGCGTGCAACGCCGCTTGCACATAAACTTTGCGACCCGTGCCGGCCGGACCATAGTGAAAACTGGTGACTTCGCGTTTGGTACCAATGGCGGGGGACAACAACGGATGATTTTTGATTTGCATAATTTCGGATTTCAAGGGGCAAGTGCAATTGGCTGCAGGACCGTCTGTGACCGCGGGACAAGGTGTCGCAACCAGCGTTTTTCGGCGAAGTGAAACAAGCTGACCAGCATGAAGGTCAGCGCAAGATAAAAAATACCGGCGGTGACAAATGCTTCAAACGGCAGGTAGGTGCGTGCATTCATCTCGCGGGCGGCACCGGTCAGGTCAACCAGCGTGACGGTGCTGGCGAGCGAGGTGCCGTGCAGCATCATGATCACCTCGTTGGAATAGGCCGGCAACGCACGACGCATCGACGACGGCAACACGATGCGCGTCAGCACCCGCCAACCGGATAGACCAAGACTGCGCGCCGCCTCAACTTCACCGGCAGGGATCGCGCGCATGGCACCGGCAATAATTTCCGCCGTGTATGCCGAGGTGTTCAAGGTGAAGGTCAACATCGCGCAAAACCATGCGGAAGAAAACCACGGCCACAGCGCACTGTCACGCACGGCATCGAACTGTGCCATGCCGTAATAAATCAAAAATAATTGCACCAACATCGGCGTGCCGCGCATCACATAGGTATACGCCCACACCGGCCACGACAGCCACCGATTGTTGCTGGCCCGCGCCACACCAAGTGGAATGGCCAACGCCAGCCCGAACAATAGCGCCACGCCAAGCAGCTGCAACGTGACACCCACGCCGGCAAGGTAGCTTGGAATGGCTTCTGTGATGGCGTCAAAATTCATGGGTGACGACTCTTCAATCGGTCTCAGGCGGCGCGACGGATGCCGACACTGTATCGGCGCTCAAGCACACCAAGGCCCAGCAATGACACCGTGGTGATGGAAAGATAAATTGCAGCGGCGGCACAATAAAAAGTAAACGGTTCGCGGGTCGCACCCGCCGCCATACCGGCGCGGTGCATCATGTCGGTCAGCCCGATCACCGATACCAGCGCGGTCGACTTGACGAGCACCAACCAGTTATTGGTAAATCCGGGAATCGCCAATCGGATCATCTGCGGAAACGTAATCCGCCAAAACACCTTCGTGCGCGACATGCCAAACGCCAGCCCCGCCTCTCGTTGGCCGGGATGAATCGCGAGCAGCGCGCCACGAAATGTCTCGGTCAGATACGCGCCAAAAATGAATCCAATGGTCGCCACCCCGGCGACAAACGGATCGATATCGAGCGTATTCTCGTAACCCAGAGACAACGCAACGGCGTTGATGGCGAGTTGACCGCCGTAAAAAATCAGCAACATCAACACCAGATCAGGCACACCGCGAATGATGGTGGTGTATGCGGTTGCCGTGCCCCGTAATAACGGCAACTTTGAAAGGCGCGCTGCCGCGCCGAGCAGTCCCAGCAGCACCGCGATAACCAATGACAAAAACGCCACCGCAAGCGTAATGCCGGTGCCTTCGATCAGTGTTGGTAAAAAACCGTGCAGCATGGATTTGTCGGCCCGTTACTTCTTGGTGGCCGGCGCGGATGCAACCGGCTTGCCGTACACGTCAAAATCAAAATACTTATCCTGAATTTTTTTGTACGTGCCGTTGGCGCGCATTGCTGCTATCGCGCTGTTGATGTTGTTGCGCAATTCGACATCGTTTTTGCGCATCGCCACACCGGCACCGACACCAAAATATTTCGGCTCTTCGTACACCGGGCCGGTAAATTCAAAATTTTTGCCTTGTGGCGTTTTCAGGAAACCCGTTTGCGCCGCAATCATGTCGACCAACGCCGCATCAACCCGGCCGGCCGCCATATCGAGGAATACCTCATCTTGTTTTGTATAACGAACAATCTGCGCGTCTTTAAACGTATCGGTGGCAAATTTGTCGTGGGTGGTTGAACGCTGCACGCCGATTTTTTTACCCTTGAGGCCGCTGCCCGAAATTTCAATCTTTGAACCGGTCTTGACCACAAATCGCGCCGGTGTCTGGTAATACTTGTCTGAAAATTCGACCGCCTTGCGGCGCTCTTCGGTGATCGACATTGACGCGATCACCGCATCAATCTTGCGCGACTGCAACGCCGGAATCATGCCGTCGAACGCCTGCTGCACCATCACACACTCGACTTTCAATTCTGCGCAAATGGCGTTGGCGATATCGATGTCAAAGCCGGACAACTTGCCGCTTGGATCAATTTGACTGAAGGGTGGGTAGGCACCTTCGACACCGATACGAATTTTTTTGCCTTGCGCGAAGGTTACGGAAGCAACGACGATCAAAAGCGCCAGGCCGATTACGGGTATCATGCTGCGGGTGATGAGATTCATTTTGTTTTCTCCACTTGTCCCGCAACCGGCGTTGCGTTTACGCTGGTATTTTCGCCTGCTTTTGCCGCGTCCGCCGGTTTGGCGGCAATACCGGGTGGTGCGACCGCCGGAACATACAGCGGCGACGCCATTTTTACCGGCATGACATCCAGACCAATATTGATCACCCCATAGTCTGCGCCCTCGCCGGACTTTGGCGCATAACCATAGGTGTCCGCACGTTTGGTCAGGCGGAACTCAAAGCCGGTCCGCGCCTCATCGCCAGCCGCATCTTTCGTGTTAGCCGGCCGAAACGCCAAGCCTTTGGCTTCGCGCTCACGGCTATCAAGCAACGTTGACATAGCGTTGACAATCGTCCGGTCGCCCAGCATATCCGGGTAAAACGGCACCGCGCCGTAATAGGGTGCGAAGTCCCTGGCTGAAGGATCAATCTTGCGGCCGGCCTTGCTGGCGGGAACGATCACGCGATGGGTGCGCAGGTTGTATTGATCACCGCGCTCAATGGCGTGCAGCAGCGCGCCCTTGATTTGCAATGGCGGCGCACGTTCGACCGACGCGTCACGCAGATCGACCACCACCAGATGCGACGCACCGACTGCCTCCATCACACCATCACGAATAAAGGCTGCCGTGTTTTCCTCGACGCACACACCGATGGCATAACGTTGCAGCGCCATGGTCAAGAGCATGCGGCCGATTCGACCACGCTTCACACAATGCTGATCAACAAATAACTCGTTACCGACAAACGCCAGCCCGCGATCAATGTCGCGTCCCATGATCAGGCCGTCGCGCATCACCTTTAGCTGATCCGGAATGTCACGAATCATCACCCGCGGCATCACCGCCGCACCAGCGCTTGAGCCGGCGATGACGCCACCCCGGCGCAGAACATCGATGATCGCGTCCAGCATCGGCGTGGGTTTGCCATCGACCAACAGCGCATCGGTGATGCGCCCCTGTGCCCCGCCGGTGAAAAACACGCCGCGTGATTGGGCGATGCGCGCGATCAGGTCGGGGTCGCGTACGTCCTTGGTGACGTCGCGACCGGCAATCCGCGCTGACAGCGGGATGACTTCCGCGACGGCACCATAACGTTGCAAGGTCTCGACGATCGCGCGGCCGGATTGTTCCGGCACACCGGAAGCGGTTGGCAGCACCACCCAGAGGCTGCCTTTACCACCAGACGCGTCCACCAGGCGCGACCACACTGCCGCGTTGTCGGCTTGCAGCGCACCACCAATCGCGGCCACCGTCCCGCTCGCCGCACCCGGCACGGACTGCGCGGCGGCAGCCCCGGTCCAAACAATGGCGGACAATAGCAACCCACGGAAATTGCGGCGCTCTGACGAAAACAGCTTTGGCAATGGCATCAAACGGCCTTATTGGATCTAGAGAATGGCGAGATATTGACACATCGCCGCCTCGCGCCCAACCGTCGCCGCGACCAAAACCCGCAAACCGTAACGGAAAGTCGCTTTCTTGTAAGCCGGTTGTACGCCGCCCGCCGGGTATTTCCAAAAAACAACACCCCGCTTTCAACTTTGCGACAGCAAGTTGTCACCAAGCGACTATTCCGCATATTCCCCTTATGTTTGACCATTTGAATGGCTAGACTGCACCAGTCAAAAAACAATAAGTCGTGAAGTACCCGCAATTCCCGCTCGTCATCCTGTCAACAACACAATGCACACTATGGAGTTCAAACCCATGAATGCCACGAAATCCCCGTACTTTGTCCTGAAGCCATGCGTGATCGCGGTTGCCGCGACGCTGATGACGCTGAATGTAAATGCCCAGACCGCTCCCGCGGCCCCTGCTGTCAAGGCAGAAAAAATCGAAGTGACGGGTTCGTCGATCAAACGTATCGAAGGCGAGTCCGCGTTGCCGATCGAAGTCATCACCCGTGTGGACATCGACAAAATTGGTGTGACGACCGCAGCCGAATTGCTGCAAAAGATCACCTCGAACGTCGGCGCCCTGACTGACGGCGCAAGCATCAGCGACCAGTCCGGCGCACAGCGCGGCTTCAACGGCGCCAACCTGCGCGGTTTGGGCGTCTCCAGCACGCTGGTGCTGCTCAATGGCAGACGTCTCGCCAATTTCGCCAGCCCCGGCGACAACTCGGGTGTCGATCTGAACAATATCCCGTCCGGTGCGATTGATCGCGTTGAGGTACTGAAGGATGGCGCGTCCGCCATCTACGGAACGGACGCAATGGGCGGCGTGATCAACTTCATTACCCGCAAGGACTATCAGGGCGTCGACTTGCGGGTCTACGCACTCAGCACCCAGCAGGGTGGCGCGGGCAAGACCACCGTGAGCGTCTCTGGTGGCATTGGCGACCTCTCCAAGGATGGATTCAACGTTTGGGGTGCGGTCGATCTGCAAAAGCTCGACTCGCTGCGTTCCAACCAGCGCGCATTTATTCGCGAATACGATCTGCCCGGCCGTCTCGGACCGCAGTTGTCGAGCAACTCGTTCCCGGCCAACGTCGATCTCACAGCGACCCAACTCACAACACTGAACAACTTCGTGCTGGCCAACCCAAACACCGCGTTGCGCGGCACCAATGCCAATGGCACATGGAACCCGGGCGGCCCAGTCACAACGACCCGTCGTGTGAACTTCTCGAGGGCATCTTGTACAGGCGGTGAAAATCCGAACTCGGTGGTTCCCTCTGGGTTGGGTGGCCGTGAAGGCTGTAGCTACAACTACATGGGCAATACCGAGATCTACCCTGAGTCCGAAAAGTCTAACTTCATCGGACGCGCCACCTTCCAACTAACCAACAACCACCAGTTGTTTGCCGAACTCCTGTTGAGCAAGACCACGACGGACTATGCTGCTTCGCCGGCGACATCAGGTCGGATCAGGACCTCGTCCAACGTGTTCCTGCCGGCCTCCTTGCAGGCGGTGACCGGCATCACGACGCCGGTCGATTTTCGCTTCCGCTTGGT
>JANMNT010000286.1:0-11337 GCA_031368465.1 Burkholderiales bacterium
CTGGCCGGGCAGCTTGGCAAAATCTTCCGACACCGCGAGACGCAAATCGCGTGCGGCCAGATCGAGCACGCCCGCTCCTTCCTGCAAATCCTTGAAGTCGGCCGCGTGCTGGATACCCATCAGACGGGTATCACGCGCCAGCTCGATCAATTGTGAGGTTGACACCGACTCACCAAAAAACATGGTGGCGGTCGATGGCAATTGATGTGCCTCATCAAAAATGACGGTGTTACACGCGGGCAGCAAATCCTGCGCGCCATCATCTTTCAGCACCAGGTCGGCAAAAAACAAATGGTGATTGACGACCACCACTTCGGCATCCATCGCTTTTTTGCGCGCCTTCATGACAAAACAATCGTCGTAGCGTGTGCACTGCGAGCCGAGGCAATTTTCGCGGGTGGACACGGCGTGATTCCACGCGCCGGCGCGTTCGGGCACGTCCGGCAGCTCGGCACGATCACCCGTATTTCCCACACCCGCGCCGCCCTCGAGGCTGCGGTTGGCGAAACGTTTGATGGTCTGGATGTGTTTAACGTCCTCACGGTTTGAAAACCGTCCATCCACCGCAGCGGCCTCAAGGTGGTGCAAACAAACATAATTGGCGCGGCCCTTGAGCAACGCCGTTGAGACCGGAATACCCAACGCTTCGATCACCATCGGAATGTCGCGGTGGAACAGTTGATCCTGCAGGGTCTTGGTGCCAGTGGATATCACCACCTTTCCACCCGAGCGCAATGCCGGCACCAGATAAGCGAAGGTTTTGCCGGTGCCGGTGCCCGCTTCGGCAATCAACACGCCGGCGCGGTTGATGGTCGCTTCAATTTTTTCGGCCATCTCGATTTGTGAATCGCGATGCCGAAAGTCGGCAATACGCGCCGCGAGCGGACCCTTGGGACCAAACAAATGGGCAAGATCAGATTGCGACATCAAGCGACAACTTGGTCGGACGGTTTTGGCAACGGCTGTTGACCCGGTCGATTCTGCCGATCCTGTCGATCCATAAAACAAGCAATCCACGCCAGCGCCAAAATCACCAGAAACAACGAGGCATTCGACGGAATCTGCAAGTTATAGTCAACGCTCGAGTGAATCATCATGGCAATAATCGACATGACGCTCGCAAAAGCGATGCCGCGCATAAGCGGATCACGCCGCTGATACTGCGCGATCAAGGCGATGATAAAACTCCACAAAACAATCAGTCCCACCAAGCCGAGGCCGATGACCCCGCTCTCGGCGGCAAATTGGATGTAGTCGTTGTGTGCATAGTCAAAAAAACGTTCCAGCTCCGGCCCGCGATAACGTGGAAACGCCGAGTACCACGCACCGGGCCCGACGCCGATCAACGGAAAATCACGAATCAGGTTCATGCCGTTGCTGCTTGGGTCAAGCCGCGCCTCGACTGATTCCTCGCTGAGCAACACACCGGTTGGGGAAACCTGCTTGACGATGGCGGTGTTCTCGATCCGATCAGCCAACTTATCGACACCAAACCACGAACCGACAATAAAAATATCGATGGCAATCAGACTGGTCAATAGCAGCACGGTGCCACGGGTGGCGTGACGCGACATGGCAAGACCAATCACCCCGGCAATCATGAGCGCGGCAAAAAATGCCGTGTTGCCCATGCGTGAATGGGTACTGACCAGCGCAATCACCAGAATACACAACGTCAATCGCAACATCATCTTGGTACTGAACAGCCACTCGAGCAAATGCGCCAGAAATTGTTTCCAGGTGGCGGCGCGCCGGTCACGCAGGCCGGCAATCAACAGGCCGACACCAATGGACAATGTCATCACCAGATAACCGGCGAAGTGATTACGGTTCGGGTACGTCGCACTCGCCTGCGGCCCGTGCGCAATGATCGTGCCAAACCAATTCTGCGTCACATCGGTCAGATGCAACAAGATGCCGTATACCGCAATGACCAGCGCCCACAACACCCAGACATAGGCGAGTTGTTTGACCCGGTCGCGCGAGGTCACCAGTAACAAGGTCAACATAAACACCAGCACATAGGCGAGCGACTTCAGCCACGACACCTGCGTCGCATACAGATCGAGTGCCAACGGCCGCATCGCGTCAGCCGAAAACGCCAATGTCAGCGCGTGCACCTTGGCCGCTTCTGGTGAAATCGCCGCAACCCAGTTCATCGGCAGCGGTACCAGATAAATCGCCTGATAGACCAACCACACGGCCATAAGCGCCATCAGCCAACGCGCACGACGGAACGGCTCGGTGACTTGCACACGCCCCATCAACCATGCAACGAGCCACGCCGATGCCAACCCAAACACCCCGACTTCGAGAATCGCCCACGCCCACGAACGATTGCTGCCCAACGGGATCGGCAGCCAGCACAACAGCACCACCCATGACCAAAAGAAGATGGGCTCGAGGTTGGTGGGGCGAGAGACAAATTTACGGCGTGATGTTGGCAAGCGTGGCTAACGGAACAAAGGTTGCAGGCGATAAATCGTGGGGTGTTGGCGGTGCGGTTGCCAACCGCGCTGTTGACGGCGGCATACGCGGCGAACTGGGGCCTATTTTTGCACGCCTTCGCGGGTTACCGATGATTGTGTCGTTTTCAACAATGACGCTGTTCGACCCGGCAGGCGATACCATGCGCGTGCACAAACCAAAAAGTCAAAAAAATACGGGTGACCTTGCGGCCACCCGTACTTTTGTCAAAACGTATGACAGGTTTATCGCGTTAGCTTAGCTACCGCTTGCTTTACCACCACCACCTGAACCGGTACCGCCAGCACCGGTACTGCCACTACCAGAACCTATTGCAGGACCGCCGGTAGTACCCTGGTTGTTGCTCTTAGCGTCAGCAGCTGCTTTTGCATCAGCGGCTGCTTTTGCATCTGCGGCTGCTCTGGCATCAGCGGCTGCTTTGGCGTCAGCGGCTGCTTTTGCGTCAGCGGCGGCTTTGGCTTCAGCGGCAGCTTTTGCCTCGGCAGCGAGTTTATCCGCAGCAGCTTTGGCCTCAGCGGCGAGTTTGGCCGCGGCAGCAGCTGCGGCTTCAGCGAGTTTGGCGTCAGCAGCAGCCTTTGCAGCGGCTTCAGCGACGGCTTTTTGCAGCGCATCGGAGGCAACTGATTTTAATGCGGCGTTAAGAGCCGGGTTGGCCTGAACCGCCGCATTGATTGCCGCAATGGTGCCTGATGTCACTTGGCCGCCTTTGGTCAAGGCTGCCTGACCCGCTGGGATCGCAATTGTCTTGCCTTGGAACGTGAACGAGATCGCACCATTTGCGACTGTCACAACAACATCACCACCCGCCGTGGCGAAGCTGATGTCGGTTCCGCGAATACCGATGGTTGCACCGCCAGCCCGAAAGGCAACGGCTTCAGGTCGGGCTTTGCCGATCAAACCGGTAATCGCACGCATACCGCCATTTAACAATGACAGCAATACGTTGCTCTTGGCCGGCTCTTTGGCGTTGTAGGCAAAGTTGGTAATGGCAAGGGTCGAACGCGCCGACAACGATGCAATTTGGCCATCGGTAAACAGCAACACAATCGATGATGCCGCGCCGGTGGTAATCGAATCACCCTGATTCACCGTATCACCTTTGCGCAAATTGCGCGCCGGTGCGGCCGGTGTCGCGGCGGTTGCCGTCGCGGTACCAGTCAGTTCAAATACAGTTGCAACTTGTGCGGACGCCAGTCCTGTCACCAACATCAGCGCCGCCCCGAACAAAATCAAAATCTTTTTAATGGCTTTCATGAGGTCCCCTTCAAAGTTAAAACAGCGACGCCGATGGTGCAAAGACGGCACACAGATCGATAAAAAATACTACCCGATTACAAAAACATGCGTTGCAAAAACAGTTGCTTGACGACTGATCCATTACGTCGCCAAAACAGCCGGCGACGGCAAAAAATCCTGACACTTTTTGTGTTTCTGCCAGCGGCTATTGCCGCATGGTAATACCAACTTGCCGCGCTTTTCGGCGGCAGTCATGACCTCTTCCGGATAACGCAGGCCCAGACGCATCATCGTTGCTTCGGTTGCCTGCCGCGCCGCCGGTGTGGCGATATCCCACGTGGCAAAACCCAAGTCCACCACGACCATTGAAACTTCACGTTCCCAAGGTCCAAACCGCATGGCATTTTCCATCGCTTGTGAAAAACCAACGCTGACGGTGCCGGGCAACATTGACCAGGATTCGGCCAGCGCCAGATTCGCCCAGGCATTGGGCGACATCGGACGCCGCACCAAGGCATTTTGTGCATCACCTGCCGCCGATTTTATCTGCCCGATGATTTGGGGAACATCGAGTTTTTCCATTAACGCGAGCGAAGTACCATGGATCTGAAACGCGAGCTCATGGTGCGCCCCGTTGGCCGGCGCCAAGGCGTTTGCGCGTTTAATTTCGTCGAGCCAACGCGCCTGATCACTTAACTTGATCACCGCACCACCACGATACGCATCCAAATATGCCGTGGTAAACGCTTCGTCAACATTTGCCGCGGTCACATCCGCCAACGCAAACCGGATCGACAAAATCGACGCGAACAACAAACCCGCCACCGCCACCGCAGCCGTGACGGCTTTCACGCCCAGTGTGAGCGATGTTGGCGATGTCGAATGGTTTGGCATCAGGCCGCTTCCTTTTTACCCTTGGGGCCGTAACCGTAGGCGTAATAACCTTTGTAGCCACGATAACGGCCGTAGCCGGAATATTCGCCGTAGTATTTTTCGGCGCGCTCCAGATCGAGCTGATTCAACACCACACCGAGAATCGGCGCGTTGGCCATGGCCAGACGGCGCAATCCACCCCGCGCCAATGGGTACGGCGTGGAACCGGCCTTGACCACATACAGAACGGTATCGACCATTTGTGACAGCACAATGGCGTCACTGACCAACTGCACCGGCGGCGAATCGATGAGAATGATATCGAACGCTTCCTTGAGTTTCTCAACCACCTCATGAAACTTGGCAGACGACAACATTTCGAGTGGGTTCGGCGGCACAAAACCGGCGGTGAGAATATGAAAGCCACCCTGCTCGTGTTTAACAATACACTCCGAGACCGGCGCCACACCCGAGACCAGATGTGACAAACCCTTGTGATCCTTGTCGATCCCGATCACGCGGCCGATCTTCGGTCGGCGCATATCGGCGTCGATCAGCAACACACGTTTGACCTGGGCCAATGCGCAGGCAAGGTTAAACGAAACCGTCGTCTTACCCTCTTCCGGCACCGATGAGGTAATCAAAATCAATTTTTTGTCGACGTCAAGCGTACCCATCAGCACACTGGTGCGAATGGTACGAATGGATTCTGAAAATAGTGACTGGCTGTCGGTGAGGAAGGCCATTTCGGTCTTCATCGACTTCTTGCCGGTGCTGTCCATTTTTTGCAGGTAACCGAGCATCGGTACACCAAGGCGGCCTTCAACTTCACCGGCGGTGTTGACGGTGTTGTTGATGCGGTCAAGCAGCAACGACAACATCATGCCGATGATCAGCGCGACCGCCGCGGCAATCGAGACGATTTGCGATTTTTTTGGTGCGTAGGCACCACCCGGCACAATCGCCGGGTCAACCACGCGCGCCACGGTTGATTGCAAATCGGCGGAAATATTGGTTTCCTTGAAGCGGTTCAGGAACATGTCATAAAGCTGGCGGTTGGCCTGTGCTTCACGTTCGAGCACACCCAACTGAAACTCTTTGCGGTTGATGCCCTGAATCTCGGCCTTGCTTTGTCCCAGCGCGCCGGCAATCGCCTGCTCGTTGGCGCGGGCAATTTCGTATTCCTTGGCGACGCCTGACATCACGGTTTCCATCTGGCGTTTGGTGTTGTCACGCGCCGAGGCGAGTTCGGCGTTGGCCTGCAGCATCTTCGGATGTTCCGGGCCGTAACGTTTGGAAGCGTCGGCGAGTTTTTTCTCGGCTTCGGCCTCGATCTCTTTCATTTTTTGCACGGTTGGGTGGCGCAACACGGCCGGTATCGATTCGACTCCAGCCGACGATTTACCCTGGCGTGCCGCCTGCACCTGGTTGTACAAACTTTCGGCTTCCGCCCGTTTGGAACGCGCCGACACCAGCCCGCTGGTGGCTTCTTCGAGCGCCTTGGCCGCACCCGACAACGCCACACCCTTGACGTCAACAATACGTTCACGCTCACGATAATCCTGCAACGATCTTTCGGACGATTCAAGTTTGGTGCGCAATTCACCCATTTGACCGGTCAACCATGAGCTGGCTTTTTGGGTCATTTTGATTTTGGACTCGAGGTCGTTTTCGATAAACACGTCGGCAAGGGTATTGGGCACCTTGGCGGCGAGTTCTTTATCGTGCGAGGTAAAGCTGATTTGCACCAGCTGGCTGTTACGCACCGGCTGCACCTGCAAATCGTCCGAGAAATTTCTGATGACGCCTTTGAGCACTTGTTCTTCGGTCAACGGCTCATTCGACTTGAACCAGTTCATCGGCAGCCACGACTTGAGCCCGTCAGATTTATCCTGGCGCGGGTCGTATTCTGGGTGCACCGTCAACTTGAGCCGTTCAACCACCTTGCGCGCGAGTTCGCGTGACTTGATGATCTCGACCTGGGTCTGGTAATACTCACGATTGCCGCCACCCATGGCGTTGTAGACCTCTTCGATCGACACCACCTTGGCTTTGGATTGTTCGATCATCACCACCGCCGTCGAGCGGTACAACGGCCGCAACGAAAACACCACCAGCGTGGTGATCAGTGCCACCAGCGCAACCAGGCCAACGATGCTCCATTTGCGTTTGGTGATCGAGCGCCAGTATTCGACCAGATCGAGTGTCTCACCCTCCGCCTGCGGCTGACCCATGCCCATGGCAGCAGCACTGCCGGGTACGGTCACGGGGAGTCGATCAATAAAAGTGCGGTCATTCATCTGGACAATTTTCTAAAAAAAGCTTTCTTCGACCGTCAGGATATCGCCGGGCTGGATTTGTGCGTCAAGCGGAATACGCTTGGCGTCGCCCTTCAGATCATCTTCACGAATCACATTGATACGTTCTTTGGAGGCGCGCTCTTTAAAGCCGCCCGCCAATGAAATCGCCTTGCGTACGGTCAGCCCCGGAATAAACGGATAACCGCCCGGCCTCTCGACCGACCCATTCACAAAAAAGTTACGATACTCATGCATCGTCACCGTCACCTGCGGGTTTAACAAATAACGGCCCTTCAGGCCTTTGGTGATGAACTCCTCGAGCGCGCCGACGGTCAGGCCGCGCACACGGATTTCACCGAGGTATGGAAACGACAGGGTGCCGGCATCCGACAACCGGATCTTATCGCGCTTCAGATCTTCCTCGCCCACCACCTGCACACTGATGACGTCACCCACACCGAGCTTGTAGGTCGACAATGACGAAAACGTCGACTGCGAGGTTGATGCGGCGTTGGCCAGCGCCGACTGCGCGTGTAAGGGAAGTGCGGGCAGCGCAGCGCCAACTGCCAAGGTCAGCACCAACACCACAAATGCCTTTGCCTGCACAAAGCAGCTTTTCAACAAATTAAGAAACATCAGACGACAACCTCAATACAGATGCCACAAATGAAATTTCAACAAAACGAAAAAGGCCTTGATCCGCCAACCCTGCAACGCGGTCAAAGCCTTTGACGTTTTACATGCAACCGGGTGCTTTGGTCGATTACAGCGTTGCGCCAAGCGTCAGCATGTAGAGGTTCTTTTTGTAATTTGCACCGCTGGTGTTCGAATCACGCGACGTATTGGTGTATTCGCCGCCAATCGTCAACCAACGCATGACCTTGTAATTAAGTTTCAAACCCAGCGAATCGGTTTGATCAACACGGCTATTGCCGATGAAGTCATCATCACCCCGCGACAGGCTCGCCGTCGATTTCAGACGTGAACTCCATGCGTGCTCCCAGCTGGCGCCGTATTTTTTGGCCAGTGTGAAATCACCCAGACCAGTCGACTCACTAAAGCTCTTGGTGGTGAAAAAATCAAACTTCGAATAGCTGGTTGGCTTCCAGGTCATGTTCGCTTCCCAGCCGGTGCTGGAATAATCCTTGAGCGAGGCGCGCTCAAAATCCTTGCGGATCTGACCGATTTTGATGGTGCCGCTGGTGGCGGCGGTGGCGTCCCAGGTCACACCGACCAAATAACGCCGCTCTTTGCTGTCCTGTGCAGAGGTCGAAAGCTTGTAATCAAACTTGTCTTCGCGGGCTTCGAACAACACTGATGTTTTTGGCGCGACGCGGAAGAAAACGCGGCCGGCCAGACTATCGGTGTTGCGATCACTGCCGACCGTTGTGCTGCGATTGTTTTGGTAGCGTTTATCAACGGTGCCGGCAAAGACTTCAACACGGCCCTTGGCATCATTGGCGCCATAGGCAAACAACACGCTGGGACTGGTGGTGCGGTATTCGTCTGGCACACCGGAAATGCCGCGATCGGTCGAGCCGCGCGCATCGTGGCCCTGCACATATTCGGCGGCGAGCTTCAGGCCCATGCTCGAGGAAAAAACAAATTCGCCGGTACCCAACACTTTGTGGTCGGTGTAGTTATCAGCCGAGCTTTGTGAATAGCGGCCGACATTGAGGTCATACGACAAACCAAATCTGGCTTTTTGTGACGCGACTTCGAGCTTGATGCCCGGGTTATAAATTTGGATATCCGAGCTGCGGCGGTTGGTGTCGGTCAAAAACAGGTTGTTGTCACGACCAAACGAAAAATTCATGTACGGAAAAAGCGCTGCGTTATCGTCGAGCTTGATGCCCTTCGGACCGTCTTTTTCCTTGCTGCCGTCGGGGATTTTATAGGCTGGTGCGACCGGGCCGGTTTGGGCGTTTGCGACGGAGAAAAATGATGTTGCCGTGGCGGAAAGGGTGGCCAAAACAAGTGCCGCAACGGTGCGGTTAGTCGTACGGGAATATGCGCGCTTCATATCAAACCTCTTTTTTTGATTTAACTGTATGATTTTTATAGAATATTTGAATTCTAACACCACTTGCCATCTATCTTGCAAATCTTAACAAAGCAATGCTAACAATTTGTAAAAATACCCGCAAATTGTTTTTTGGTTTTTTGTCATATTTGCATCCCCTGATTCGGGCTAAGGCAATAATAATTTCAAAAAACGACTCGAACTGTGGGGCACCGCACATTCAAATCCCCGCCACTTGCAACAGGAAGACGCGTTTCTCCGGGCAATTTTGCAAACAGCGACCAATTTCACTGCGTTTTTGCCATAACGGAACGCGCGTTTACCGCGCTTAAAACCAACCCAAACCGAGCCCAAAACAAGCCGAGCTGCCGGCAACAAATTGTCACAAAACAGGTCGGTCAGGTTGAAAACGCAATTGCATTCCGGTTGTGTCAATTTCACCAACCAGTAAACTACCGCCAAACCTCCGCCCTTGCCTCATCGCGTAACGACTTCACCACCACTTCACCACCACCCACCACCAGCCAATCAAGGTTGATCTTGCCAACATCCCACCCGCGCCACAATATTCAAGCCATTATTCTTGCCGGCGGTGCAGGCACACGGCTGTGGCCACTCTCAAGGCAATCATTGCCCAAACAATTTGTGCCGCTGCTCGGCGCACAGACCCTGCTCGAAGCCACCATCGCAAGGTTGGCGCCGATCATCACACCCGAACAAGTCACAATTGTGACAAGCCGTGCCGCGGCGACCGGCGAAGCGATGGTGCATCTGGCACCTTACATCACCTTGCTCGAACCCTGCGCACGCGGCACCGCGGCGGCAATCGCGATGGCCGCAATCCATTTTGAAATACAAGGCCGCGACCCGGTGATGGTGGTGCTGCCATCCGACCACGTGATTCGTGATGTCGGTGCGTTCCAAGCGCGGCTCGCTGAAGCGATCGACATCGCCGCGGCGACTGACGCCGCCAACCTGGTGACGTTCGGCATCCACCCCACCCACCCGGAAACGGGCTACGGCTATATCAAGACCGATGCGGCAACCGCCGGGCCGGGCGGGCCGGGCGTAAGCGTGCATGCATTTATCGAAAAACCCGACCTGCAAACCGCGATGCAATTTATCAGCGCCGGGGGCTACTACTGGAATTCGGGAATGTTTGTCTGGAAAGCCTCGACCATCCTCAAGGCGATCGACACCTATTTACCGGCGCTCGGTGCCACCATTGACGCCATCCGCCAGAGTGTTAAAAACGGCATGAGTTTTGACGCGGCGATACAAGCGCATTTTGCCAGTGCACCAACTATCTCAATCGACCACGGCGTATTGGAAAAGCTTACCCAACGCGTTACCGACGGCGCGACCACCAGCGGCACCACCGCGCGCCCGTTGCGCCTGCAGCTGGTACCCGCCGATATCGGCTGGAGTGATGTGGGATCGTGGGATGCAGTGTATGAAATATCCGATAAAGACGCCGCCAACAATGTCACGCTCGGCAATAGCATCACCCTCAACACCAAAAACACGCTGGTACACGGCGGTAAACGTTTGGTGACCACCATAGGCGTTGACGGCTTGAATATCATCGACACACCGGATGCACTACTCATCACCAAACGCGGCGACTCGCAACAGGTGCGGCATATTGTTGACGCCTTGCAAGCACGCAGCGCCAATGAACACATCGAACACCTGACCGTGCACCGCCCATGGGGAAGTTATACCGTGCTGGAAGACACCCCAAGCTTCAAGATCAAACGCATCGACGTCAACCCCGGCGGCCGCCTCAGCCTGCAAAGCCACGAACACCGCAGCGAGCATTGGGTAGTAGTGCGCGGCACCGCCACCATCACCTGCGGCGAAAATATCAGCGACAAACGCGCCAACGAAAGTGTGTATATCGCCGCCGGCCAAAAACACCGCCTAGAAAATCTCACCGCCGGTTTGGTCTCGATCATCGAAGTGCAAGTCGGTGGCTATCTGGGTGAGGACGACATCAAACGTTACGATGATGCCTACGGCCGAACCCAATAGGCCCTTCCCTCTTGCTCGTCGTCCCAGCGCAGGCTGGGACCCAGTCCTTTCAACTACCAATTAGGTTGTCTCCCCGGCGAACAACCACAAGGGTTGCGCCGGGCCGGGGCCCAAGTTGCGTCCTCCCTCTAATTTGGCCCTTCCCCGGCGCAGAGCCTGCCCCAGCATGATTAAAGGTGGGGCCGGGGCCCAAGTTGATTTGGGCTTTGGGGGAGGGGTGAACAAACTTGGGCACCGGACGTGCGCGAAACGATAAAGCTGTTTCGCTTCTCCGGTGAAGGGGGTGTTGACCTTCCCCGGGTTTAGCCCGGGGCCCAAGTTGCCTCCTCCCTCTAACTTAGCCCTTCCCCGGCGCAGAGCCTGCCCCAGCATGATTAAAGGTGG
>JANMNT010000316.1:0-15627 GCA_031368465.1 Burkholderiales bacterium
GGATTTGCCACCTCTGCCAAGACCGTCCAGCAAACCGACGGTTTGAAGGAGGAAATTTCGGACGACGAAATTGAAAGGGCGATCGCGGAAATTCAAAAAGCCATTAAAAACGTCGGCCGTTAACCCATGATGAAACAATCGCGTCGGACAATCGGTTGCGCCGACGGATATGACGATCCGGCAGTCGCCATCGACGCCATCGCCCCCATCGCACATATTTCCATTTTTTGATAAATCACAAACTTATGCCACGTTCTTTTAATCGCACCGCCAACGACCTTCGCCCCGTTACCATCACCCGTCACTACACCAAACACGCCGAAGGTGCGGTGTTAATCGCTGTCGGTGACACCAAGGTGCTGTGCACGGCGAGTGTCGAAGAGCGGGTGCCGCCGCACAAAAAAAACTCCGGTGAAGGTTGGGTCACGGCTGAATACGGCATGTTGCCGCGTTCGACCAACACCCGTTCGGACCGCGAGGCCGCACGCGGCAAACAGACCGGCCGCACACAGGAGATTCAACGGTTGATCGGCCGCAGTCTGCGCGCGGTGGTTGACCTGAAGAAGCTGGGCGAGCGACAAATTGTGCTCGACTGTGATGTGATCCAGGCCGATGGCGGTACACGCTGTGCCGCGATCACCGGCGCGTTTGTCGCCTTGACCGATGCCGTGTCGGTGCTGATGAAAAAAGGCCTGCTCAAGGAAACGCCGATTCGCGATTCAGTCGCGGCGGTTTCAGTCGGCCTGCACGGCGAGAGTGTGTTGCTCGATCTTGATTACAGCGAGGACTCAACCTGCGAGACCGACATGAACGTGGTCATGACCGGTGCCGGTACGTTTATCGAAATTCAGGGAACCGCCGAGGGTGTGCCGTTCACCCGCGCGCAGTCGGACCAACTGCTGGCACTGGCCGAAGCCGGTATCAGCCGCTTGATCGGCGCACAAAAGGCGGCGCTCGCCGGCTGACGGATATGCCTGCAGCACGTGCCAACGCGTACCAACACGCACCAGAGCGTGCCAATGCCGGCACGGTGACGCGTCGATGAATGCCGTGATTCCATCCGACCGACCGCAGCTGGCGTGCTTCGATGGTTATGCGCTGGTTGTGCTGTGGGTTGATGATATCCCCGCGCTGCAAACTTTTTACGACGCCAATCCCGGTTACAGCCGGCTGGTGATGGGACGTGATCCGCATCCAACCGAGGCATTCGACGATTTTCACGACTTGCCGCCGCCTGAATTCCCGATGAACAAAAAATTGATGATCGGGCTTGTTGACACTGACCGTCATTTGATCGGTGTGGCTGACATTGTTTCGGATTTGTTTGCCAAAGACGTCTGGCATATCGGCTTTTTTATGATTGCCGAATCACGCCACGGCAGCGGCATCGGCGGGTATTTTTATCAGGTGCTTGAACACTGGATGCAACAGCAGGGCGCACGCTGGCTGCGACTCGGGGTGGTGTCCGGCAACCGGCGTGGCGAAATGTTTTGGCGGCGCTGCGGCTATGAGCAGGTGCGAACGCGTGACAACTATGCACTCGGCGACCTGCGTCATACGCTGTTGGTGATGGCCAAGCCACTCGGTACAAACACGCTCGTCACGTATCTCGAACGCGTGGCGCGCGACCGGCCGGAATAGTTGTGGCGCCCGCGCGGCTACTTTGCCGGCGCCTTAAAAACAAAATCGCCGAACCAGGTGGTGACTTTTTCGTCGGTCTGGTCCGAGTCGTTGCCAATGGCAACACCGATAACGCGCGGCGGCTCAATACCAAACGCCGCGCGGAAATCTGCGGCGACATCGCGTGTTTCGTTCATCCATTGATTGACGTGTGTATTGCCGGATTGCAGCACAATCTTGCGGACCCGGTTGGTGTACGGACTCCAGCGGTTGTAACCAATGGCCGACTTGTTGTCCCATACATAACAAATCGCCGCGGTGGGCACATCGTCACCGGCGACCATACGCGCGAGCCGGATTTTGGTGCGGTCGGTGAACGACAGGCTGGCAAGCGGCACATCAAAAAACACGTAAACCCGCGCCGCATAGTCATCACCCAGTTTGGTATTGATGTCGGCCTTGTCGAGCACCCGGTTGACCTTCCACCGCCACGACATCAGCGGGGTGTTTGCGGTATCAACAACAAACGGCAAGCCAATGCTGCCCGCTGAATTATCGGATTCGACTTTCAGCACGGTTGTTCCCGCGTCATCGACCAGTGAAAATATGTTGGGTCGAACCTTTGGGATAGTCAGACGCCGATAGCCGGGGTCGAGTGGTCCGCCGACTGTTAATGATGAAAACGGCGTTGGCGGTGGCGCGGAAGGCGGGGCAGCCGGCACGGCGAAAACACCGGTCAGGCCGGACATGAGAACAATGGCAAACGCGCGGATAAACAAGCGCGTCATGTCGGCCAGAAAAATTCCAAGGGTGGTTTGAGTGTTTGCAGCCGCGGCAAATCAGCCGGCAGATCAACGTCCCACAGCGTGGCGGTCTCATGCCAGCTGAGTCCGGCTTTTGTCAGCGCCGTGCGCTGCTGTGCCATCACCTTGTCGGTGCCCCATTCAATGTGATCAAACATGGTCGGCGCGGTGCGTCTGGCACCGATCAAGACATAGCCGCCGTCTTCAGCCGGCGTCAAAACACAATCGTGGCTGCGCAGTTGCGCGGCGGTGTCCAGCAGATGTTTTTTGCTGAACGCCGGGCAATCGGCACCCACCAGCAAAACCTGCGGCCATTCGGCAAGTGCTTCGTCAAGGCTGTGCAGCATACGAACGCCAAGATTATCGACGGTCAGTTGGTTGGCCAACGCGATTTCAAAGTCTTCCGCGCAATCCTCAAAAAATTGATGTTCAGCGTCAGGCGCGCAACACAACACAACGTCAAACGAGGTTGATGCCGCACAGGTGATCACGCGTTCGACCAGCGCGGTGTGCAACATCGCCGCGCCTTCTGCGCCGATCGCCGGAATCAGTCGTGTCTTGACCGCGCCGGGTTGCGGGGCTTTGGCAAAAATCAGAATAGCCGTATCAGCGTCCATAGTATTGCCGGTGAAGCTTGACGGGCGGCGTGCCAAAAAAATACGCAAGGCGGATATGCCACATGGTCAGGATGGTGCGCCACACGCCGTATTTTTCCCAGCGCCGTCCGGAGGTGATGATGTTGTGGTTGATAAGTACCGGGGCGGAAATTTTGCGCAGACGGGACGTGATCTCGACGTCTTCCATCAACGGCTGCGCGGGGAAGCCGTCCACCTGTGTGAACCGTGTGCGCGACATAAATATGCCCTGGTCGCCGGTCGCCACGCCGCTCAGGCGCGAACGATGGTTCATGAACCACGCGATCACCGGCAGCATGACGTGTGTGCCGGCAATGCCGACAGTGAAATGTCCCCAGCCTGCATCGCCAGCCAGTGCCGCTGCGATCAAAAAATCTGCATCTTCGGGCAGCAGCGAGTCGGCGTGCAAAAAAAGCAGGGTGCTGTGTGTGGCGACCGCCGCACCGGCGTTCATTTGTGTGGCGCGGCCTTTGTCGCTTGCAATCACCGCGTCACAATGCGGCGCCGCGAGCGCAAGCGTGTTGTCGCTGCTGCCGCCATCGACGACAATCACTTCAACGCCGCGTGAACGCATCGGCTGTAGTGGTGACAACGTTGCGACGATGTTGGTGGCTTCGTTGAGGACGGGAATGATGATTGACAGGGCCATACAACATTCTAGTCACGGTCTTTGCGGCCATGCCAATGTTGAAACACAAGGCGGCGCGGGCATCTTCAGTCGTTTTTTGCCGAAAACACCCGCCAAATGGCGACTTTTATTTCTTGTCGTTGATCGACCAGTCGTAGTCGAGATGGCCGATACCGGCTTTGCCCTCGGCGATTTTTTGTTGGTCGGCCGGGTTATCGGCCAGCAGCTTTGCGTAGCGCGCAAAATAGTCTTCACGTGATTTGATCGCCGGCGTTTTGCCGTCGAAGCCGGTGAGGCCCTTTTCCCAGTCCTCGGCAAACCACTTGAATATCATCGACACCTCGAGTTTGCCGTTGGCGTAACGGTTGCGTGAGCGATCGGAGAGAAAACGCACCGCCTGCTCTTCGAGTTGTTTATCGAGCCGCTCGGCGACAAACGCTTCTTCGCGTATCGCCGGGCAACCGATGGATGCGCAATTGACGGCGTAGTGCACACGCGGTTCGTTGTAGGCACCGGACGCGCGCAGCGTATCGTGTTCGATGCGGTCGAGCGAAAAGTCCTGACCCAACAGCTTGATGAATTTGCGTTTCCAGCGATTGTCAAACGTGCCACCGATATCCTTGATCGACTTGACCGGATAGTTCTGCAGCATCAACTCAAGCGTGAAGCCGTTGTAAGCATTGATCAAGAACGCCATACGCTGCGGTTTCGACCAGCTGTTGAAATCACTCTCGCGCACCGCGGACAAGCCGCCAAGATAACTTTGCAACGTGGCGCGATCCTTTTGCAATTCGGCATAACGTACCTGTGACGCCTTGCCGCCATCGACCACCACCACGTGTTTTTTAAGCAGCGTGGTGAAGCCGGCGTGGGAATGATCAAACGCCTGTGCGCCGACCAGACCCGATACACACGCCAACCAAATGGCGCTGAAGGTAATCCATAGTCGTTTCATATCGCCCCCGAAATCAATGATGTGCCGCTTGTTTTGGATACGCCGGCGTGTTGTCCGGCGAAACCACCAGCGCCACCACACTCGACAGCAGTGTGCCAAAACTGCCCTCGCCGCGGGTCCAGTCGTTCAGCGCCTTGCCAACCGCCAGCTTGCCGACGGTGGCGGTCGAGCGTTTATAAACACCCGCGGCAAACTTGTTGGCCTCACCAAGCGTTGGATAGGTGTGGATCGTGGCAAGAATGCCCTCGAGACCAAACCCGTGTTTCATCGCTGCGACAAACTCGACCAGTAGATCACCGGCGTGCTCACCGACGATGGTTGCGCCCAAAATCTTGTCCGAACCTTTGGGTGTGATGACTTTGACAAAACCATGCGCCTCACCGTCGGCAATGGCGCGGTCCAGATCATCGATGCCGTAAACATGAACATCGTGTTCAATACCCTTCTCGCGCGCCTCTTGTTCATTCAAACCAACACGCGCCACTTCCGGGTCGGTAAAGGTCGCCCACGGCACCACCGAATAATCGACTTTGAATTTTTTGAATTTGCCGAATAACGCATTGACCGCCGTGTACCACGCCATGTGTGCGGCGGTATGGGTGAATTGGTAGGGCCCGGCGACGTCACCACAGGCAAAAATGTTCGGGTAGATGGTCTCCAGATATTCGTTGGTTTCGACCACGCGTTTGGCCGGAATGCCCAGCTCTTCCAAGCCAAAACCGGTGGTGTTGGCGATGCGTCCAACCGCGCAAAGAATTTCGTCGAATGCAATGCGTTTGTCCTGACCTTCGTGTTCGACCACCAGATACTTTTCGCCATTCTCAACCACCACCTGTTTTGCTTTGTGGTTGACCAACACCGAAACCCCTTCAGCTTCAAATTTTTGTTTGACAACCGCCGAGACTTCCACGTCCTCGCGGATCATGATGCGCGGCGCCATTTCAACCTGAGTGACTTGTGCACCAAAGCGGGCGAAACACTGCGTCAACTCACAGCCAATCGGTCCGCCGCCCAACACCACAAGTCGTTTTGGCAGTTTGCGGATGTTCCAGACGTTATCGGATGTAAGAGGATTGATTTCCGCCAGGCCCGGGATCGGCGGCACAAACGGCCGCGCACCGGTGGCGATCACAATATTTTTGGTGGTCAATCGCTGCGTCGAGCCATCATCCTTTGTCACCTCGACTTCCCACGGCGACACAATTCTGGCGGTCCCCTTGACGCAATCAACACCCAGCCCGCTATAACGTTCGACCGAATCGTGTGGTTCTATTTCATCCACCACACGCGAGACGCGTTCCATGACGTCGGCAAAATCCCAGGTGGCGGAGGCCGATGAAATGCCGAACTCCTTTGCGCGCGAAATGTGATTGAGCAGCTTGGCCGAACGGATCAATGCCTTGGACGGCACGCAGCCGGTATTCAAACAGTCGCCACCCATTTTGTGTTTCTCAATCAGCGTGACCTTGGCTTTCACCGCCGCGGCGATATAACTCGTCACCAATCCGGCCGAACCGGCGCCGATGACGACGACATTGCGATCAAAATGGGTCGGCTTTTTGTCGGCCCATTTGGCGTAGATTTTTTTCGCCTTGATGCCATCGAGTACTTTTTTGGCGACAATCGGAAACACGCCGAGCAATACAAACGCCAGCCCCAGCTGCCACGACAATTTAAATTGGCCCAGCTGGGTGCCGGCATAAACGTAAACAATGGTGCCGGCAAACATGCCGATCTGGCTGACCCAATAAAATGTCCAAGTGCGAATCTTGGTCAGGCCCATCGCCAGATTCACCAGGAAAAACGGCACGGCCGGTACCAGCCGCAGGGCAAATAAATAAAACGCGCCTTCCTTGGCGACACCCTCGTTGAGCGACTTCAATTTATCGCCGTATTTGGATTGCACCCATTCGCCGAGCACAAAGCGCGAAATCAGAAAGGCGAGTGTTGCGCCGATAGTCGAGGCAAACGACACCACCACCACGCCGGTGGTGACACCAAACAGCGCGCCACCGACCAGCGTCAAAATGGCGGCGCCGGGCAACGATGAGGCGGCAATAATGACGTAAACGGCAAAATAAATGGCAATGGTCAGCGCGGGGTTGGCCAGGTAATAGGCGTTGATGGCGGCCTGCTGTGACTTGAAATAGTCAAGGCTGAAAAATTTGCCGAGGTCGAAAATAAAAAACGCCGCAACCAGTGCGACAACGGCGAGCAATACGATCAGTTTGTTTTTTTTCATGAATCTTCCTTGAGTGCTTAATTTTAGTGTTGCAGGTTGGTCGCGCCGTGGCGACAAACATTACGTTATTGCCAATGCAGACTAGGCACACACCGACGGTGCCCGCACCAACCCCAGCGCGTGCGGCGGCGCATACGCCGGCCCGGCCATGATGCGCTGATAATATGACTGGTGCGCGGCAGACCCGGCCGGCCAGTTGGCCAGGAACAACCGCCGAAACGCATCGTTGTCAAAATGTACGGGAATGGCGTCGATATGGATGCCGCCAATCACCTCACCGTATTGCGCCAGCCCGTCTGGTGCCGGATAAATCGACAGACGCGTGACGAGGCCATACTGCGTGCCGCCAAAGTTCGGCATGCCCGCCGCGCCGTTGTTGATAACAAACCGGCGCTCCGCACCGGCGCCAAAGCGGCGAAACGTCGGCAGGCAGGTGTGGCTCGACGCAAATCCGACGAGACTGTTCTGTTGGCAAACGTCCTGCAGCCATGCCGCATTGGCGGGGTCGTGCAGCGAATCGTGGGCAAACCGCCAACCGGCAAGGGACTCGGCGTCGCCATGCACAATGCCGACACGTGCATCGCCAACCGCCGCCACCAACTGCATCGGCAGACCTGCCAGGCGGTCTGCCAGCGCCGGTGTGCTGCGTGCGGTTATGCGCAGGCGGCGCATGATGATGTTCGACCTTTCGACATCGGCATCGTCAACATAGTCGGGGTAGGCGCAACCACACCCGGCGTCGTCTGCATCTGCAGCAAATTCCGTTTCAACATTGCCACGCAAGGCGGTGTGTTTGAGAATTTCTGTGTTGATCGCCAGAAAGCTGTCGAGGTCAACATTAAACCAGTTGAAGTCGCCGTTAAAAACGAGTGTGGGTGGGACGGCTTCACGTTTGGCCATGGCCAAGATGGTGTTGAGTGCCGGCAGATTGCCATACAACCCGCCGACGACATATACGGTGTTGGCGCGAACGTCGGCGTCACGCGCAAACACATTCGTCGGGTAGCGGTAGTTGATCGGGCAGGAACGGCCGGGTGTCATGGGACTATTCTATGGGCTGATGGCGTCATGCGATGGTCTTGACGCGCATCGGTCGCGTATTACGTCTGTGATCGCCAAAGCAAAAAACAAACACCAGCAACGACGGACATTTTGAAGCAAAAAGTGCTGAAAACGCCCGCCAATAAACGACTTTCTATTCCGCCGCCTGCAGCGCCGCGTCGTTTTCCGTCATCGACTCAAGCGCACCGCCGCAACTCGAGCCCTGCCCTGCCGTGCAGCCGTAACAATGATCTTTGACCACAATCGGGTTGCCGAGCAAATCGACGTCCATCAATTCGCTTAGATGAATTTTCAGCGCCGACTCGGTGGTGCCAGCGCGGTGTAACGGCAGGCCAAGCATCTGATTAAAGTCGCAGTCATACACAAAGCCCTGATAGTCGACCGACAGCAACGAGCGGCACATCACGCTATCCAAATTGTGTGCTTGAAAACTCGCCACCAGCAGGTCCATATAGCCTTCAAACTGCCCCTTTGAAATCAGCGTCGAACCAAAACGCTGAATCGGCATATTGGTGATGGTGAACAGCTGGTTGAATTTGATGCCGAAATTTTCGTCGAGCAAACGATGGTAATCAGCCTCGAGGGCTTCCTGCGGCGGCGGCAGTTTCGGCCCCTGCGGGTTGAATACCAGATTCAATGTCAGGCCGCTACCGGCAATTCCATAACCGAGCGCGTTTAATTTTTTCAGCGCAACAATCGACGCCTCAAACACACCATCGCCGCGTTGTTTATCGACGTTTTCTTGTGAATGGCAGGGCAGCGACGCGGTGATTTCAACACCCTCATTGGCCAAGAACTGCGCCATCTCCTCATAGCCGGGTTCTTCCAAGATTGTCAAATTGCAGCGGTCGATCACCCGCACACCCATCGCACGGGCGGCGCTGACCAGGGTGCGGAAATGTTCGTTCATCTCCGGCGCGCCACCGGTCAGATCAAGCAGCTTCACCTTGGAGGCGCGCATAAACGCGATCACATCGGCAATGGTTTCGGCCGACATCATCTCAGTGCGGTCCGGGCTCGAATTAACGTGGCAATGAAAACATGATTGGTTGCATTTGTAACCCAGGTTGACCTGCAATGCTTCCAGCGCTTTGCGTTGGATATGCGGGAAACCGCGCGATTTCATTAAATGTAGGGTTTGGTGCATTCGGCATCCCGGAAAGTGTTCATCGATCAAAGCCAGCGCCCAATATTACGTCCAAACGCGGCCTCTGGATTCAGTATGTGAAATCGAAGGTGGCAGTGGCGGGCGTTCGGTTCGATTCAGTGCGTGGCATGGTGCAAATGAGTCAGATGAGTCGTTTAGGCGCTGCAATCCTGACAGTCCGACTGCGATTGGGCCACGCCGGCATGGGCTATCGAATCCGTGCGCCTGGATGTTGTCAGCGATGTTCAGCCACGGGCAGGCATTGTGTGTGCGGCAGCCGGTTGACCGCGCTTGTGTCATCAGATACATTCATTGTTCGTGATCAAAGCGTTTGAAATTCCGATAGTCAGGATCAGAGGTGTGATTGCAATGAGCTCGCCGGTGGCATCGTTTCCAATCGTATGCGTCGGCGGGTCGGCAGGCGGACTCGACGCGTATATCCGGCTGTTGCAGAATCTTCCGGCCGATATGGGGGTGGCCATTGTCATCGTTAATCACATGCGCGACACGCCGACCCAGCTGCATGAAATCCTTCCCAACTACACAAGCATGCCGGTTGATCTCATCACCGACAGTTTGACCATTAAACCAAATCGTGTATTCATCATTCCGTCGAATCGGGATTTGCATGTCGTGGATGGCGAGTTTCGTCTGGAACCCATATCCAAACCGCGTGGCTGGCCGGATGTCATCACCGTGTTTCTGCGCTCCCTGACGCGCTATTGGGACGGCAAACTGGTTGCCGTGATTGTCTCCGGCTATGATGGCGATGGCGCAGCGGCCCTGTGTGGCATTCAGCAGGTGGGCGGTATTACCATTGCGCAAAAGCCGAGTACCGCGCGTCAACCGGACATGCCAGAGAGCGCCATTGCCAGCGACTGCATCGATTTTGTCCTTTCACCCGAAGATATTGGCAAAGAACTGGTACGCATTGCGCGTGATGAAGCGCAGGTACCGACCAGTTAAGCCCGGTTGCCGGCAGTGGCCCTACTGGTCATGTTGATGATTGGTGTGTCCGTTCGCCAAGCCATTGTGTGAGTCGGTCGATATCGCGCGACTGATCCTCAACATGCAGCATGCTGACATCGGGAATAGCGGACGCCAAAACCGTCATGCCTGTTCCGTTTTGGTTGCGCGACCTGCCGTGGAAAGCGCAACTTCCAGTGCCAGATCCAGCGTTTCCATCAACTCGTTGATTTTGACCGGCTTGGTCAGATAGCGGAAGAACCCGGCGCCGTGACCGCCCCTGACGTCGTGGGCCATGGCATTGGCACTGAGCGCAACCACCGGGATGTGCGCGGTTGCCGGGCCTTCGGCCAAAATTTTCATCGCCTCGATCCCGCTCATGCCGGGCAGGTGGATGTCCATCAAAATAACATCGGGCAGGACCGTGCGGGCGATCTCGATGCCACTGTCACCGGTCGTCGCAGTCAGCAAACGAATATCCGGTCGGCGCGCGATGATGTTTTGCACCAGCGATAGGTTCGCCGGATTGTCCTCGATGTAGAGCAGGGTGCGCAACGGCGTGTCGATTTGCGCTGGCACCACGGCGGCCGCAGCGGATCGGGCCGCACCGGTGACCGGTCGTGAATCGGTCGTCAGATTTAATTCAAACCAGAACACACTGCCCTTGCCGATTGCGCTTTCCACGCCGATTGCGCCGCCTAACATTTCGACTATTCGCTTCGACACCACCAGGCCAATGCCTGTGCCTTGCTCGGCGCCGGACTCCCTGCCGAGACGATTAAATGGCTGGAAAAGCTGCGCCAGTTTGGCTGGTGGCAAGCCGTCACCGGTGTCTTCGACGCTGATGCGAACGCGCCCCGGTGTGCTGATCACCCAGTCTACCTTCACCGCTCCTTCCGGCTTGTTGTATTTGATTGCATTGGTAAGCAGGTTACTGAGAACTTGTTTGACCCGGTTCCGGTCCGCCTTGACGTGGCACGGAACATCAAAGTGTGGAAATGACATGTCAATCCCACGCTTTTGCGCCTGTGATTCCACCATTGCCTGGCACTCGCGCATGATTTCGGCCAGCGACACCGCCTCCATCGATAAAGCGAGTGTCCCGGACTCGATCACGGCGAGATCGAGGATTTCATCCACCAGCGAGAGCAGGTACCACCCGGCTTTGAGAATCTGATCGATACTGCGCTTCTGGATGGGGGTCGGCGCCTGCAACTCGGCTTCGATGAGTTGGGCAAACCCGAGCATTGCATTGAGCGGTGTACGCAGTTCATGGCTCATGCTGGACAGGAACTCCGACTTGGCGCGGTTGGCCTTGTCCGCGGCTTCCTTGGCCTCGCGCAGCGCGATTTCGATATGAGCGCGCTCGGTCGCGTCATTGAACAGGACGGCGACTTTGCGACTATCCGGCCCGCCCAGCCGGGATGCACGCAAGTCGAACCAGCGGCCGTCCATTTCGTGGACTTCGCCTAACACCTGAAACGGTTCGCCGGTCAACGCGACCTTGCCGTACATTTCGTACCAATGCGCGTCCAGATCCGGGACGAGTTCACGTATCCGCTTGCCCCTCGCCTCGTGCAGACCGGAATGCTTTTCGAAACTCGGATTCACCTCCAAAAAACGGTAATCGACCGGCTTTCCATGTTCGTCAAAAATCAAATCGATGACGCAAAAGCCCTCCTCAATCGACATGAACAAATTGTGGTAACTCTGGGCGCTTTCAAGTAGCGCCGCCTTGGCGCTCCTGCGCGCGCTGATATCGCTCAACACGAAACGCAGTTCGCGCCCGCCATCGCTGTCGTACGCAACGGTCGCCGCCCAATGGGCCCAGAAGTACGCGCCGTCTAATTTCAACATGCGCAACTCGCACGATTGCGGCACACCGCTTTCAACCAACTTTTTTCTGTTCAGGTAGTAGCGGTCCTCGTCCTCCTTGTGGATGAACTGGGTCCATCGCTGCTTGAGCAGTTCGCTACGCGTCGTCCCGAGCAGGCCGGCGACGGTGAGGTTGGCATGCTGGATCAGTCCTTCCTCGCTGACGGTGCAGTAGCCCACCGGCGCCAGGTCGTAGAGGTCGAAGTAACGCGCCCGCTCGATGTCTAATGCCAACTGCGCATCACGCAATTCCTCGTTCTGCATTTCCAGCTCGATCTGGTGCACCTGCAGTTCATGCAGCATCTGCTGTGTTGCTTGTGGCGACAGGGATTCGATGTTTTCCGGCGTACGTGAAGCATTTTTCAGCAAGCGTGCTTCTGCCTGCCGTCGCAGCGCCTGGCGCGCGTTTGCCGGATCGCCATCGCCGCCTGAAGCTGACACCTGTTGCGCGGCGGCGTGTTTGTTCTTGTCAGTCATGGCGTCGTTCCCCCGCCCCACCGGTGGCCCGCTCCGTCGTTGCAATCGCATACATTTCACCGGCCGCATTCAGCAGAGCGGTCGAGATGATCGAAACTGCAATGACCGCACCTTGTTTACTGATCCGTTCAGTTCGGTAAGGTTCAAGCACTTCAGCCTCACTCAGTTGCCGCAGTGTTGTCAGGGCTTTCTCGCGCAGCGCCTCGGGGATTCGCTGCCGCACGTTCATCTGCAGCGCTTCGGCTTCGCTCCAGCCATACAGCCTGACGGCGCCAGGGTTCCAGGCGAGGATTCTGCCGCCCAGGTCCTGCACGGTAATGGCATCGTGTGCATCGCGTACCACCACGGCCAGCCGCAGTAGTTCATTGGCTTTGTGCAACGCCTCACGTGTCTGCACCGTCTCGGTGATGTCGACAAACGTGATCACCGCGCCCTCGATCACATTGTCGAGGGTGCGATAAGGCAGGATGCGAATGGTGTGCCATTTGCCGTTTGCGGTCTGCGCATCCACGGATTTGGGCTGCAGCGTGTTCAGCACCGCTTGCACGTCCGCTACCAAACTGTCATAACCGACCAAATTGGAGACGATGTGGCTGACCGGCCTGCCGACATCGCTCTGGATCAGGTTGATGATGGCGCTGGCCGCGGGGGTGAAGCGCAGTATGCGCAGTTGATGGTCGACAAACACCGTGCCAATGCCGGTGCCGGCCAGCAGGTTGTTCATGTCGTTATTGGCCCGCGACAAATCCGCAACTTTGGCCTGCAGCTCGGCATTGACGGTGTTCAGTTCCTCGTTGACGGACTGTAGCTCCTCCTTGGAGGTTTCCATCTCTTCGTTGGTCGATTGCAACTCCTCGTTCACCGACTGCATTTCTTCATTCGAGGATTTGAGCTCTTCGTTGGAGCTCTCCAGTTCCTCGTGGGTGCTCTGGAGATATTCGTCCTTGATGCGCAATGTGTTCAGCAGTTCTTCAATGCGCTGCTCGGCATCGGACTCCGCACCCGATTTTGTGACAATGCCTGCGGGGTTTGTGACAATGCCTCCGGCATGGGTCGGCAGAGTAACCTGCTGCATGGCTTCGGGCGCCGGCACATCCTCGAAGATGGCGAGGTACAGATATGAACCGGCTGACACTGATGCTGGCAAGGCAACTTCGGCAGGTGCTTTGGATGATGCCGGTGATGAAGGTGATGGCGGTGATGAAGGCGATGTAGGCGATGTAGGCGACGATAACGTTGCGGTCGTGCCGACCGCTACCGGGCAGACCGTCAGGTTGACAAACGTGAAGTGGCCGTTGGTTTTGACGCGTAGTCCCGGGCAGCGCACGATCTGCCGGGTGCCGGCCGCTTGGTGCAGGGCCTTGGTGAGATCGCGGCGCAGGCCTTCGCGGGCCATTTTCAGGATATTGCTAATGCCGGGTTCGCCCGGGGCCGGCTCCAGATACATGCCGGTGCGGCCGTGCAGGTAGAGGATGTCGCCCCGATCGTTGACCAGTGCACTATTGGGCGCAAGCTGCCGCAACAGCGCTTGCTCGGTCAGTTCACGCATGCGCAGTTTGGCCGGGATTGGCGTCCGATGGTTGCCTCCCTTTGTGACCGGCCCCGCATCCAAATTCGGCAAGGGTGGCAGAATCGGCGCGAGGTACCCGCGCTCGTTGTTTTGGAAATTTTCTTTGCGTTGATACAGTTTTGCCTTGCGGTCCAGCACCGCAAATGACTCGCTGAATTCGCCCACGCCTTCGGACGTGCCGAGGAACAGCGCGCCGCCGGGTTTCAATGCGTAATGAAAGAGAGGTATCAGCTTTTTCTGCAGTTCCACGTTCAGGTAAATGAGCAGGTTGCGGCACGTGATCAGGTCGAGTTTGGAAAAAGGCGGGTCTTTGATGACATCCTGCTCGGAAAAAACCAGCATGTCGCGGAGGCCTTTGTGCACGCGGTAGGCGCTGCCGTCTGACTCGACGTTGAAAAAGCGCGCCAGTCGTTCCGGCGAGATGTCGGCGGCAATATTGGCCGGATAAAGGCCGTTGCGGGCGCTGGCGATTGCACGGCTGTCAATATCGGTGGCGAAAAGCTGGACCGTGAAGCTTTGTTTTAGTGACGCCATGCGCTCTTGTAACAAGATGGCGATGGAATAAGCCTCCTCGCCGGTGGAGCAGCCGGTACACCAGATGCGAACCGGTGAGTCCACGGGCCGGTCTTCAAACAGCTTTGGGATGATCTGTTCCTCAAGCACCGCGAAGGCCTCAGGATCCCGGAAAAAATTGGTCACGCCGATCAGCAGGTCTCGAAACAGCGCCTCCACCTCCGTTGGTGTCTGCTGCAGAAACCGGACGTAATTTTCCAGCGCATCGATCTGGTGAACGGCCATGCGCCGTTCGATGCGGCGGTTGATGGTGCTGGGTTTGTATTGGGAAAAGTCATGGCTCGTCTGGGCGCGCAGCAGGACAAAAATCTTTTTCAGCGCACCCTCCGCCTTGGGGGTAGCGACGGAAACGGGCAGGCGGGTATGGCCGAAGGCGCGCCTGACATAGGCGATGAGCCGCGCGGGCATTTCGGCCGGCGGCAGTTCGTAATCCACCATGCCGGTGGCGATTGCGCTGCGCGGCATGCCGTCGAACTCGGTGGATTCGGGATTCTGCGCCATGACCATGCCACCGGCGCCCTTGATTGCCCGCACGCCGAGGGTGCCATCGCTGCCGGTGCCCGACAGCACAATACCAATGGCCAGCTGATGTTGGTCTTGGGCGAGTGAACGAAAGAAAAAATCGATCGGCAGTCGCTGGCCGCGCGGCAACGAGGGCTCGAGCAATTGCAGCGTGCCACTCAGAAACGCCATGTCGCGGTTAGGCGGGATGATATAGGCGCAGTTGGGCTGCACCACCATCCCGTCCTCAACTTCGAACACCTGCATGCGGGTGTAGCGCCGGATGAGTTCGGTGAGAAGGCTCTTGTGATCCGGCGCCAGATGCTGCACCAACACAAAGGCCATACCCGGATCGGTGGCGGAGGGCATGCCCGAAAAGAACGCCTCAAACGCCGCCAGCCCACCCGCCGATGCGCCAATGCCAACCACCGGAAAAGCCGCAGCCGCATTCATTGCCGGTACGAGGGGATTGTGCGGCGGCTCGGCCGATTGAGGCTTGGCCTTGTTCGCTACTTTTTTGCCTGTCATGGTTTCGCCCCGGCGCCTGATGGGCGCATTCTTTCCTCATAGTAC
>JANMNT010000354.1:0-10978 GCA_031368465.1 Burkholderiales bacterium
CGACAATGCGCCGGACAAACCACCGCTGCCGGTTGATGCCGGGTCAAGCGCGGCGACCGCGGTCCAGCCGACCACACCACCGGTGAGCGAACCAACAATTGTTTCTTCACAGTTACCGATGTTGGTCAGTGTGTGGCTGTAGGTCACGCTTGCACCCGCGCGCACACGTGCACGGTTATCCGGCTCGAGACGTACTTGACAGTTGCGATTCACCGCAAGCAGCACGTCGTCGTCGGCAGCCACAAGACTCCGGTCTGTCACGGATCTGGCCGACTTCGAAACACGATACGGGCCGCCGGGAATGACGCCGGTTGGTAACACCACCCTGACAATGACGGTGGAACTGGCACCGGCTGCGACCGGCCCGGTATCCGGCACGCCGTTGCGGCTGGTATCAGCCAGCACTGTGACCCCGTCGGCAGCCAGCAATGTGATGATCGAACCCTGCGGAAACGTTGCGCCCCTGAGGCTGATGTCATAGGTGTCGGTGATGTTGCCGCGATTGGTAATCGTATTTTGAAAAAGCAGTGTTTGCCCGGGCGTTGCGCCGACAATCGTCTGGCCCGTCACCGTTACACCCAACGCACCGATAACGCGAAATGTCACTGCGTTCGATGATCTGTTGAGGCGTCGGTCGGCACTGTTGGTAAAGGCGTGGCTCGCAATATTGGTCAGGATTGTTTCGCGCGCGATACCCGCAGTAATCTCCACATCAAACACGATGGTGCCGACGTCACCCGGCTCAAGCACGCTGAAATCAATTTGCAACTGGCCGGCCGACGATGTGTAGGTCACCGCCCTTGTGCCAACCACCGCGCTGCCATTGCCGTTTGAGGCATTAATGCTTGAAGACCCAATATTGACGCGCAACGAGCCGGGCACCATCGTCATGCCGACCGGTAGTACATCGACAATCGAGACGTTGCGCTTACGCGCGACGGCGCCGCTTGCGGCATTTGAAAACGCGAGTGAAACCGTGTGCGGGCCGCCGGGTGAATATCCTTCGCGGCTAGAAATTGATTTGACGACGGTCATTTCCAGCGCCGGACTGGTTGCTTCGACAATCAAACAGGCGTTGACAACAAAATTGTGAACGTTTGTCAGACCGCTGATCGATGACGACTGGTTGGTAAATGCGACAGGGTCGGCGGCGCATGATGCGTTTAACTGTGTTGCAACATTGGTGACGCCGTTGACGACAATCGCACAGCTTGAGGTCCCCGCGGCGAGACTGAGGTTACTCACCCGCACTTGATTGCCAACCACGCTGGCTGAACCAGCACAACCGGTACCACGAATGACTGCCGCCGCGCCTGTCCCAAAACGCAGACCGCTTGGCAGCGTATCGACGAACGCAACCGCATCTGCCTGCGGACGTCCCGTCGAATTTTGCACTGTCAATGTCAGGCTGGTGAAATCGCCGTCATAGATGCGGTCAACGGCAAATTGTTTTGTCAGCATCGGCAGAGCCGGCAACACGGTCAGACACTGCGGCTGCACCTGATTATCGGTATTGGTGAGACTCTGTAGCGACAACGCATTGTTGATGAAATCTTGTGGCGGCGTTGCGGAGGCGCATGACGTCGCACTAATTGCCCCCGGCGTGTTGGTGACGCCGGTTATGCGGATCGTGCAAGCTGCCGTGCCGGGTGACATGGTGCCGCTGGAAATGCTTACGCTCTTCGGTCTGCCAAACGAAACAATCGCAAAACAACCCGGCCCCTCCACGTACCCTGCCGACTGTGGCAAAAATTGCAACCCGGGTGGCAGGAAATCGGTGAAGGCGACATTGGCTTGTCCGGGATTTCCCGCGACGTTTATCAGGGTAAACGACAGCGTCGTGGAATCACCCGCTGTGATGGCTGACGCGCCGAATTGTTTGGTCAACACGGGGCTTTGTTGAGCGACGACCAGGCATTGCGGAACAACCTGGTTTTGCAGATTCGCAAGACCGACAATCGATGTGCCCGCGTTTGTGTACGACGGTGGGTTGGAACCACAGCTCGGATTGGCCGCGGTATTCGCAACAAAGATTGAGTTGATCTGGATCGTACAGGTCGATGTGCCGGCATTGATCGTGACACCGGCCAGTGTCACGGTGGAACTATTTGGAAAGGTGGCCGTTCCGCTGCAACCCGGGCTGAAACTGGCGGCGGCGCCTGGCACGAGGCTAACGGCCGACGGCAGCTGATCCGAAAAACCGATTCCCGCCTGGAGAGGGTTGCCTGCCGTGTTGCTGATCGAAAAACTGAGCGACGTCATATCGCCGGGTCGAAGTACCGACGTCCCAAAATATTTGGTCAAGGTGGGTAGGCCGCCAACCGGGCTCACGAGCAAACACTGTGAAGAGACCTGATTGTCGAGACCGACCACGCCGGAAATGTTTGCCAATGCGTTGGTGAAAACGGGCGGATTCCCAACGCAAGAAAGATTTGTTTGACCGATCTGGTTGGTGACGTTATTGACGGTGATCAAACAGGTGGCGTTCGCCGGAACCGCAAGGTTTGCGACCGCAATGGAGGTTGGCAACAGTGTAGCGGATGCGGAACAGCCAACACTTCCGCCGACAACAGCGGCCGCGCCGGCCGATAGCCGCAAACCTGCCGGCAGGTTGTCGGTGAAGGTGGCGCCAGTCGTTACCACCGCAGATGAATTGACAATCGTAAATGTCAGCGGGGTTGAACCGCCCGCAAGGATGGACGCGGCACCAAACGCTTTTGTTAAAACCGGTGCTGACGGCGGGGGTGGGAGCAGGGGGGCAACAGTAAGCGAAACACTGTTGCTGGTTGCAACCGCGGGCACCGCCGCAACTTGCAAAACCCCGGTCGCAATGTTGGTAATGACGGTTCCGGCTGGTGTTGGCTGCGCCTGCAATGACAGCGGCAAAACAGGTGCAACGGCCAACAAAACAAAAAATGCCGCATTTCGGGCATTTTTCATAGCTAAAACAGCGGTTTTTTTTATGCTTTGGAGGGCTTTCGCGAATTTCGGGTCAAGCTTGCCTGCCCTCGCGTTGAGGCTCAATTTTCGCAAACAGAGCGTGTCGATCGACCTTCGTTTTCGCATCAAAACATTATTAATTTCGCCCCCAAAATTGGTTGCGAACTACCGCACAAAATCCCGTTTTTCGATGTGTTTTCACAACCTTTAACAGTTGCAAAAGCCCATAGAGAAACGGGAGGACAATCCTCCCGTTTTTCAGCGCCTTCTGCCGCGGCAGAAGGACAGCAATAATCCTTTCAGTTGTTAATTAATCCGCACACAGAATTGGAGGGAGACGCTACCGCCCGGCAACAATACCGAGGCAGGTGCCGCCGGACCGGCCGGGGTTGCCGCGGATACCGCAGTAACGGTACCAGCCATCGCGTTGCCCGGTACGACCGATGCAAACAACGGTCCGCTTGTCAGCGTGGCGGGGCTACAGCCGGTGTCGTACTTGGTGTTTGCGGGCGTGACGTCGGAAATTGTGATGTTGTTGATATTGTTCGCCGTCGTGTTGAAACCAACAATCAGGTAAGCAATACACTGCCCCGGCGCGGTCCCGGCACCCGCCGGAATCGCCGCGTTACTCCAGGCGCCGTTTGGCACGCCGGCTGTAATGGTTGGCGCCGCCGGCGGCGTTGCACACGCGGTCAACTGCTGGAATTTATCCAGACGCAATCCGGATGTCAGCGTGGTGGTGTCGGTCGCCGATACCGTTGTCGCGTTGTACGTCGCCGTGATGGTGGTGACGTTTGGCGGGCTGCCAGCCATCGCCGGCGCATTGACCCTGACAAAAATCAGCTGTGACGTATTTGGTGCCAAATTGAATGTCACCATAGTCGTAATGGTTGTATCCGATCCAACGTTCAGCACCCCCGTGTTACCCACACCGTCGTCGATGTATGCCGCGGATGTCCACGCCTGCCCGGGGACCTGATTATTGGTCATGAACGCGCCGGGGAAAGATATGGTTTCTGTCACGTTGCCGCTGTTGGTAATGGTGTGCTGATAAGTTACCGATCCACCTGGCGAGGTGTTTTGGTTTCCGTTCGGCGAAATCGACACATTGCGGGCATTGCCAAGCGTAATCTGGTCGCGTTTGAAGTCAAACACGGTGGCGTTGCCCTGCTGCTCGACGCGGAAATTGATCACGTAATTTCCGGGCGGTGAGTCGGTGGGACGGCTGCCGCCATTGCCTTGATTGGTTGGTGGAACCAGCACTTCGGCACAAATCAACCTGTTACCACCGGCCGCAATGGGCGCGGCACCGGTGGACGTGATATTGCCACCCGTGACTGTTGAACAGTCACCTGCACCGCCATCGAGCTTGAACTGGATGGTCCAGTTGACAGGCGTCGCGGCCAAGCCGACACCCGCCGGCACCGAGAAGAAGGTGGCACTAAGATCGTAAATGCTGGCAATCGCACTTGTGTTATTCACAAACAAGCGGAAGCGCGTGGTTGTGGTCAACGTTACCGATGGTGTCACCGCATTGTTGGTGATGATTGTTGCCGTGCCGGCACCAAGACCTTCGGTGAGCGTCGCACCGCCGGCAATGCTCAGATTGTTGGTCAAATCAACCGTGTTCGCGACAATTGCCGTCAGTATGTTGGTGACATTGTCAGACACGGTATTGTTCGCTGCCGACGTTGCCTTCAACACGATGTTGTGTGGTCCGGTAATCGGGAACGTCACGCCGGGCGGAATCGTTGCCTTGACAATCACCGCGTAGCCGCAACTCGTCAGCGCGGCATTGATAATGAACGGCGCCGGACAGGTGCCCGCACTGACCAACGGAATCTGGCCGGTATCCGGGGCTGAACCGCCGCCGTTGTCGATCAGTGTGGTGGTGCCGTCCGACTTGTACATGGTGAAGGTGGTACCAGCCGGGAACGAACAGGCCGGCGCGACGTTGCCCGGTGCGCAGTTTGCCCCGGTGAACGTTGCACTGGTCCCTACCGCAACACCCGTACCGTCGAAAAATTGGATATCAAACGTGTCCGGCGCGTTGCCGTTGTTCCAAACATAGTTGGTCCATTGAATGGTCTGGCCAGGTGACGTCGACGCAATGGTCACGTTGCCCGGTTCACCGCTTGCTGCAAGACTCAACGTTGACGAACCGTTAAATGCAACAGCCGGCACCTGAGCGACGCTATACGTGACGGCGTTTGACGGATTTGGACCGGTGGTGGTCATCGTCACTGAATCGGTGAATGTGACGGTTGCCGTGTTAGACGTTGCAGCGGTCACACCGACAGCAAGACCAGAAGCAATCGTGACTTGGAAATATAAATTGCCCGATGTTGAACCTGGCACTGAAGCGATGGTGCCGGTAACAGTACCGGTCACGGCAGTTGTCGGCGACGTATAGACGATACCGGCTGGATCGGCACCTGCGCCGTCACCCAGAACAGTCGCGCCGCTGTTGCTCCACTTACCAGATCCAGGCACGTATACAAAACCGCTGGGCAACGGGTCGTTGATGATGGCATTGTTACAAGTGATTGAGCCGGAGTTGTTATAGCTCAACACAACATACAGCGGGCCAGCATTTGGGCTCAATCCACCACTGACCGGCGTAACGCCCGGTGGCGGCGTGCTGGACAATGCTTTGGTCAGCGTGATCGAACAATTGCCGATCGTGGTGGTGTCGATCACCGACTGTGATGGTGGTGAAGTCGGTGCGGCACTGGTTGCGGTTACGGTGATGGTGCCGGTCGCACCAACGGCCGGGCCGGATGCGGGTGTGTTTGCGCAGACCACAAATCGGAAAATTGATGATGGACCGGCGGATGTTAGTGCAGTGGTGGTCGTTATCGCCGTACCGTTGTCCGGCACGCCATTACCATCGGCATCCAGGTAATACGAGATCGGCGCAACGTGGTTAAAGCCGCCACCCATGACTGGTGCGGTTAGCGCAAACGTGTCATTGCCGTTACCGGTATTGGTGATCGTGTGCGGGTAACACACCTGCTGATTCAGTGGTTTTGTTTGTGCACCAGGCGCGGTCAGCGTGAAGCTGTAGACCTGCGAGACCGTGGTGACAACCGTGTTCGACGTCGAATTCAGCGTCACCAACGGGTTTGCCGTATCGACGTAAGACGCCGATGCCTGGTTTCCAATCGGCGCACCCGCGGGGGCGACCTGTGCCCGCGCCGTCTGCATCACGATACCAACTGTGAGCGTCAGCAGCAACATCAACATTGCCAGTTTCGACGTCAGTGCCGCGTGCATTTGGCTGGTCGTACTACCAGACGAAATCGGTAAATGCCGGATGAGATTCATGGTTTTCCCTAACGAGACGATTGTTGTTTGTTGGTGATGCGGACGATAAAAATTTGATGACTGGTTTGGCGCAATCAACCTGGCGCCTTGTTTGCCGTGTTGTCATAAAGGCGGAAGCGTGCTGATACAACGAATATTTTCTCGGGACCGAGGTCGACGCCCTTCCAGCGCAAAAAGCGGTATTCGATAACAGGCACAATTTGCTCCAGCACCACACCATTGGCCTGCTTGACTTTGCGTTTCAGCGGCATTGGTGAAAAGGTGGTGCCATCAATACTCGCGAGCACGTTGGACGGCTTGACCGACGCGACAATCAATTCCGTGTATTGCGGCACAGGTAATGTTGCGTCGGCGCGTAGATTCTTTTTTGAGGTGTTGGTATAGGTGGCGGTCTCTTCGATCACGTCGCCCGGCTTGGCCTCTGCTGCGTTAACCAACAATTCTTTGCCATCAGCCTGCGTGACTTTTTTGCGCTCCAGCTTGATCGTCAACGGCTCCGCTGCGCGCCCTGCACCTGCCTTGGCCGCCGGCTTCGCTGCAGGTGCGGATGTCTGCGCAACCGCCGCACCGCCACCAAAGGCGATGGCCAACGCGATGAACGCAACACAAATCTTCGGCATGCGAGTGTGCGCTTTGTTCGATCCGGTCACGTTTGCAAATGTGTTGAGCATGTTCATTTATTCCCAATGTTTCCTTGCACAAGAGTGTGCGGCTTCAGAATACCGGCTGGTCGTGTTTGTACCGCGATTAATTTAAACCCAGACTTTTTGCCAACCAAATTGATCGAATAACCCTATTTCGTGCGCACTTTATGTGTTTAAAGCTGAAAACTACGCGTGAAACCGCACAATTGACAAGATTTAACACACCGCCCGCTGCTGCAAAATTGCTTGTAATGCTGTCAAAACACCCAAAACTTGACGTTTTATTGAAAGATTTCCGTTATTGCAGCAAGCATTAACACGTTTCTCGCACGTGATAATACCAGATAATGACCTGAACATAACTTTTTTCCCTTACAATTCAGATATTTACGGATGTTTATTCATGCAGTATCTGGAATTGCAATTACCGCTGAATCGGCGACACAGGTCGAACGCCGCTATAATTGCGCCCGTTGGTCGACCAATTGGCATCGTTGTATGGATTCAGGAGAGGTGGCAGAGTGGTCGAATGCACCGGACTCGAAATCCGGCATACCGGTCTCCGGTATCGTGGGTTCGAATCCCACCCTCTCCGCCATAAAAAAAGCCCCTCGCGGGGCTTTTTTGCTTGTCATGCTGCAAAAACGTGTGTTGCTAAAGACTATCCAACAGTTCTTTTGCGTGGCCGGCAGGTTCGCTAACGATGAAACAGCCTGAAATCCGGCCGTGGCCGTCGATTACAAAGGTGCTGCGCTTGGCGAATTTGAATACGCCAAAATTGATGATGCTGCCATAGGCGCGTGATACTTCACCCGACACATCTGCCAGTATTGGAAATTGTGTCGCACAGGCATCTGCAAATTTCCGGTTGCTCTCCACATCCGCAACGGCAATAAAATACACGTTGAAGCCCATTTGTTCGAACGCAGCTTTATGCGATGCAAATTCCCGCATTTGTCCGATGCAACGCGAGGTGTTGTCTCGCGGAAAAAAGGCCAGGATGACAGGCTGCTTCCCTGACAGCTCAAACACACGTCCAGCCTGGTCCGCGAGCGAAAAAGACGGCGCGCCTGCCCCGACCGGCAGCGGAACGCTACGCTGTGCATAAGCAACGATCAGGACAAAACAAATTGCGACAAACAACAACAAAAGTAGAATACCCATGATCGTATTTTAGGGGCAATCAGCCAGCCCTGAAATACCTCGCAGATCGCGGTCGGAATAGAGTACGCTAAACTGCACCCGCAAGACATGCCCTCGTAGCTCAGTGGATAGAGCACCTTCCTCCTAAGAAGGGGGTCACACGTTCGATTCGTGTCGGGGGCGCCAACAACCGGCTAATGCAGGATGGTGGTTTCAGGCGGCGCGCGCCGCAATGCATGTGATGCATTAGTGCCGATCAGACGGGCAAAATTGACATTCTTCGAAGCGGCGTGAATGTACAGATTGAATCCGCCAAAATGGGTTGCCGCATAGTTGTATGCGCCACCCAAATCCGACTCGAGCCGCTCGACTGCGCTGGCAAAGAAAGCCGGGGTTTTATTCACCAGATCCTCGCCGGACGAATAAACGACATTGACGTTGCCGGCGACGTCGTGTTTTTCGGCTATGCCGCCGGCGACAAATTCCGGATAGAGCCGGTCGCGGCATTTTTCGAGATAACAACGGTCGGACATTTGCGCAATGATGTCGGCCGACCCCAGCAGACTTCCGAGTAACCGCAACACCGGATCATCAATCAAAATATCGGCAACGCGCTTTTCAAAGCCGGTGAAGTGAATCAATTCGGCGCCGGCTTCGGCGTACTCGGCGATACCGGCCTTTGGCAAATAGTGCCGCAAGAATGCCGCGCCACGCGATACGTGATTCAAGGTGTAAAACGCCCCGTTGGGCGCGATCTCATCGTCTGTTCTGCGCAAATAGCCCATATCGTGGAACAACGCCGCGACAATACCGAGTTGGAATAATTTGACCCCCAGCGCCGGCGTTTCCGCACGTGAGCGCTCGTAACCGTCCATCAGTCTGGTCATGGCGAGTGTCACGTCCATCACGTGCTGCAAATCGTGGTATCCGGTATCGCAGGCACGGTACCCGGGATATTCACCTTTGTAGAGCAGCGCAATGTCAGCAAACGCGTTGACAATCACCGTCGGTGATGCGCCGGGATAAAGCAGACTGAACAAACGCGTAATTTCGCCCTCGACCGATTTCGGATCGGTCGTTTGCACGCGGTTGGTAATGTCGTAGTCGTTGCGTCTGGGCTGCATTGATGACTTTCGATTCGAAAATCCGGTAACTCGTTATTTCACCTGTTACCCAACGAATACGCAAGTCCCCTGATTACGGATGTTGCATTTGCTGCACCACAGCAAAATGGCGGGCACCCGCGCCGATAAAATGCCCTCATTTGACGTCAGGCGCGCTATATTGCTTCGGGTGGCGGCAACCTATTGATCGCTCCGCCAAGGCCGACGCTTGATTTATCGTCGCTTACAGCTGTAAGGCTGATGCGTTTTGCAACCAACCATTTCCTGTGAATATTTGTGTCCTACGACAATACCATCGCGATTGAGTCCCGTATTGTCGAGCTTACGCAAGAACATCGTGATCTTGACCATGCCATTGCGGCCCTCATCGAAGCGCCGATCCACGACCAATTGCGGTTGAAGCGCATGAAAAAACGCAAGTTGCTGCTTAAAGACCAGATTGCGTTCCTCGAAGCCCAGTTGAGTCCCGACCTATTGGCCTAGTGACACCGGTCAAAGCAAATGGGTTCGTTTCCGGCGATAATAATGTCATTCGGCGAACGTGGCTGTCACCCCGGAAATATGCGTGACGGTTGGCCCATTTTGGCCAATCGTCGTCCTTTCCAAGAATCAAGTTAAATGAATAAAACAATGAAATGGTCGGTCGGCGTTGTTGCAAGCATCGCGATTGCAGGACTCTTTTTCTGGTTGGGCTCAAGGCAAGGCACCAACAACCCTCCTGCAGGCAGCCCGGGCGCGCCCGGCGCAGCAACCCCCGGCAAAGGGCCCGCCGGCCCGCCCCCTACCGCAGTTGATGCCGCGCGTGTAAAAATCGCGCCGCTGGCAAAAACCATTTCTGCCGTCGGGTCGTTGCGATCTGATGAGACGGTCATTATCCGACCGGAGGTGTCGGGACGGATTGCTGAAATCGGTTTCCGTGAGGGCGAGCGGGTTGCAATGGGAAATGTTATCTTGCGCCTCGATCAGTCGGTTCAACGCGCAGAAATGCGCCAGGCCGAGGCAAACGTTGCGCTGGCAAAAAGCCGTATCGAACGTTCGCGCGATTTACATGCAAAGGGATTTATTTCAAGCCAGGCGCTTGACGACGCCGAGAGCGCATACAAGGTTGCCAACGCCTCGGCTGATTTGGCGGCGGCGCGGCTGACAAAACTTGATATCAAGGCGCCATTCTCGGGCATTGCCGGGCTGCGTTTGATCAGCATTGGCGACTACGTCCGCGAAGGTCAGGACATCGTAAACATTGAAGCGATTGATCCGCTCAAGGTTGATTTCCGTGTGCCTGAAATTTTCTTGAAACAAATCTCGACCGGGCAGACCCTGCAGGTCAATCTGGACGCCATCCCCAACATTGCATTTACCGGAAGGGTATTGGCGATCAACCCGCTGATCGATGCAAACGGGCGGGCGGTGGTGATTCGTGCCGCCATCAAGAATACCGATAGCCGTCTGCGACCCGGCATGTTTGCGCGCGTCAAACTCATCACCAATGAACAACAGGAAGGGTTGACCATTCCAGAGCAGGCGCTGATTCCGGTCGGTGACGATTTTTTTGTTTTTAAAATAACCGATGGCCGCGTACTGCGCACGAAAATTGATATCGGCCAGCGCATTACCGGCTCCGTAGAAGTGGTCCGCGGCTTGAGCAAGGGTGACATGGTGGTCACGGCCGGACAACCAAAGATTCGCGATGGTGTGACGGTCAAGTTTGCCACCCTGGATGGCGGTGCCGCGCCATCCACCCCACAGTCCGCCAACGCAAACACGCCAGCCGCATTGCCGGCACCGGCGGCACCTGTGCCG
>JANMNT010000394.1:0-2662 GCA_031368465.1 Burkholderiales bacterium
GTTGACCGATTGGAACCTGATGGTCGCGGGTGACTCTGCCGCCGCGGCACTGTACGAAGTTTGGTGGTCGCGTTATCTTGGTTCCGCATTCCGCGACGCCGTACTGTCAAAAGCCGCCGCGTCTTTGATCCGGTCACCCGACCATGACGCCATGCTGAATAGCCTGGAAAAGCCGGACGTGTTGTTTGGCAAAAGCAATTTTGGTCGCGACGCCATTGCCAAGCGCAACGAGGTGCTCGAAAAAAGTCTGGCGTTGGCGTGGGCCGACATGCAAAAACTCGGCGGGGCGGATGCCACCCAGTGGCAATGGGGCAGATTGCACACCAGCTTTTTTGGGCACGTGCTCGCCAATGCGGCCGACGACGCCACGCGCATCCGGCTCAATGTCGGCCCGATGCCAAAGCAGGGCGGTACCGACACCGTCAACTTGTCGAGCTACGATCCGAATAATTTCCGCCAATTTGCCGGCCCGTCATTTCGTGTGGTGCTGGATGTCGGCGGCTGGGATAACTCGCGTGCGGTCAACGCGCCGGGGCAGTCCGGTGACCCTGCCAGCCCGCACTATCGTGATCTGGCGCAGATGTGGTCGAAGGGCGAATACTTTCCGTTGTTGTACACACGTGCCAAGATCGAGGCGTCGCTGTCGCGGCGCATCGATCTTGTTCCGGTGAAGTAATTGTTTCCGGCTAGATTTTGAACTTCGGGATTTGCCGGTAGGTGAAGCCGCGCCAGAACCATTCCATTGGTCCATAGGGGAACTTCGACAGCCACCAGTGACTAAACGCGACCTGCGCACTAAAAATCACCAGCACAAAGATCACCTGTTGGCCGCGCGGCATACCCCAGTGCCCGAGCGCATAGCCATAAAAATAAATCCCGCAGATGAGTGATTGGCTCAGGTAGTTGGTCAATGCCATGCGGCCGAGCGGTCCCAACACGCGAATGTTGGCAAACACGGTTTTGCTATGCAGCATCAACACCACCATGCCGACATAGCCAAGGCAGGCGGGCAGGTTGCCCAGATCCCTGAGGCCGCGCGCAATGCCCCAACCATCGGTACGGTCACCCGGAATATGTGACATGGTGATCATGCTGCCGAGCAAACCGAGACCGATGCCGATCGGCAGGCCGTACACCATCAGTTTTTTGAAGAACGGCAAATGTGCGCCGGGATTTTCCATCACGCCCGAACGCACAAACCAGACGCCGAGCAGGAACATGCCGATCAGGACCATCGCGAATCCAAAGTCGCCCGCGGCCTTTTCAATAAACTTGCCGCCGCTGTAATTCACGGTCTCCCAATAGCCGCCTTTGCTGAACAGGCGTATCTCTTTTTCTTTCTCAGCTTTATTTTCGGCGAGGTTCTTTTCTTTCTCAGCCTTGCGTTCAGCGGCACGTTCTTCCTTGGTCTTTTTGGGTTTTTTCTCGTCGGCTTTTTTGTCCGACTTGGCGGCCGGCTTGTCACCTGTGACGGCCGCCGGTTCAGCCAATTTCTTTTCTGCTGTTGGCGCAACCGCGGCAGGTACAACAGCAGCAGGCGCAACAGTAGGCGCAGCAGCAGTTGCAGCCGCGGTGGGCGCAGCGGCGCTGGCAACAACCGGTGGTGCGATTTTGGCCGCGTCGGCCTTTTTATCGTCGGCCGGCTTTTGCACGGATGTGGCAACCCCGGCGAACGGGTCAGGTGCAAACCGCTGCACCACACCGGCGAAGGTCATGACGAGGGCGAAAAATACATACAGACCCACACCCAGCCGAACGCCGCGCTTTTCGACGGGCTCAAAATATTTCCACGATAACCAACCGGTGGTGAAGATCAACGGGCCAAACACCGTCAGCGGCCAGCGCGGTTCAATCGGCCCATCCGGCAGCACCCAGAATACCGTTGCGGCAATCATCAGCAACACGCCGATCAGCAACAGCAGAAATGAAAATATCGGAATGGCGTTGCCGCGAATGGTCACACGTTTTTCGCTGCGCATATAAAGTGCAAATAATCCGGCGGCGGCAAGCCCGGTGGCCACGGCAAACAAATCGTTCATGCCGGGAATAAAGGCCAGGCCGACGACAACAGCAATGGTGATCAGCAATGGTTTGGTTTTTCCGTAGAGCACGATCATCAGCATCAATGCTGCGACCGCATAACTGAACAAGATATCGCCCTGCCAGAGAAAAATGTAATGCAATGCGCCGAACACGGCGAGCGCCAGCACGCGTCTTAAATAGACCTGTTTGAATTCGCGTCCCGCCCGTTCGGCACGCACCATCATGACCGCAAAGCCCATGCCGAACAACAATGAAAAAATGGTCCAGAACTTGCCCTGCTCGAAATAGGCGATAAACCAGCTGGCAAACCAATTCAAGCCGGTGAGGTCACGCGGCATGCCTTCGTTGAAACTGGCAAAGACGCGGTTAAAAAACTCGATGTTCATCAAAAAGATGCCGATGAGTGCAAAGCCCCGCACCACGTCGAGTGCTTCAATACGCTGATCGGTGGCGATCGGTACCATTTCAATTTTTGCCGCCGCCGCAATTGGTGCGGGTGCCTCGGCTATCGCTGCTGTCGCTGGTGTCGCTGATTCCATTTTTACTGCTCCCTTTTTTATGTCAGCGCGTACCAGCCTTCGGGTGACCGACACTCTTAGTTGTCGATTTCAACTGTCCG
>JANMNT010000014.1:0-7399 GCA_031368465.1 Burkholderiales bacterium
CAGCGCAGTTATGTAACTGCGCTGGGACCCAGACCTTTGTAACGCTGTGATATTACGATGGACTGGATTCCAGCCTGCGCTGGAATGACGACGAGATTGAGGTTTTTAGAAGTTTCCAAAAAAATGATCCGCCCCCTTTAATTGCTCGATATGTCAAGGTGACGCGCTGCCCTTGCCAAACGTATCGCCAAAAAAATTACCGCGATTCCAGATCGGACGTTGTGGCGCATTCGCGACTTCGACACCAATACTCAAATTCACATCCGCAAACCGCGCGGCCGCAGTGTAGTTAATCGGTAGCGAAAGGTCGTCGCTGAACTGGTGATAGTGTGTGATCAAAAAATTGTCGAGGGCCATCGAGGCGTCAACGTTTTTATCCATCGACTTGATGCCCGTGACCAGAAAAATCGAAGGTACGCCCTGGCGTACAAACATGTAGTGATCTGAACGAACAAACAAACGTTTTGCCGGCCATGGATCGGGCGTCAACGTCACGCCCAGCTTCTCGACCGCGCGTTTAACCGCGCCACCCATGCTCGAGTGTTCGGCACCGAAGGCAATCACGTCGGCAAAGTCAAACGTCAACAACGGCATATCCAGATTCACGTTCGCAACCAGCGTGCCTTTTGGTACCGTCGGGAAGCGCGCAAAAAAATCCGCTCCCAATAACCCTTTTTCTTCACCCGTGAGGGCAATAAAAATTGTCGAGCGTTTTGGCTTCACCGCTTGCGCCGCGAGCAATCGTGCCGATTCAAGCAATACGGCGACACCCGCCGCGTTATCCATCGCGCCATTGAAGATGTTGTCACCCGGCTTATCCGCGACCATACCAAGACCATCAAGATGGGCGGTGAAGACCACGTATTCATTCTTGAGAACCGGGTCACTACCTTCGATGACACCAACCACGTTGCTGCTCGACAGATTCGCACGGATTGTTTTGCCGGCCAAGTGAACATTTGCCGCAAAATTTAGCCGACTTGGCGGTTTCTTGGCATCGGCCGCTTGAACCAAATCCTCCAATTTGACGCCGGCGTGGTCGAGCAGCTGTTGCGACGCCGCCAGACTCAAGCCCACACGCTGCCGCAAGCTCGGAAACTCGCGGCCCGGATTGCCGTTTGCATCCAACCACGTCATCGCCACCCAATGCGCGTACCGCCGAGCGAGGGCAAATGCGAAGCTCTTTTCGGCAAGCGGTGTTTGCAGTGAGATTGTCCCAACTGCGCCGCGGCTTGAGGACATTTGACGTTTGTGATCACCGCCCGCGTAGTGTGCACCTTCTTCTGAACCCAGACTCGGCGGGGAACCGGCCAGTTGGACAACGATCTTGCCTTTGACATCGAGGCCCGCATAGTCATCAATGCCAAAACGTGGCGCGACGATGCCATAACCGACATACACCAACGGCGCGGTGAGCTCGGTCACGTCCTCAGAAAAGCTGCTGGACAAGGTGAAGTCGTCCAGGTACTTCAGTGTTTGCACACCGGACTTCCCGCGAATCTCGAAAATCGGGGAAGTCTGATCAAGCTTTGTGGATCGAAGCGGGACAGCCTGGAAGAAGCTACGCGGGGATGATTTTGCAGTCGGGCTTAAATCACCAAGTGGCGCGACACCGACGAGGCTCAATTGTGCTGCCACATAACGCGCCGCGATATCGTAACCACGACTGCCGGCCTCCCGACCTTCCATCAAATCATCGGCGAGAAACGTCAGATGTGCCTTGATGCGATCTTTGTCGGCTTGAAGCTCATTCGCCGACGCAGCGAGACAAAAGGGGGCGGCTGCAAGAAAACCAACAACTATAAGTAATCTATTCAATATCGTCACCAAAAAAAATGAAAATTGCCGCGCAGTTGCAAGCACAACCATTCTAACTGCGAGACCGCCAAATGCGTCCAGTCGATCGATGGAACACGTTAGGGACCACTTTTGGCAATCGGTCACCGATAAGTTTTTGAACTTCGCGTGCTGCAATTAAAGCGGTCAAGGTCGATTTTTCTGTGGCCGCCAAAAGAGTATGTCACTGACCCCTTTAATTCAATGAATAGCATCAAAATTGCCGTCATTCCCGCGCAGGCTGGATTCCAGCCTGCGCTGGGACGACGACGCTATTGCGTTGGGACGGCGACGTTGATGCGCTGGGACGACGACGCTTTTAGAACTTCCCGCGAGGCGCTGTCGCTGTTCGCCGTAACGCGAACGTCAGGCCAGCTCTTGAAGGCGGCGCTGCAAATAGCTGCGCTCACCAGCGTGTCTTACGAGTTCCAGTGCCCGCGTGTAGTCAGCGGCCGACGCGATCCGGTTCTGGTTGCGGCGATGGAGATCTGCGCGGGCGGCATACAACAGGTGGTACGCATTAAGATCGCCGCGGTGCTCAATCTGCTCCATCCAGCGTATGCCTTCTTCGATGCCGCCGGCCATGGCGAGCGCAACGGCGGCGTTGAGCTCGACCACCGGTGTGGGCTGAAGTCGCAGCAGCGCAAAGTACAAATGGGAAATTTGCCGCCAGTCCGTCTCGGCGGCGGTGGCCGCATGCACATGCAGGGCGGCGATCGCGGCTTGTAGCTGATACGGCCCGGATTCCCGTCTGGCAATCGCACGATCCAACACCGCCAACCCCTGTTTGATCGCGCCGGTATTCCAGCGCGACCGATCCTGCTCTTCGAGCGGGATTAACTGACCGTCGTCACCAATACGTGCCTCGCAGCGGGCGTCGTGGAGCAGCATTAGCGCGGTAAGACCGTCACATTCGGCCGAATCCGGCAGCAATTTTCCGACCAATTTCGCCAGACGGATCGCCTCGGTACACAGCTCGCGCCGCAGCAGACCGGCTGACTCGGTACTCGCATAACCTTCGTTAAACAGCAGATAGATCACCGCGAAAACGGCGGCGAGCCGTTCGGGGAGTGCATCCGGTGCGGGGATTTCGTAGGGGATGTGCGCCGCCGCGATTTTGCGTTTGGCGCGAACCAGCTTTTGCGCGGTGGTGGCTTCGGGTTCAACAAAAGCGCGGGCGATTTCGCGGGTGGTCAAACCACAAATCGTCCGCAGGGCTAATGCAATCGAGGCGGTGGGTGCGAGCGCCGGGTGGCAACAGGTGAAGATCAGGCGCAGCTGGTCGTCGTCAAAAAATTCCGCGTCTTTCAGCTCGGCGTCAGTTGTTGCAAGATTATCGAGAATGACGTCGCTGTCATCGGCCAGCCGTGAGCGTCCGTGGTGACGCGTGAGGTCAATCATGCGGCGTTTGGCCACGGTACTGAGCCATGCCGCCGGCGAATCGGGAATACCGTTTGCCGCCCAGACGACCGCCGCTTTTAGATAGGCGTCCTGCAGCGCCTCTTCGGCCAAATCAAAATCGCCACACGCGCGGATGAGCCCGGCCAAGATCCGGCCGTGCTCACGCCGCGCCGTCGCGTCAAGGATGCGACCCAGCAACATGGCAACTACTGCGGCTGGTATAACCGCAAGGGGCGAACCTCAATTGAGCCGCCGTCCGCGGAAGGCACTTTTGCCGCCCACTTGATGGCGTCGTCGAGGTTGTCGACGTTGATGATGTAGTAGCCGCCGAGCTGCTCTTTGGTCTCCGCTAATGGGCCTTCGGTTGTTTGTACCTTACCGTTTCTAACGCGTACCGTGGTGGCCGTTGAGATCGGCGAGAGCTCGGAGCCCCCCTCCATCACACCCGACGCGATCAATTCCTGCGTGAAGGTGCCGTAGTCGTCGTACATTTTTTTCAGTGCGTCCTGTGTCATTCCGGCAAAGCGGGATTCGTCGTCATAGATCAGCAACATATATTGCATGGTGGTTTCCTTGAATGGTTGATGAGAGTTCCAATGGTCCTGCATGAGTACGACGATCGGCATCACACAAAATCGACATTCGGGCAAAACATTTTTTGCAGCGGCCGGCTGTTTCAGCGCAAAAGTGTACACGCGAGTCGGGCTGCCCCAGCAACGATTATTCACTTAAGGTCGTGCCATTGGACGCCGTCCCCTTGTCGTTTTAATCGTTCTTGCTGTTCCTATTTGCATATCAATTGTCGCAATCTGTCGCAATCACGCGCACTAGAATGTTTGTTCGCAACCAATCTACCCTGCCCATCCCGCATGTCAATAGCCAATTACCCGCCGGTTGCATCGCGACGGCACTTCATCCTTGGCGGCGTCGCGTTGGGTCTCTGCGCATGTTCTGGCGGCGGCGGGTCATCTTCGGATAATGCCGCGGCGGCAACGATGCCGGGCGCGACCGTAATGGACGGAATGTTTCCCGGCACCGACGCATCCCTCCACTATCGCCTTGATTTGCCGGCGGGCCCGGGGCCTTTTCCGGCTGTCGTCATCGGGCATGGGTCTGGCATGGCCACACTCGCGGAAGGCGCGGCATTTGTGCCGATGTTCAACCGTGCCGGTTTTGCGGTGCTGCGCTACGACAAACGCGGCGTCGGCCAATCGACCGGTATTTATCGCGGTTTGGGCGTGGCCAACAGCGACACGCAGGTCGATGAACTCGCTGGCGACATGGTGGCCGGCGTGACATTCCTGCGAACGTTGCGTGAAATAAACGGCAGTCGCATCGGCCTATTTGGCGTGAGCCAGGCGGGTTGGATCATGATCGCCGCCGCGCGCAAGTCTGTCGACGTGCGCTTTTTTATCGCGACCGTCGGGTCGACGATGCCGGTTGGCGCAAACATTTTCTACGAGAATCTGCCGGCGACCAATTCACTCGATGCCAATTACGCAGCACTGGCCGCCTTTGCCGGCAATCCAGGATGGGATCCACGGCCGACCCTGCAAGCATTGCGAATGCCGGCACTATGGCTATTGGGCGCCGACGACCGGCTCGTCCCGACGCGCGAATGCGTGAAAACCATCGGGGCTCTGCAGCAGGCAGGCGCCAGGTTCAGGGCGAATGTTTACGATAACGCCGGACACGAACTGTCGGGCGCGATAGGACGATTCGAAGCGGATGTATTGAACTGGATGGCCGCGGAGGGCTTGCGGTAGTCTTGAAAATTAACGGCCTCAGCGGCATGTTTTTCCGACGAGCCCAGAATAATCATCGCTGGCCCTCTATTTTCTGGCCCCTTTTATTTTTCCGCCTCATTCTACAAGCAGGGCCCGCACCCAATCGGTCGACGCCGCATCGCGCACCGTTGTGCCCTTGCCATCTTTGTCGGACGGTTTCGCACCGTGTTCGAGCAGCACCGCGATGATCTCGGCCTGCTGGTGGCGCGCGTGATCTGAACCACTTCCACCCCGCCCTGTTGTTTGCACGGCCAGGTGCAGCGGCGTTGAGCCTGCTTTATTGGGGGCTCTCGGTTTCGCCCCGGCCGCCAGCAGTGCGCGAACAGCAGGGGATGAGCGTGTCCGCACCGCCCGGTGCAATGGTGTGACACCGGAAATATCGAGCGCATTCGGATTCGCACCCACCGAGACGAGATAGGTCATCACCTCTGCTTGCGCGGTTGGGTCCCAATGGTTGGTATCTGACGCGTAATGAATCGGCGCCGCACCACGCCGATTTCTGGCCTGGCAATCTGCACCTCGCGCAACAAGGATTTCGGCGATTGGTCGATTGAACGCGGCCGCCGCCATGTGCAGCGCGGTATCGCCTTCATAAAGGTAATGCGCAATTTCGTCGAAAAAATACGTTGTTGCATCCTGCCGCGTCGCACCGACGTCAAACGGCGAAACCGCCCAATCAGGGTTCGCGTCCAAGAGGCGGGAGACCGCGGCCACGTTGCCGTTGACGACGTGCCGGATGAATTCCAGAAATGTGGGCTTTGATTTATGCATGGCGAAAAAGCAAAGTCGCTTATTGATGGGCAGTTTCAGGCATTTTTGGCTGGAGATTGGCGTTTATTCTGGTGTTTCGGAAAAATATTCGTGGTCTGAGCTGTCGCTCATTATTCAATGCAGATAGTTTCCCCTTGGCGCTAATCAACCGTGAATACGCTCACAAGCTTCCATCGATCCGTGTTCGTCCCGTCGCCCAATTGCCCGAAGCGATTGTCGCCCCATGCCCACAGGCTTCCATCCTGCTTAAGCGCCAAATAAAAATTCTCGCCTCCACCCCACACCAGCCGAAAGTTTGTTCCGAGTAGCGTCGGCGTGCTCTTCGCCACGCCGGGTGGGTTGCCATTAAAACCCTCACCCCATGCGAACAGTTGGCCACTCGTCTTTACGGCCGCCGAGTGGAATGCCGCATCGACCGCACCCCGCGCGTAACCGCCACCCATGGCGATCGGCCGCACCCACGCGCTAAACGCGGGCTGCGATGGTTCGCCGTTGCCGAGCTCACCATTTCGATTGCTCCCCCAACCAAACATGTTGCCATTGCGTTTGATCGCGACCGCGCGATTGAAACCTGCGTGGACACTGGAAAAGTCGCTTCCCACTTGAACCGGTGAGAGTCGGTTGGCGTTGCTGCCATCGCCGAGCTGGAAGTCCTCGTTATTGCCCCACGCCCAGAGTGTGCCGTCACGCTTCACGCCGTAGGAGCTGCCACCAGCGGCTGAGACGAGAGAAAAATCGCTGCCGATCTGAATGGGGCGCAGCTGCTCCGCTTGGCTGCCATTGCCGAGCTGCCCGACATAGTTTCGCCCCCAGGCCCACGTTGAACCACCCGCTTTGATCCCAAGCGTGTGTGCGATCCCGCTTGCAATCACCAGAAAACCGCTGCCAATCTGAACTGGCTGCAGGCGATGCGTCTTGGTGCCATCACCGAGTTGGCCCCATTCGTTGCTGCCCCACGCCCATAACGTGCCGTCACGCTTGGTGGCGAACGTATGCGCGGCCCCGGTGAATACGGCTTCAAAGCCGCGGCCAACCAACACGGGTGTATTACTGCTAAGCTGAGTGCCATTGCCATATTGCCCGGACGAATTGTCACCCCAAGCCCACAGCGTCCCGTCGACCTTTACGGCGACACCAAACCCCTGCCCCGCTGCAAAGGAAGAAACGCGCGCGCCGACAAAACGGGCGCTAACAGCTTTGCTCTCATCGAGGGCGATGCGACACGTGCTCGCCCCAATGCAAACGCCGCCCCATCCAGCGAACACAAAGCCGACCTCGGCAGTCGCCGTTAGTGTGACTTGTGTTCCCGCCGGATACCGTGCCACGCACTGGCTCCCACAGTCGATTCGGTCGCCGGTGACACGTCCCTTTCCCCGCCCTTCTTTCGATACCGTGAGCTTGGCAAAGCCATCCAGTGAGCGGAACTCTGCACTGACTGCGCGGTTATTCGTCGTGACAAGATTGCAAGCCGCGCCGCCAGAGCAGGCACCTGACCAGCCTACAAAAGCGGACCCGGCAGCCGGTGTGGCAGTGAGTTGCACATCCTTGCCAAATTCATACTGCGCAGTACAAGCCTGCGCACAACCAAGTCCTGGTCCGGTCAC
>JANMNT010000023.1:0-19859 GCA_031368465.1 Burkholderiales bacterium
TCGAAAAGCTGGCGAAGGAAAAGTCCAAAGACACCGGATCGAAAGACAACGGGGGTGATCTTGATTGGGGTCCTGCCGGGCGCTATGTGCCTGAATTTGGCAACGCGTTGCGTGCATTGCAAAAAGGTCAGACCACGTCAAATGCCATCAAGACACAATTTGGCTGGCACGTCATTCGTTTGGACGACGCGCGTGACATGAAGCAACCGACCTTCGAGGAAGTGAAAGAAAACTTCCGCCAGCGCGCACAGCAGGAAACCGTCAGCCGATTGGTCGCTGATTTGCGTAGCAAAGCAAAGGTGGAAGAGAAATAATCGCCGCAAAAGCCGCGGAAAATTCTGTACCAAGTAAAAAAGGCAGTCAAGGCTGCCTTTTTTCTTTTCCTCGTCAGCGATACGGGTGGCAATTGGTTCGCGTTGACGGGGGATGTCAACTGTAAATCAATTTGCGCGATTTGCCTAGTATTGCGGCGGCAGACTCAATCGCGTAATTTATGGTGATGACACAACCACTTGCCCCGATTCGCGTCCAATTCGCCAAGGCTGGCAATTATTATCGTCTGGAGGCGTCCGTTTCCAGACTCTTGCCGCGCGAGATGCAACAGGTGATTGAGGCCTTCACCGAAATCTGGACAAAGCCTGAAGAAATAGAACGTGTCTCTGTCGGCAATGCTTCAGGAGAGGCGCTTGCGGTCACACTCATTGCGGATCACGAAATTGCGCCGGGCGGGCGTCCGGGCAGTATTGCCAGAGCGTTGACCTACGCGATCTGGCAAAAGCTCGATCGGTACGTAAAAATTACCATCGAAACAACCTATCTGGGGGAATCACCGGATGCGCATTTCGAGTATGGAGAGGCGGAGTATGCGGACGCCTATGGCGCCCGCTTCGAAAACTAGCACGCCGCTCAAGCGACGGATTTAAAGCGATGCCCCGGTCTAGCCAGCCCACACCCTGGCATTCCTAAACATGCGCATCCAGGGGCTTTCTCCGACCCAGCCTCTTGGATGCCAGGATAGATTCACGCTCAAGCTTGCCCGCTCAGGATGGGGCATCATGATGGTGAACCTGCCATCCGGGGTTGTGAATGCCGTCATACCAAGCGGTGATCCGTTCGGATTCGCTGGAAATTTTTCAGTCATGCGACCTTGGTGGTCAACGAATTGTGCCGCACATAACCATCGTGCAGCATCCTTTTGCGCGGCATCACGAAATACGGCGCGGCCTTCGCCATGCGCGGTGGGTACGGGAACGACCGAGCCCGCCATGCCGGTGAAAAGTATGGATGGGGATTCACGAATTTCCAGCAGTACCGTACGCGCTTCGTATTGTTCACTTCTGTTGCGTTCCAGATGAGGCCAGTTTTCCGCCCCGGGAATAATCGACGACAGGTTGGACATCATCTGGCAACCGTTGCATACACCCAATGCAAAAGAATCATTGCGCATAAAAAATGCTTCGAAGTCTTCTCTTGCGCGGGCGTTGAACAGTACTGATTTTGCCCAACCTTCGCCGGCTCCCAATACGTCACCGTAGGAAAATCCGCCGCAGGCCGCAAGTCCGCGAAAATCGCGCAGCGAAACCCGGCCGGCAATGATGTCACTCATATGGACATCATAGGCATCAAAGCCCGCCTTTGTGAAGGCGTGCGCCATTTCGATTTGTCCATTGACACCTTGTTCGCGCAAGATCGCAATTTTCGGCTTGATCCCTGTTGCGATATATGGCGCTGCAACGTCCTGCAACGGATCAAACGTTAGTTTGGCGAACAAGCCACTGTCGCCCGAGTCGAGCAATCGGTCGTATTCTTCGGCCGTCGTATCCGGGTTGTCCCGAAGCGATTGAATTAGCATGCTGGTTTTGCTCCATGCCCGCTGCAGATCAACCCGCTTCTCGCTGAGAATCGGTTTGGCACCGCGAATCAGCCGCAGCTCGTCGCTGTCATTAACGTGTCCGATTACCTGGCTGTGCCGCCCGAGCCCGGCTGACCGCAACTGCTGCATGACGGTCGCCCGGTCTTTGCGCCTAATCTGAATGACCGCGCCCAATTCCTCATTAAACAGGGCGGCAATGACGTTGGCGTTGGTGGCAAGCTTGGTCGAGGTCGGCGTTGTGTCGTAATCATCAACATCCGTCTCCTTTTCGTTGTAGATCAACGTATCCAGGTATAAGGAAACACCCGTGTGCCCGGCGAACATCATTTCGATAATCGTGATGGCCAGACCGCCATCTGAGCGGTCATGGTAGGACAAAATCATGCCGTCGCGGGCAAGTGTGCGAATGGCGCCGAAGAACGCTTTCAATGCTGCGGCGTCGTCAACATCAGGGGTGACATCGCCGATGCAGCCAAAAACCTGCGCCAATATCGACGCCCCCAGCCGATTTTTGCCCCCACCCAGGTCGATCAGCACCAGTTCGGTGTCAGCCTCACGCGCAAGCTCTGGCGTCAGGGTCTGACTCGCATTGTTGACAACGGCGAATGCCGAAACGATCAGGGATACCGGTGCAACCACCGCCTTATCGACGCCGCCTTCCGTCCACGCGGCTTTCATCGACAACGAATCCTTGCCAACCGGGATGCCGATGCCCAGTGCGGGACACAGTTCCATGCCGACCGCCTCGACCGTTGCAAACAATTTGGCGTCCTCACCGGCATAACCCGCCGCCGCCATCCAGTTCGCCGAGAGTTTTATGTCGCTGATCATGCCGATATCAGCGGCGGCGATATTGGTGATTGCCTCACCCACGGCCATGCGGCCCGATGCGGGCGCGTTGATCAGTGCAATCGGGCTGCGTTCACCCATTGCCATCGCCTCGCCCGCCAGTGTGTTAAAACCCATCAATGTCACCGCACAATCCGCAACCGGCACCTGCCAGGGGCCGACAAACTGATCCCGCGCCGTTAAACCGCCAACCGAGCGGTCACCGATGTTGATCAGAAATGACTTGTCGGCAACCGACGGCATATGCAGTACGCGATAAAGCGCTTCTTTCAAATCAATGTCATCGGTCACAAAGGCGCTTGTGGCGACCGGTTCGCTGTGGACATCCTTGTGCATACGCGGCGGCTTGCCGAGCAACACGTCCATGTCCATTTCCACCGGATTATTCTTGAACAGCGGGTCGCTGACGATAAGCATTTGTTCAGTTACAGTCTCGCCAAGCACGGCATAAGGGCAACGCTCGCGGTCGCAAAACTGCCGGAACAATTCCAGCGATTGCGGCGCAACAGCCAGCACGTAGCGCTCCTGTGATTCGTTCGACCAAATTTCTTTCGGGCTCATCCCCGGTTCAAGTGTCGGCACCTTGCGCAAATCAAATTTTGCGCCGGCGCCGCCACCGTGCGCCAACTCCGGAAGCGCATTCGAAATTCCACCGGCGCCGACGTCATGAATTGACAGGATTGGATTTTCCAAACCGCGCTGCCAGCACGCGTCAATAACTTCCTGACATCGGCGTTGCATTTCGGCATTCGCCCGTTGTACGGAGTCAAAATCCAGCGCCTCGGTGTTGGTCCCCGACGAAACAGACGACGCCGCGCCGCCACCAAGACCGATGCGCATTCCCGGACCGCCAAGTTGGATCAGCAGCGTACCCGGCGGCAAAGACTTTTTGTGTGTGTGGGCGGCGGCGATATTGCCGAGGCCACCGGCGATCATGATTGGTTTGTGGTAACCACGCACCACGCCGTTCACCCGTTGCTCAAACGTGCGGAAGTAGCCGCAAAGGTTGATCCGGCCGAACTCGTTGTTAAACGCCGCGCCGCCCAACGGGCCGTCGATCATGATCGCCAGCGGGGATGCCATTCGCGATGGCTTGCCGTATTCATGTTCCCATGGCTGCTCGTATCCCGGTATGCGCAGATTGGAAACAGAAAAGCCGGTTAATCCCGCCTTGGGCTTCGCACCCGTGCCGGTGGCGCCCTCATCACGCAACTCGCCACCTGCGCCGGTCGCCGCACCGGGCCAGGGTGAAATCGCGGTGGGATGATTGTGTGTTTCAACTTTCATCAGCACGTGCATTTTGCCGGTGTGAAACTGATAGTGATGGTCAACGGTTGGATATAGACGCTCCACCATCGCACCTTCCATGACCGCGCAGTTATCCGAATAGGCAACAATGGTCTTTTGCGGCGAAATTGCGTGCGTGTTGCGAATCATCGCAAACAGGCTTTTATCCTTCGCGACGCCGTCGATTGTCCAGGTGGCGTTGAAAATTTTATGCCGGCAGTGCTCGGAATTCGCCTGCGCAAACATCATCAATTCAACATCGGTTGGATCCCGGCCGATACGATCGTAGTAGTTGAACAAATAATCGACCTCGTCGGCAGACAGTGCCAGCCCGAGTTCGCGGTTCGCCTGATCCAGGGCGGGCTTGCCGGACTGCGCCATTGGAATCTTATCCAACGGCTGCGGGCTTTGCGTGGCAAACAACGTTGTCGTATCGTTCTCTGAAAACCGTACTGTCTCCGTCATCGGGTCGTGCAGAGTCGCAACAACGGCCGCCCGATCGACGCCGGCCAATTTTTCGAATCCGGTAATTCTGTATACCGTGGCACGTTCAATCCGGTGCACCGCGCCGAGCCCACAGTTGTGGGCGATATCCGTTGCCTTTGACGACCAAGGCGAAATCGTCCCAAGTCGGGGAAGGATCAACAACGACGGGCAAATTGCGGCATTTTCGCCTGAAACGCCATTACTGACGCCATAAGTCAGAAGTTGCTTGAGTGTTGCCAACTCATTGGCGGCCAATTCCCGACTGATCGCCACAACATGCAAAAACTCGGCGCTGATATTGCCGACAGCCACGTCCATCGCGGCAAACGTTGCGTTGAGTTTTTCCAGCCGGAAAGGCGAAAGTGCGGCAGGCCCTCTAAGCGTTAAGCAGCCGGGCGACAAAGCAACGGGTTTGGAATTCATGACAAGGCCGGACAGGAGACGGGAAAAGACCCTGATGAGCAGTGATTGCCCATCCATCACCACAAATTATACCGAAGCAACCCCCTGATCTTGCATCGCCGCTACGACCGAATGACAACCAGGCAAAAACACCGGCTATCGCCACTTGAGCCGGGTACGGACCTGTCGGAATTGTTCCCGATCAACGCTATCTGCCCAGAGCGCCAATACCCTTGGAAACCAACGCCGCCAGGCCGGATCATCGGGCAAGAGATAGGGAATGGTCGTAAAGTAGGTCGATACGTAGGGCGATTTCGTCACCAGTCCCTCCGCGTCCGAACGACGGCAGTCGGGCACGCCTTTGCGCTTGCCCGGGTTGGCGTAACGAACACGCACAACCAATTCGCCCAGCCTGTTTTCACCAGCGGACGGGTTATTCCCCGGTGGGGAATCTGGCAGTAGCGGCACTATATCCCGTTCAAACAGATAAAAAGCGTCAATTGCGTCAGACGACTTGAACCGAATCAAATAAATGTCGAACGCAAGCACGACCAGCGCCGCCAATAAAATTCCGGCGCGAACCCATTCATCGAGATCAATCAACCATAATGATGCAGCCGCCAGCAGTGCCGACACCAACGTCATGACGAGATTGGTCAGGGAGGGCTTTAATAAAATCCAGCGCGGGTCTTGAATGTCGGACATGCGAAAGAATTTACAGCAGTTTCATCACCGTGATCAATGCCATTTGCACGGATCAATGAATCATCCGCGTAACGGTGGAAAATTTCCGCCAGACGGCAATGCGGGCGGACAATTGAATAGCGACAGGTAGCGGCCATCGATGCGAACAGAACGGGAACCAAGATGAATGAACGTTGGGCACAATTATTAAGTACACACGGCGCCCGGTTTAGCGATGGACGTGTGTCTGCATACGCGCAATCCAATGGCCCGGCTGCGCCGCCTTCAGGGACGGCATTGTGCGATTTATCCCACTATGGTCTGCTGCAAGTTGCCGGTGCGGACGCGCAGGCTTTCTTGCAGGGGCAATTCACCAACGACGTCAAGGCGCTTGAGGACGGACAGGCACAGTGGAACGGATGGTGTTCACCAAAGGGGCGTCTGCTGGTCACCTTCTTGATTTGGCGCGACCAAAACACGTTTTTTCTGCTGCTGCCGCAATCGTTATCACCCACCGTTCAAAAACGACTCGGCATGTTTGTATTGCGTTCGAAAGTCAACATCACCGATGTCAGCGACACGCTGCAACGATTTGGCATCTGCGGGGCCGGCGCCGATCCGTCGCTCGGCGACATTTTGGAGGGCTTGCCCACTGCCAACCTCGCCAGCTTGGTGAACGCAAATGGCCGCATCATTCGTTTGTCCGCATCGCGATATTTGCTTGTCGCCGCAACAGACATTGCCGAGAACGTTTGGCGCCGCCTCGCACAAAAGTACCACTTGGTGCCGGCGACAAACTGGGATCTCGCCGGTATTCGCCACGGGATAATTGAAGTGACACCGGAAACACAAGATTCATATGTGCCGCAAATGGCCAACTTTGAGTTGGTTGGTGGCGTGAGTTTCAAGAAGGGGTGTTATCCGGGTCAGGAGATCGTTGCACGCACGCAATACCGCGGCATCCTGAAACGCCGCATGGTGCATGTGTCGTTTAACGCGGACGCCACACCCCCACCGGGTACGCCGGTATTTTCCCCATCATTTGAAGGTCAGGCCTGCGGCACCATTGCGCTGGCAGCCGCAACAGATACGGCCTCAGGCAGCATTGAGGCGCTTGTCGTAACGCAGATTGAGAGTCTCGCCGGAAGCGGCGTGTTTCTTGACCAGAATTTTACGCAGCCGATGCAAATTCTAGAATTGCCATATGCAATTTTGTAAGCTGCCGCCAACCGCACCGCATCGGTAGCAGGCAAATCCGCCGCTTAAAGCGCCCGGCGCATTTCCAAATGTGGGATGCCCGCCTCGGTAAATTCGGTGCCGTGCGACAAAAACCCCTGCTTGTAATAAAACGGCGTCGCGTGGCTTTGTGAATTTAGCCTTATCTGCTGATATCCCAATTGTTTTGCGTGCGCACACAAAAATTCGAGCATTGCCGCGCCGACGCCCGATCCCCGCCAATCACGCAGTACTGCCATGCGACCGATACGCGGCATCGGTTGCTCGAGGAGCATCCTTGCGGTTCCGATCAATTTACCCGCTGCGCTGCGCGCAGCCACATGAATGACCCGTTTTGGATCGGCATCCATCGGATCCGTTTCGAGGTGTTGCGGAACACCCTGCTCTTGGACAAACACCGTAAAACGAATTTGTGAAAGTATTGCGTGATCAACACCCCACGCTGCGAGTTCGATAGCGTACGGCTGATTAGTCATCTCGAGAATTTTGACATAGGCCAGGCAGTATTTTCAAGGCCGTCCAAACCCTGCACGCTTCCAGACTTGGCAGAACACACGCAACATCGGTCGACGGTTAATTTTTCCACCGTGCATGATAACGCCAATGAATCGGCAAAAACAAAAACGGAATTTTTAGCCGCCCGACGACCTGCATACAGGGGTCGACACCGCCTGGCCGACAACACCTTTCTTTGTGCTTTGGACAAACGCGACGACGTTCATGTTTGTGACCTTCCAGTCTGCGGGAATGATAGCGTTGCGCAAGATCCGGTTTTTTCCTTCCGCGCGAAGCGAGATGGGACCGATCAATTCGCGTACGACATGGTCGTGTCGCAGTGACACGCCACGATTTTCGCCCGCCTTCACATCAGTCGCCAGACTATTTTCCGTTACCGCAACAAACAACACCGACTCCTTGCGGTCAACAGGGCTTTCAAAGGTGGTGTCTGTTTCAATCGCCAATACGCCTTCGCGAAACGCCACGCGTAGACCGAGTTCGATATTTGATTGTTCTCGTTGCGCCTCGATTCGCGAGGCAGAAATCCGCTTTGCATCGTGCCAATAACTCGTGTCACGGCCGTTCAAGAGCAATTGTGGCGTATACACGCTGCGTTTGCCGGCGAGCGACGCCATTTCACGCTGTCGCACAGAAAAATCCGGTTTCGCAAAGCGGTCTTTCCAGCCGATGTAGTCCCAATAGTCAACGTGAAAAGCAATTGGGATGATTGTTTTGTCCGTTGTATCGACGGTCGAGAACCATTTATCGGCGGGTGGACAACTATTGCAACCTTCTGACGTGTAAAGCTCCGCCAGAACGGCGCGCGTCTTACTGCTGTTTATCGGCAACGGTATCTCACAAACCGATGCAAAAACTGGCGCAGCAAGGGCGATTGATACCATCGCCACCAACCACCGAAGGTATTCCATTCGCATGACAATTCTCCTGATCAATAAGCGTCGCCAAAAGGCGGCCGCTTGCAGGAGATACGCGCAAGCACGGATTTGGATGCGGATCTGCGTTAATCGGTCAGAATCTGGGTTTTTCCGCCATTGCGTTGTAGCGTATGACGCCGTCAGTGATCGCTTTTTTCGCTTCGGCCACCCCAAACCATCCCTCTACCTTTACCCATTTGCCGGGCTCAAGATCCTTGTAATGTTCAAAGAAATGCGCAATTTGGTTCAACTGGACGGCGGGCAGATCGCCGGCATTTTTTACGTCGTTGTAAATCGGCGTCAATTTCTCGATTGGAACCGCCAGCAATTTTTCGTCGCCACCGGCTTCATCGGTCATTTTCAGTACACCGAGCGGCCGGCATCGAACGACAACGCCGGGTATCAATGGGTGCGGCGTGATAACCAGCACGTCGACGGGATCGCCATCGTCTGACAACGTGTGCGGAATGTAGCCGTAATTGCAGGGGTAATGCATCGACGTCGACATAAAACGATCGATGAATAATGCGCCGGTCGATTTGTCGAGTTCATATTTGATGGGGTCACCGTTCATCGGAATTTCGATGACAACATTGACATCATTTGGCACGTCGCGGCCTGAATCGACACGATCAAGATTCATGGAATGGCTCTTTCTTGGCTGTGACACATAAATAACTTTTTGTTTCGCCGGGGCTTCCCAAAAGGAATTTTTTGGATTAGGCTTCCGCTGGGGGCGTGCCTCCCCGTCGCAATTAAACGACATTGCAACGGTGGAGTTGGTATTGTAGCTGCGCGCCTGACCGGGATTATCGCTGTTCGCCTCAAATCCGCCAACCGGGTGATCCTGGCGCGGAACGATAAAGGAGAAAAATGCATTCCCCTCATCAACACCGCCGTAGCATGCTTGCCCAGCAGCGGGCACAATTGGCCCAGTCACAGCAAATTGCCAAGCAGGCGCAGGACGCACACGAGCCGGCATTTTCGCTATTTTCACCCGATGCGAAGCGCTTTCCGCTCATTTTGACCCTTGATCAGAATGGCGTCCCGCATCGTTGGATCACCTGGCAACATGCGGTTTGGTATTACGCCAAGGAACGGGTCGCCTGGGAGACCGGCTCGGAGGCATTTACGGTTAATGGTGGCAAATCCCGCGAGACGGGTGAAGTTTCCTCGGTAACGGCTGCATCCATTATTGCCATTCGCGGCAAGGCAATGGCCATCAAGGGGTTTAATCAAACACCGCCGTTGAACAATCGTGAGTTGTTTCATCGTGACCGAAATATCTGCGCCTACTGTGGCGGACTCTTTTCACACGCCAAGCTGACGCGTGACCACATCATCCCCTATTCCCGGCGTGGACTAGACGGGTGGATGAACGTCGTGACCTCGTGTCGCAATTGCAACGAACGCAAGGGCAATCGCCTGCTGGAAGAGGCCAATATGCAACTACTATATGCACCGTACGTGCCAAATCGCGCCGAGTTCTTGATTCTGGCCAATCGCCGCATTCTGGTCGATCAAATGGAGTTTCTAAAGCAGCATGTCGCCGCCCAGAGCCGCGTGCACCTTTCGGCCTGAACGTTTACTGCACGTGAAGACGGGGGCGGTTGTGTTGGCCTGAAATGCCCGCCTTTGTTTGATGTCTAGATTTTCTTTTCAATCAGCATGGCATCACCATAGCTAAAAAACCGGTAGCGCTGTGCGACCGCGTGGTGATACGCGCCCATCGTATTTTCAAGCCCGGCAAACGCCGACACCAGCATCATCAAGGTTGACTTTGGCAAATGGAAATTGGTGATGAGCCGATCGACGACCTGAAACCGGTATCCGGGTGTGACAAAAAGCGCAGTTTCGCCGGCGCCCGCCACCAATTGGCCTGACTGAGAGGCAGCCTCCAGCGTGCGCATGCTGGTTGTGCCAACCGCGATCAATCGGCCACCCTTTGTTTTTGCTGTGCTGATGGCTTTTACGGTTTCCGGTGGCACGCAATACCATTCGTGATGCATCACATGCTTTGAAATGTCGTCGTCGCGCACGGGACGAAACGTGCCGGCGCCGACGTGCAGGGTGACATACGCCAACGTCGCGCCTAATGAGCCCAGCTTCTTGAGGATTGCCTCGTCAAAATGCAGCCCTGCGGTTGGCGCCGCCACCGAACCATCGTATTTTGCATATACCGTCTGGTAACGGGATTCATCAACCACATCGGCCTGATGCGAAATATACGGCGGCAGCGGCACCTCGCCGATTCGTTCAAGAATCGCATAGACACTTTCGTCGCCATCAAATACAAGTTCAAACAAATCATCAATGCGGCGGGTCATGGTCGCCGTGACGCCATGGTTAAACAAAATGCGACCGCCCGGCTTGGGTGATTTTGATGCGCGAATATGCGCCACCGCCATTCTTGATTTTTCATCGGCACCGGGCAAAATTCGCTCAACCAATACCTCGACCGCGCCGCCTGTTTGCTTTTGGCCATGCAACCGCGCCTTGATCACCTTGGTGTCGTTAAACACCAAAATATCATTCGGCCCGATCAGACCGGGCAGATCAATAAACTGGCGATCAACCAGCGCGCCGCTTTTGCCGTCCAAATGCAAAAGCCGGCTTGCGGTTCGCGTTTCTGCCGGGTGCTGCGCAATCAGTTCCGCCGGCAAATCGTAATCAAAATCTGTGGTTTTCATGGTTTGCGAATTGCTGCCTAAGGGGAAAAGTAACCGGGATGGTATTTTCCCGCGCCACAAACAAAAAAGCCCCCAATGGGGGCGTTTTTGTTTGGTGCCGGGAGCCGGAATCGAACCGGCACGATGTTGCCACCGCTGGATTTTGAGTCCAGTGCGTCTACCAGTTCCGCCATCCCGGCATAAATCGGTAGGCGCGAATTATAGCGCAATCGTGCGTCATCGGCGATCTGACGCCTTCAGTTGGTCAATACGCCGGCTGATACGCTCCCAGCCCACCCGTCCGGGATGCCGTTGACGCACAAAATCCGGCCATCCGGCTCAAAATTGGTCAGGTGATAAGGGTGAACCACCTATAATTTAAGCTAATTGACCATTTCTGTGACGAGGCAAATTGTGGCGACAACTGATCTTTCGAAGCTTTCCATTGACCGCAGTCAGAAGGCATTTTCTGGCGGTGTGGGAAATAAGCGAAGCCGTCGAAAATACTGGATTATCGGAATAATCGCTGTTGCCGCTGTTATCGCTGCAGTGGCATTCCGCAGTGGCGGCGGCACCGCCCAAGTCGAGGCCGGCGTGGTGTCATCCGCCTATCCTTCACTGTCAATCACCGCACTCAACGCAACCGGGCGAGTGACGGCATTCAAGAAGGCTGCGGTTTCGACCAAAGCGACCGGAAAACTGGAGTTTCTTGGCGTGCAGGAAGGATCCGTCGTCAGAGCTGGTGATGTCCTTGCCAGGATTGAAAATAAAGACGTGGTTGCTTCGCTGGATCAGGCGCAGGCCAATGTGCGCGCCGCCAAGGCGAACACGCAGCAAGGACTTGCCGAATTGCGCGATGCCGAGGCGAATTTGCGTCGCACTGAAGATCTTGCGCTGAAAAATTTCATTTCGGGCGCGCAGCTTGATACCGCCAAGGCACGCTTTGACAAGGCGGCGGCATCGCTGGCGGCGCTGCAGGGTCAGGTTGGCGTCGCCGAGGCCAATGCCCGCGTTGCGGCGGTATCGGTTGAGCAGACCATCATTCGTGCGCCGTTCGACGGTGTCATCCTGACAAAAAACGCCAACGTTGGCGACATCATCACACCATTTTCGTCTGCAGCTGACTCCAAGGGTGCTGTCGTCAATATCGCCGACATGCGCACGCTTGAGGTCGAGGCTGATGTGTCTGAAAACAGTCTCGGCAAAATTGTGGCGGACATGCCGGTCGAAATTCAACTCGACGCCTTCCCCGACATAAGGCTGCTCGGAAAAGTGAGCCGTATTGTGCCGACTGTTGATCGCGCCAAGGCAACCGTGCTGGTTAAGATCGAGTTTGTCGAAAAGGACAATCGCGTCCTGCCTGACATGAGCGCAAAGGTAGCCTTCCTGTCGCGCGCATTGACCGCCGAGGAACGCAAGGCCGTCACCGCAATACAACCAGTCGCGATTGCCAAGCGGGACGGCAAAGACGTCGCGTTTGTGATCGACGAAAAAAACATTGCGAAAATGGTCGTGGTGACGGTTGGCGAAAAAATCGGCGACCTGATCAGGGTTACCGGGGTCAAGCCCGGTGACAAGGTTGTGATCAAGCCGGGCGACAAGCTCGGTGACGGCGCACAAGTTGCAATCCTGAAGAAGTAGCCGGCGATGGGGACAATTGGCGCAACGCTGGTCGAAATACGAAATCTTGTCAAAACCTACACGCGCGGCGATCAAGATGTGCCGGTATTGCGGGATATCACGCTCAACATCGCCCGCGGTGATTTTATTTCGCTGATGGGTCCGTCCGGTTCTGGAAAATCAACACTGCTCAATCTCATCGCCGGGATCGACAAACCAACCGCCGGCATATTGCGAATAGACGGCGAAGATATTTCCCAATTGTCCGAGGGAGATCTCGCCGATTGGCGCGCCTCGAACATCGGATTTATCTTTCAGTTCTACAATCTGATGCCGGTATTAACTGCGTTTGAAAATGTCGAGCTGCCGTTATTGCTGACCAATTTATCCAAAGCCGAACGTCGCGAGCGCGTCAACCTGACGCTCGACATGGTTGGCCTGTCCGACCGGCTCGACCATTACCCAAACGAACTTTCCGGCGGGCAGCAGCAACGGGTCGCCATTGCCCGCGCGATTGTCACCGACCCCACCATTCTGGTTTGCGACGAACCGACCGGCGACCTCGACAAGCAGTCAGCCGCTGATGTGCTCAACATGCTCAAAGAGCTGAATGAAAAGCTGGGCAAGACGATCATCATGGTGACCCACGACGGTCACGCGGCCGAAGCAGCCAGACGGATTGTTCATTTGGAAAAGGGCGAGTTGATCGACGAACCTGGTATTGCGGCGGATTAGCAAAGAAATGTACTACCTGAAACTCATTTTCAAGAACGTATTCCGCGCCAAGCTGCGAACGGCGTTGACGCTGACGGGGCTCGTGATCGCCGTATTTGCCTTCGGGTTTTTGCAAACAGTGGTGACGGCGTTTTTTGCCGGCGCAAATGCCGCCTCCGGCGCACGTCTCGTCACCCGCAATGCGATTTCATTGGTATTCCCGATGCCGACCTACTACCGGGAGCGCATGCGCTCGATCGAAGGCGTTAAAACGGTCAGTTACTCGAACTGGTTTGGCGGCATCTACAAAGAACCGCAGAATTTCTTTCCGCAGTTTGCTGTCGACCACAACAACTACTTCGATTTATTTCCGGAATACAACATCAAGCCCGAGGAAATGCTCGCCTTCAAACGGGATCGACAGGGCGCGGTTGTCGGGCGCAAGCTTGCAGATCAGTTTGGCTGGAAAGTGGGTGATGTCATTCCGATTCGCGGCACGATTTTTGGCGGAACCTGGCAATTCACCATCCGCGCAATCTTTGATGGCAAGGACGAAACGGTCGTCACGCGTCTGTTTTTCTTTCATTGGGACTACGTCAACGAAGAAATGAAAAAACGATTCCCCCGGCGTGCCGACCAGATTGGTGTGTTCAACATCGAAATCAAGGACCCATCGCGTGCCGCCGAGATATCAAAGGCAATCGACGCGGAATTCAAAAACTCGCTGGCTGAAACACTGACTGAAACAGAAAAATCCTTTCAGCTGGGATTTGTTGCACAGTCAGAAGCGATTGTGATCGCCATTCGGGTTGTGTCATTTGTGGTGATTTTTATCATCATGGCGGTTGTTGCCAATACCATGGCAATGACGGCGCGTGAACGAATTTCCGAATATGCGACCCTCAAGGTGCTCGGATTTTCGCCGGGGTACGTGGCGGCGCTGGTGTTCGGCGAGGCGCTCATGATCGCGTTGATCGGTGCCGGGCTCGGTATCCTGATCACCATTCCCATGGCAACGCTGTTCGGTTCCAGCGCCATTGGCAGCGCGGTATTTTCATCATTCCGAATTTCCAATGACACCATTGTGCTGCAAGCCGCCTCGGGATTGACGGTCGGAATTGTTGCGGGTTTGGTGCCCGCCTGGCGCAGTGCCCGCATCAAGATCGTTGACGGCCTCAGACATATCGGCTGATGCAAATATGAAAGTACCCTTCTCCTATATTTTCCGAAACCTGTGGACACGAAAATTGACCACCGCACTGACTGCTGCCGGGATGGCGCTGGTTGTGTTTGTGTTTGCCGCCGTGCTGATGTTGGACGCCGGACTCAAAAAAACCATGGTCGGCACCGGCCGCTACGACAACGTGTTGGCCATTCGAACTGGTGCGGAAACCGAAATACAGAGCGGCGTATCGCGTGATCAGGCGGCGTTGATCGAAAGCATGCCGCAGGTTGCGCGCGGCGAGTCGGGCGAGCCGATGGCATCAAAAGAATCGCTGGTGTTGATTTCTCTCTACAAAACCGGTCAGGACAAAGGGTCGAACATCGTCACACGCGGTGTTTCACCAATGGGGATCGTCCTGCGGCCGCAGGTTCGGATTGTGCAGGGGAGGATGTTTCGTGCCGGCTCATCCGAAATTGTTGTCGGACGAAATATCAATCAGGAGTTTGACGGAACACAACTTGGTCAATCAATTCGTTTTGCCCAACGTGACTGGACCATTGTCGGCGTCTTTGATGGCGGCAAAAGCGCCTTTGATTCGGAGGTGTGGGGCGATGTCGACCAACTCATGCAATCGTTTCGCCGGCTCAATTATTCTTCAATGGTCGTACAACTGACCAGCAGCGATGCTTATGATGCGATGGCCAAGAATGTTGCGGCTGATGTGAGGCTGACGATTGATATCAAGCGTGAGCAAAAATTCTACGAGGATCAATCACGTGCCTTATCAACATTCATTTCGTTCCTCGGATTGCTGCTGTCGATTGTATTTTCAATCGGCGCCATGATCGGTGCCGCCATCACCATGTATTCATCCGTTGCCATGCGCACGGCTGAGATCGGCACGTTGCGGGCGCTTGGATTCCGCCGGCTATCGATCCTGGTGGCCTTCCTGGGAGAGTCCCTGCTGCTGGGATTTGTCGGCGGCCTTGCCGGGCTGTTCTTCGCCACGTTTTTGCAGGCAATCACAGTCTCGACATTGAATTTCCAATCGTTCTCACAACTTGCGTTTTCATTCACGTTGACCGCGGGCATTGTGATTCAGACGCTGATATTTTCGCTGTTCATGGGCTTCATCGGCGGCTTTCTGCCCGCGCTACGCGCCTCGCGCATGAAAATTGTTGATTCATTGCGGGCGGCATAAAAATGAAGCACCCCGATTGGCGGCGGGTTCCGGCTGTTTTTGTCTGAAAACACCCGTCGATACTGGGCTTTTGTTACTGACCTGCGGCCACCTATCGCAATCGGCGTTTGCCTTTGGCTGATCACCCGGCCATTTGTACCGGGATCGCGCCGCGCTTGGCATTGATCTGGTTCTTTGCATTTACGTAGACCAGTTCAGGCTGGTAGCCAACCAGTTCAATCTCGGTATAGGATGCGTAGCTGGCAATGATGAGCAAATCACCCGGGGCCGTCAATCGTGCCGCTGCGCCATTTACGCTGATGATGCCCGAGCTACGTTGCGCGGAAATTGCATAGGTGGTGAAGCGTGCGCCGTTGTTGACGTTGTAGATATCGATCTGTTGATATTCCTTAATATCTGCGGCATCAAGTAAATTCTGGTCGATTGCACACGAACCCTCATAGTGGACTTCACAATGGGTACAGGTGACGCGGTGGATTTTTGACTTCAACATGGTGCGCTGCATGGTTCCTCGCGGGCTGGAAATGAGTCGGGTAGACAGAAACGCCGACCACTATATTCATTCATTCTAGATTAAACGCTCTAAGTTTTGCACCACAGGCGGGCCGCTACTTCTGAAATTTTTCAACCAAATAATGGACACCAAATCGGGTCAAATAGCTTCATGCGCAGCGGCCGGGGTCAGCCATCATCAAGGTGGACCTCAAGATTATCAATCAGCCGCGTCGCGCCCAGCCGCGCGGCAACCAATATCACTAGCGCAAGATCGGTAGATTGCGGCTCACCCAAATCAAACTGGCGGCGGATGCTGATGTAATCCGTTTGCCAGCCGTGTTGTCGGAGTGTTGATTGCCCGCTTGCTTCAAGCGCGGTAAAGTCGCGACGGCCACCCACCAATTCGGCCTTGATCGTTTTGAGCACACCGATCAACCGCGGCGCCTCAGATCGTTCAGCCGCCGTCAGATAGCCGTTGCGCGACGACAGTGCCAGTCCATCGCCCGCACGAATAGTTTCGGCCATTAGCATTTTAATGGGCAGGTTGAACTGCTCGACCATACCGGCAAGCACCCGGCATTGCTGGTAGTCTTTTTTGCCAAAAACAGCAACCTGCGGCTGCACGACATTGAACAGTTTCAACACCACCGTCGCGACCCCGCGAAAATGTCCGGGCCGTACTACCCCGTCGAGCATATGCTGCATTTCTGACGGTTCAACCGTGTACCGCTGCGGAACGGGATACAGCTCGTTCTCATCAGGCGCAAAAATAATATTCACACCAGCCGCCTCACAGTTCTCACAGTCATCAACAAACGTTCGCGGGTATTGGTCGAAGTCTTCGTTCGGGCCAAACTGCAGTCGATTGACAAATATCGACACCACCACGCAGCCCGCCACACCGACCTGCTCGCGCGCAATTTTTGTGAGATTTATGTGACCGGCATGAAGGTTACCCATGGTCGGGACGAAACCGACACGCGCCTCGCCGGCCAGCCGCAAGCGCAATGCCGCAATCGTTGAAATAACTTCCATATTCGCCTGCTCCTGCAACCGGTCGTCAGGCTGCGTTGAAATATTCTTTGCCGCCGCGCAGCGACTCGACACGTTTCACCAACATTTGGAAATGCTCGGCATTGCCGGCAAAATCAAATCGGTCGCTATTAACAATCAACAGTGGCGACTCGCTGTAATCATAAAAATGTCGTGTGTATGACTCTGAGAGTTTCAGCAGGTACTCTTCGGAAATTCCACGTTCCATCGGCCTGCCGCGACGCTGAATCCGCGATTGCAATTGCGGAACAGACGTTTGCAAATATATGACCAGATCCGGCACGGGTGCCTGCGGTCTTAGATGGTTGTACAACTGCATGTAAAGCGCGTACTCGTTGTCCTCCAGCGTCAATTTCGCAAACAAACTGTCCTTGGCGAGCATGTAGTCTGCGACAGTCCTTTGCCCGAATAAATCCGGTTGCTTCAGTGACACCAATTGGTTCGCCCGCTGAAACAGAAAAAACATTTGTGTCGCCAGCGCATAACGCTTCATATCGCGATAGAACTGTGTCAGAAACGGGTTCGCGTTGGCGTCTTCCATCAACAACTCAGCGCCGTAATGTTCGGCAAGCATGCGTGCAAGCGTGGACTTTCCACTGCCAATCGGACCTTCAACAACGATATATCGAAATTTCATTTTCAGCCGCCGTCCCTTTTATGCAATAGCTTCTTGCAGCTTGTGAATTTGTTGGCCGGAAACATCAGGCAAAAAATCGCGGGCATAGCCCCTGCCTGGAATGTAAAGGTCAGGCGCGATTTCAAGCAGAGGCAGAAGAACAAATGCCCGCTTATGTGCGCGGGGGTGCGGTATGGTTACGGCTTTCGTTGAGATGCGCCAATCATTGAAGATCAGGATATCCAGATCAAGTGTTCGAGGGCCATTCTTTTCCGCGCGAATCCGGTTGTGGCATTGCTCAATCCCCAACAGTTCTTGCATAAGCATGCGGGGTGAAAGCGTTGTGTCTAGCTCGGCGACTGCATTGATAAATGCCGGTTGATCACCGCCGCCTATTGGCGCAGTCTCATATAGCGAAGAACACCGTACTAACGCAGACCCCGCCATCGCGCCAATCTCTTCCAGCGCAAGCCGGACCTGCCGATCTGGATTGTCCAAGTTGCTGCCCATCCCAATGTAGACCACTGAATGGAACCCCTCACCCGGCACCAAACCAGCCGTCATTGGACCGCATCCACGTCGTTTGCAACGATCTTGACATCAGCGCCGCCTGCCCCCATTGGCTTCTTTCGCTTGCGGCGTTTTTTCTTGGGGTCATTATCTGGCAACAGCATCGCTTCCCGGGCATCGTCCCCGGCAAACTGAAATTTTTCCCACCAAGCTGCAATTTCCAGATCGGCGTCACCTGCCTCGGCGCGCAGGGCATAGAAGTCATAACATGCACGAAACCGAGGGTGGGTCAGCAACCGGTAGGCCTTGGCCTTCGAGCGCTGCGCAAAACGCGACTGCGCCACCCACAATTCCTTGATGTTGGCGTCAAAGCGGCGCGGGATGGCGAGTGTTTTTCGCTGCTGGTCCAGCACATCATCCATTGCCTGATGTAACGCCGCAAGAGGTCGATCGCCGCGCGCCTCCAATACCCGGCAACGACGATCCATCGGCGACCAGAAAAGTGCGGCAAACAGGAAGGCCGGCGACACGCCGCGGTCATCACGAATTCGTTCATCTGTCCGGCTCAAAGCCAGTCTCGCGAATTGATGGCTGCTCTCGTCGCCTATCAAACTATCCAGCGATGGCAACAACAGCGTGTGCAATTCAAGCTTGCGCAATTTCTCAATACACTCAAGCGCATGCCCTGACAACAGCAGTTTCAACATTTCGTCAAATAGTCGCGCTTCCGGAACATTGGCGAGCAGTGACTTCAACGCGGCAATTGGCGTCTCTGTTTTTTCATCGATTGAAAAACCCAACTTGCCGGCAAGACGCGCGGCACGCAGCATCCGAACCGGGTCTTCGCGATAACGTGTTTCCGGGTCACCGATCATGACCACCCGCTTTTTTTCGATGTCTCTGAACCCGTCGGTGTAATCCCACACCTCTTCGGCTTCCGGATCGTAAAACAATGCGTTCATCGTGAAATCACGGCGGATGGCATCATCAGCCTGCGAGCCATAAACATTGTCACGCAGCAGTCGGCCGTGTTCATCCGTATTGGCGCTATTTTCATCACTGGTTGCGACATGAGCGGAACGAAATGTCGAGACCTCAATGGTCTCCTGCCCAAACATAACATGCACCAACCGGAATCGCCGCCCGATGATGCGTGAACGCCGGAACACGCCACGCACCTCCTCAGGAGTGGCGTCGGTGGCGATATCAAAGTCTTTGGGGTGGCGCTTCAACAACAGATCACGCACCGCCCCTCCAACCACAAAGGCGCGAAACCCCGCCCGGTGCAAGCCTTCGCAGGTGCGAATGGCCGCATCCGATATATCGCGCCGGTCGATGCCGTGCTCGGCGGCCTCATAACGGGTCGGATCCTCGCCACTGCCGGGACGACGACGCCGTTGGCGGTTAAACACCTTGTCGATGAGTTTCTTAATCATTTGATCTCAATTATCGGCCATCCACGTGCAAACGCATGCGCGTGCAGTGTTTGATCCGATTCGGGTTGTAGAAGCACCGAAGCGTCAATAACTTCCGAAACTCTCCCGGAGAGATGGCCGAGAGGCTGAA
>JANMNT010000057.1:0-13618 GCA_031368465.1 Burkholderiales bacterium
GGGAACCAAATACCGCGGTGATTTCGAACAGCGGCTCAAGGCGGTATTGAAACAGCTGCACGACAATCCGAACGCAATCATGTTCATTGATGAAATTCACACCTTGATTGGGGCGGGATCGGCATCTGGTGGCACGTTGGATGCATCAAACCTGCTTAAGCCGGCGTTGTCATCGGGACAGTTGAAGTGCATTGGTGCAACCACCTATGGCGAATACCGCGGCGTGTTCGAAAAGGATCATGCCCTCTCCCGACGCTTTCAAAAGATTGATGTCAACGAGCCCTCGGTTTCCGAAACAATTGAAATCCTAAAAGGATTAAAATCCCGCTTCGAGACCCACCATGGTGTGAAATACACATCGACCGCGCTCACGACCGCAGCCGAACTATCCGCCAAATACATTAATGACCGTCACCTGCCCGACAAGGCCATTGATGTCATCGACGAAGCTGGTGCAGCGCAGCGGATTGCACCGAAGTCGAAGCAGAAAAAAACCATCGGCAAAACTGAGATCGAGGAAATCATCGCAAAGATCGCGAGAATTCCCGCGCGTAATGTATCTAGTAATGACCGAAACGCACTAAAAACACTTGACCGCGATTTGAAGTCGGTTGTTTTCGGCCAGGATAAGGCAATTGACGCGCTTGCCGCGGCAATCAAGATGGCGCGTTCGGGACTTGGCAGCACGACCAAACCGATCGGCTCATTTTTATTCTCCGGGCCAACCGGGGTCGGTAAAACAGAGGTTGCCAAGCAGTTGGCATTTGTCCTCGGTGTTGAACTGGTCCGCTTTGACATGTCGGAATATATGGAGCGGCACGCGGTTTCCAGACTCATTGGCGCCCCGCCCGGATACGTCGGCTTTGATCAGGGCGGCCTGATGACCGAGGCCATTACCAAGCAACCATACTGTGTGTTGCTGCTGGACGAGATTGAAAAAGCGCATCCGGATATTTTTAATGTCCTGCTGCAGGTGCTGGATCACGGAACCCTGACCGATACCAACGGCCGCAAGGCGGATTTTCGGAACGTGGTGATCATCATGACCACCAACGCCGGTGCGTCGGAGTTGTCGAAGATTTCGATCGGGTTCACCAACGACAAAAAAGCCGGCGACGAGATGGCCGAGATCAAACGCATGTTTACGCCCGAATTCCGCAACCGGCTGGACGCGATGATCTCGTTTGCGCCATTGAACGAAGACATTATTTTGCGGGTCGTTGATAAATTCTTGATGCAACTTGAGGCGCAGTTGTCCGAGAAAAAAGTCGAGGTCACGTTTACCGAGGCGCTCAAGAAATATCTTGCCAAGAACGGATTCGACCCGCAGATGGGTGCGCGACCGATGGCGCGTTTGATCCAGGACACCATCCGTCGTGCGTTGGCCGACGAGTTGTTGTTCGGTCGTCTTGCGAGTGGCGGCAAAGTCACCATCGACATCGGTGCGGATGACAAGGTAAAACTCGATATCAGCGAAGAAAAAGAGCCGGTCACGCAGGAAAACTAGCCGTCACCGGCAATATTTTCCCGAAGTCCGGGCGCAAACAGAAAGCCACGTTTTTCGAAACGTGGCTTTTTTGTTTGGGATTTTCAGTGTCGGACCAAGTCACGAACCCGCATGACAAGGCGAAGCATGCAGCATGACCTGTAAGTCTTTGGCAAAACGCCGCCGTTGTCGTAAAGTAAACGGTATTGAACGATGTCGATTGACGACGCACATTGTTGCGACGCAGCAATAATTGGTCGGCGTTCAGCGTAATTTGTCCGATGCAGTTTTGTCAGCTATAACGAGGAGTGTCATGAATAACAAATCCATCACGTTCTGCAGTGCCGTGTTCGTCGCGGTCCTGTCGTTGAGTCAAGCTGTGGCACAAACGCCGCCGGCGGCAGTAACCACGCCGCCACCCGCCGCACCTGCAGCGCCGGCATTTGCCGCGTCGAATCTCACGCCCAAAGGGGTGCGTTCAATGGCCGCAACCTGCGCTGCTTGTCATGGAACGAATGGCGTGTCGGCCGGCGGGGCGTTAGCCGGCCTGGCTGGACTGAACAAGGATTATTTCCTGATTCAGATGAAGCATTTCAAGGAGGGCAAACGCGATGCGACCTTGATGCATCAGATATCCAAGGGATATAGCGACGCTGAAATTGCCGCGCTCGCCGATTATTTTGCCGCGCAGAAGCGTTAAGGAGAATGACATGACGATTAATCGTAGAGGTTTTCTAAAGGCAAGCGGTGTGGCAGCAGCAGCCGGCGGCGTTGTAGCGTTTTCCGGATGCGCGAGCATAGGTGGTGGGTCGGGGCCAAAAGTTGTCATTGTTGGTGGTGGTTATGGCGGTGCGACTGCGGCAAAGTACATCAAGATGTGGGAGCCGACCATTGATGTCACGATCATTGAGCGAAACACATCGTTTGTGTCATGTCCTATCTCAAACCTGGTGTTGGGTGGATCACAGACGATGGCCGACATCACGGTCAGTTACGACGCGCTGCAAAAGAAGTATGGCGTGAAGTTAATCCGCGGCGAAGCCACGGCTGTGGACGTTGAAAAGAAAGTGGTTCGATTGGCCAACGGCGATGCAATTCCGTTTGACCGGGTCATTCTCTCGCCCGGCATCGATTTCATGTACGAGCAATTGCCAGGCCTCAACAACGCCGAAGCGCAGGCGCGTTATTTTCATGCGTGGAAAGCGGGCCCGCAAACGGTCTCACTCAGGCAGCAGTTGGAAGCCATGCCGGACGGCGGGTTGTTTGCGATTTCGATTCCGGAGGCGCCGTACCGATGCCCGCCCGGCCCGTACGAACGCGCCTGCCAGGTCGCCAGTTATTTCAAAAAAGCAAAACCAAAATCAAAGGTGTTGATCCTCGACGCCAACATGGACGTGACCTCAAAACCGGGTCTGTTCAAAAAGGCATGGGCAGAGATGTACGGTGGCATGGTTGAGTATCGGCCATCGTCAAAATTGATCGACGTTGACACCAGGACGTCAACGGCCAAACTTGAATTTGGTGATGTGAAAGCGGACGTTCTGAACGCGTTGCCGCCGATGAAGGCGGGTGCCATTGCCGCGCCGTTTATCACCGCCAATAGACGTTGGTGCGAAATCAACTGGCTGACCTATGAGGCAAAAAATGTTCCGGGCGTGCATTTGCTTGGCGACGCACTGCAAATTGCGCCGGCGATGCCCAAATCGGCGCATATGGCAAATAACCACGGCAAGGCATGCGCCGCCGCCGTGGTGGCGCTGCTCGCCGGTGAACAGCCGAATCAAAGTCCGACATTGAACAACACCTGTTATTCGTTTGTCTCTGCCGACCGGGTCGTTCACGTCGCGTCGATTCACAAATATGATGAAAAAGATAAAACCATGAAAACCGTGCCGGGCTCGGGTGGGATTTCCAGCGCCGCCAATGAGCTCGAAGCCCAATATGCGATGACATGGGCGAAGAATATTTGGGCGGATACACTGGGCTAACAACCTGTCATTTCATCGTTTACGCGCGGCGGTTATCGCACGTATACCCTGCGCCTCGCCGGAGGCGCAGAATCTATTCGAGTCAATTTATGTCAAGCCAGTTCGATTCACCGACCGCAGGTGACAACCTGCAACGTCTGCTTGCGAGCGCACAAGTCGCCATTGGCAATGGGCAATTCAGCCAGCTTCTCGACATTGGCCGCGAAGTTGGCTTTCTCGCGCCAACACTTGGTGTCGGATCCCTGTTGGTTGGGCTCGCGCAGTCGGGGCTGCATGACCTTCCCGCAGCGCGTGCGGCGTTTCAACACGCGGTGAGGATCGAGCCCGGTAATGCCGACTTTATGTTCCATTTGACATATGTCGAAATGAATCTGGACCTACTCGATTCGGCCCTTGACGGCTTCCAAAAAGTGGTCAGGATAAAGCCAGCGGATGAAAAGGCCTATGTCAATATCGGGGCGATCTACGCCCGCCGGGGTAATCGTTCAAAGGCAATGGATTGGTTCCAACGCGCCGTATTGATCAACCCCCGAAATTTTTCCGCGTGGAACTCAATCGCTGAAGTTTCTCTTGCCGAAGGAGACTTCCATGAAACGATTCGCGCCGCAGATGGCGCGATGCAAATTGAACCGCGTAATCCGAGCGTCCATTACACCAAAGGCCTTGCACTTGAGTTAGTTGGCCAGGCAGACCAAGCAATTGGGTGTTTTGAGGCTGCGGCCGAGATGGACGCCAAATATTACGCACCGATGTTCAAACTGGCGACGATGTATGCCCAAAAGGATGACTACGTACAAGCCCAACACTGGGCAACTGCAGCAAAGGCGATCGCGCCGGAAGATCCGCACGTTTTGATGGCTGAAGCGATCGCTTTCAAGCTGCCATTGCCGGCAATGCCGGACGATGTGGTCAAAGGAATATTTAATGCCTATGCATCCGCATATGACAAACATCTGAATGCCGGCCTGTTATTTCGTGCGCCATCATTGGTCATGGAGGTGGCAAAACGCTGGATCGACAAGAACGACATCAAATCAAGCACAATGGAAGTGCTCGACATCGGGTGTGGAACGGGTCTGTTTGGGGAGAAAATCAAGCCGTATGCGTCGCGCCTCATCGGGGTTGATCTCGCGCAGAACATGCTCGACGTAGCAAAGGAGCGGCATATCTACGATGAACTGGTGTGTTGCGAACTCGGTTCATATCTTGAATCTAGCTCCCGAGCAAGTATCGATCTTATCTCGGCAACGGACGTCATCATTTACGTCGGCGCACTCGAGTCACTCTTCCAATCGGTGTCACAGGTCCTGAGGACGTCCGGCCGATTCGTGTTTACCGTTGAGACGATGGTTGGTGACGGTGAGTCGTTCTTACTTAAACCGACCGGGCGATACCAGTATTCGATCGCATACGTTGAGCGGACCGCGCTGGCGAGTGGACTTCGTGTTGATGAACTTGTGCATGCGGATCTTCGAGTTGAAGCCGGCGTAGCCGTGAAAGGCGCGGTATTTTCCCTTTGCACGGCAGGTTGAGAATCGGCCCGGCCTCGGTATCACGCAAGAGGGAATAGTCCTGATTGTGAGAAAAAAAGCCGCGCGAATAAGCGGCATTTGATTTGGCGCAATGACTTGTCTCCTACTTAGCGTAGTATCCGACGGTCCGTCAGCGAAGTACCCTGCAGTTTCTGACGTCGGCCCTATTCATTGATCAGGAGTCATCAACATGTTTTTCTTTGTTCAACTGCGCCGCGCCACAATCGCGATCTTGATTGGTCTTGTCATTGCAGCTTGCGGTGTCGGTGGTTTCTCGCGAGGCATATTCCAGGGAAATGTTGTGGGGAAAACGGTTGACGAAGTAATCAGTCAATTTGGCGAACCCGCCTCAAAAGACTTGTCAAAGCCTGACGCGCCGAAGATTGTCTATTTGAAAAAAACCTTTGATCCGGACAATGGCAATAAAGAGGATGCAAGGACGATCATCAATTTTCGCAAAGAGGGTGGCAAGGTTGTCGCCTTTGATCTGGATTTCGAATAGATGATTAAGTTGTTGTGAGCCAGCCCTGCTGAAACTGATCGTTTGTGAGCGAGGTCAGAATATGGTCCCGCCAGTTGCCGTCGATAAACAGGTAGTCCCTGGCAAAGCCGTCAATACGAAACCCCAGGCGCGTCAACAGGCGGCCGCTGCGCGCATTCTCGGGGCGGTAGTTTGCCGCAATCCGGTGCAATTTCTGTACATCAAACATATGGCGGATACCGGCCTGTAATGCCTCAAGCATCAGGCCCCGCCCTTCATATGCGGCGTCGATTTGATAGCCAAGTACGCAGTTGCAAAAGGGGCCGCGAAATATCTGCGAAAAGCCGACCGTGCCGATCACAAGTTCGGGTGCGGACCGCGGGCTGACCCATAATCTGACGGCGCTGCCTTGTGTATAGGCGTCGCGCGCCTTGTCGACAACGCCCTGCCAATATGAGAGTTGGTCAAAGTCGGCCGGCACCGGGGGAAACCAGCGCACCAAATGCGGCCACGCTCGCACATGGAAATCGTGCGCTGCCGCAGCGTGGGATGCTCTCGGCAGGGCAAGCGTCAGACGCTCTGTTTCGAGCAGCAATGTGGGCGGGACTGTCATGCCGCTATCCTTCGCGATAGAACCTGACGTGGTCGATCTTGTCGTCACGCAAATGGTAAATTGCCACCGCGCGTCGGAACGCGGGAACACGACCGGTGATGGACTCTTCGTCGATGACATATTCACCGATGCGAACACGGCTGACCAAATCACAATGCAAAGCCGGCGAACTGGCGAACAAGGCGACGTAACGCGGCCGCATCTCCGCGGCGCCTGACATTAACCGGTTGCCTGCGCCGTCTTCAACAATACAGTCGTCGGTGTAACAGCCCATAAATGCATCGACGTCGTGGGCGTTATAGGCTTCAAGCTGCGCTTGGACGGGATCAATCATATTGTGATCAACCGGCAAAAATGACCCACTGCGCCGACCACATCTCCGTCGGCGTGCGCTTGTAGCCGGATTTGGCAAACTGGTGCCAGCGCCCGACGATGAACGACATGACGGCGTTGGCATAGGCGTTCGGGTCGAGCGAAGTATGCAACTGGCCGTTGGTCGCGGCGAGGCGGGTGCTCTGGCGCAACGATGCTTCGAGCCGGTCGTGTAACTGGTTCATGCGGGCCTGCAGCCGGACGTCCTCGTTGACCAGCGCGTCACCGATCAAGACACGGGTCATGCCGATATTTTTTTGCGCAAAATTCAACAACATGGCGACGATGGCTTCGACCTGTTTCAGGCCGTCGGTTTCTTCTGCCTGTATTTTATTGACCAGTGAGAAAACCGTTTCCTCGATAAACTCAATCAGCCCCTCGAACATCTGCGCCTTGCTGGCAAAGTGCCGGTATAACGCGGCCTCCGACACATCGAGCTTTTTGGCCAGCAGGGCTGTGGTGATTTTTTCACCCTTGGGCTGTTCCAGCATTTCGGCCAGTGATTGCAAGATTGCGCGCCGACGTTCACCCGGTTCTGGTTTTGGCATGTCTTTCTCCCTGCGGTTAGTATGTTGTTGCGTTTAGTGTTGTCGTGTTTAGCGCCGGCCACCGAGTATTGAGCCCAATACGCCGCGAATAATTCTGCGTCCCGCCTCGGAGGCCATCGCCCGTGCGGCCGATTTCATCGCCGCCTCAACCACACCTTCGCGCGATGATCTACCGCCGCCATTACCGCCCGGCAGGCCAATTTTTGACAGAAGGCCACCAACGCCGCCACCGGATGCGCTCGCCGCATCGGGTTCACGGCGTGCACCGAGTTTTTCAAACGCCGACTCCCGATCAACGGTCTTTTCGTAAACGCCGGCGACCAACGATGCCTGCAACAGCATTTGGCGTTGTTCGGCGGTGATTGGTCCGATTTGTGATTGCGGGGGGCAAACATAGGCACGCTCAACAATCGTTGGCCTGCCTTTTTCGTCGAGAAATGAAACCAGCGCCTCACCCACACCAAGTTGGGTGATGACTTCCTCAACATTCAGCGCCGGATTTTGGCGGAAAGTTTCCGCCGCCGCCCGTACCGCCTTTTGATCGCGCGGTGTGAATGCGCGTAAAGCATGTTGCACGCGATTGCCGAGTTGGCCAAGCACGGTGTCCGGTATGTCGAGCGGATTCTGCGTCACGAAATACACACCGATCCCTTTGGAGCGGACCAACCGCACCACCTGCTCGATTTTTTCCAGCAGCTCCTTCGGCGCTTCGTTAAACAGCAGGTGTGCCTCGTCAAAAAAGAACACCAGTTTTGGTTTGTCGCGGTCGCCGGTCTCGGGCAAATTTTCGAACAGTTCGGAAAGCATCCAGAGCAAAAACGTCGAATACAAACGCGGGCTGGAAAGCAACTTGTCGGCGGCCAGAATGTTGATCACACCACGGCCGTTATCGGTTTGCATCAAATCATCAAGCGCCAACGCCGGTTCGCCGAAAAACTTGTCACCGCCTTGTTGCTCGAGTTGCAGCAGTCCGCGCTGGATGGCGCCGATCGACGCCGACGAGACATTGCCGTAGCTGGTGGTGAATTGGCCGGCATTCTCACCAACGTAGGCGAGTGCGGCGCGCAAATCTTTCAAATCGAGCAGCAGCAGTCCGTTGTCATCAGCAATCTTGAACACCATCGACAACACGCCTTCTTGCGTGTCATTCAGGTTAAAAATTCGCGACAGCAACAGCGGCCCCATTTCGGAAACCGTGGTTCGAACCGGGTGGCCCTGCTCACCAAAAACGTCCCAGATCGTCGTCGGGCAGCCGGCCGGCACAAAGTCGAGTCCGAGCAACTTGCGGCGCTCGTCGATTTTTGGCTGCGGCTTGCCAGGCTGCGAGATGCCGGTCAAATCGCCCTTCACGTCGGCCATAAATACCGGCACGCCAATTGACGAGAAGTGTTCGGCCAGCACCTGTAATGTCACGGTCTTGCCGGTGCCGGTGGCCCCCGCAATCAGTCCGTGGCGATTCGCCATGCCTGGCAGCAACACCAGATCGGTCAGGGATTTATCGCTTGTTTTGGCAATCAACAACGGGTCGGGCATCGTCAGCTTTCAATAGGCGGCACGCCGCCGAAGGTGTCGCCAGCGTCTTACGGCGTATGAGATGCGGCGTGAGTGAATGTTAACATTGCATCTTTGATTTTGCTGCGGCAATTCGCCTGAGGTGATTTTGACCGTATTGCATCAACGCACAAGGAGCGACACGTGGCTGGACATTCAAAATGGGCCAATATCCAACACCGCAAAGGTCGTCAGGACGTCAAGCGCGGCAAAATATTCACCCGCCTGATCAAGGAGATCACCGTTGCCGCGCGTTTGGGCGGCGGCGACGCCGACACCAATCCGCGTCTGCGGTTGGCGATGGACAAGGCGTTTGACAACAATATGCCCAAAGACACTGTCGAGCGCGCCGTCAAACGTGGATCGGGCGATTTGGACGGTGTCAATTACGAAGAGATTCGTTACGAGGGCTACGGTATTGGTGGCGCCGCGATCATTGTCGATTGTATGACCGACAATCGCGTACGGACGGTGGCCGAAGTGCGCTTTGCTTTCTCCAAGAATGGCGGCAACATGGGTGCCGAGGGCTCGGTGGCATTTTTGTTCAAGCATTGTGGGTCGATGTTGTTTGCGCCGGGCACCAACGAAGAGAAATTAATGGAAGCCGCGCTTGAGTCGGGCGCCGAGGATGTGGTTACAAACGACGACGGCTCATTTGAAGTGGTCACCGGACCGTATGAATTCACCCGCGTCAAAGCCGCGCTCGAAAAAGCCGGCTTCAAGGCGGAATATGGTGAAGTCACCATGAAAGCCACCAACGAGACCGAACTCACCGGCGACGACGCGATAAAAATGCAGAAACTGCTGGATGCGATTGAAGCGCTGGATGACGTCCAGGAAGTTTATTCGTCCGCCGTCATGGATGAGGCCGGTTGATGTCGGTCCTGATCGTGACCACCCCGACGCTTGAGGGCAAGCGGATCGTCCGCTACCTCGGCATGGTCACGGGCGAGGCGAGTGCCGAAGTCGCGCTGGTCTCGGATAAGCCCGTAGCCGGTTTTGCCGACGCCTATCACAAGGTGATTCCCGGTGTGCGCGACAACGCACTGAACGGGGCCATCCAGGGCGCCCAACACGTGGGTGCAAATGCGATTGTGGGTGCCAGCGTCAACTACATCGTGCACGGCAGCGGCAAGGGCATGGTGTTGGTATCCGTGACCGGTACGGCGGTGGTGATCGAGGACCTTTGATGACCGCGCTTGACGACCAATTTGCCCTTGCGGCAAGCAGGAAAGCCAAACCGATTGCCACGCAATTTGAGACGACGCGGTTGTTGATCCGGGCGGGAATGGCGGCCGACTTGGACGAAACGTTTGATGTTGGACAAGCTTCCGCCGTGGCGCTGCGCGAATGGATGCCATGGGCGCACCCATCGCCATTGCGGGAAAGTATGGAAAAGTACTTTTCATCGATCGAGGAAAAATGGCAAACCCGCGAGCAACTCAATTTTCAATGGATTGAAAAATCGACCGGCGCCCTGATCGGCAAAGGCGGTTTTCACCATATGGATTGGACGATTCCAAAATTTGAAATCGGCTATTGGCTTGCCACCGCGCATGTTGGCAAAGGTTATTGTTCGGAGGCCGTTCTCGGTCTGGTCGAATTTGCCAAAACAGAACTCGGCGCAAAGCGTCTCGAAATTCGCAGTCAGCCGCTGAATGTCCGCAGTCGTGCCGTTGCGGAACGTTGTGGCTTTTCCCTCGAAGGTATCAACCGTCACGCATTGCTTGGCGCGGATGGATCGCTGCGGGATGCGTGTATGTACGCGCTGATTTTTGACGAATCAACCGCCGAATGAAAATTCTCGGCATCGACCCCGGCCTGCGTATCACCGGCTACGGTGTGATCGAAAAGCTGCCGGCGGGCCTCGCCTATGTCGCCAGCGGGTGCATCAAATCACCCGATGGTGAATTGCCCGACCGGTTGAAAAATATCCTGAATTCGGTGCAGGAGGTCATCCGCTTGTATGCGCCCGACCAGGTCGCGGTTGAAAAGGTATTTGTCAACGTCAACCCGCAATCAACCCTGTTGCTGGGGCAGGCGCGCGGTGCGGCCATTTGTGCGGCGCTGCTACATGAACTGCCGGTTTCCGAATACACTGCGCTTCAGGTCAAGCAGGCGGTGGTTGGCAACGGACACGCCGATAAGGAGCAAGTGCAGGAAATGGTCAAGCGGCTGTTGAAACTATCCGGTGCACCGAGTGCCGACGCGGCTGATGCACTGGCGTGCGCCATTTGCCATGCGCACGGCGGCGATCTTGGCGGCATGTCAACGCGTGGTTATCGGGTCAGAGGCGGGAGATTGGTGAAATGATTGGTCGCATCACCGGAACGTTACTGGAAAAAAATCCGCCCCAGCTGTTGGTGGACGCAAACGGCGTCGGCTACGAAATTTTTGTGCCGATGTCGACTTTTTTTAACCTGCCACGCATTGGTGAAAAGGTATCGCTATTCACACATATGGTGGTGCGTGAAGACGCACAGTTGCTGTACGGCTTTGGCGCCGACGCCGAGCGTGCGGCATTTCGTATGCTGCTGAAGGTCAGTGGGGTCGGCCCAAAGGTCGGACTTGCCGTATTGTCGGGCTTGAGCGTCAATGATCTTGCGACGGCTGTGGCCATGCAAGAGACCGGCAGGCTCACCAATATTCCCGGCATCGGCAAAAAGACCGCCGAACGTTTGTTGCTCGAACTGAAAGACAAATTCAAGGTCGATCCACGGCTGGCGGTTGGCGGCGGAGAAGCGGCCAAACCGACCGCCAACGAAGACGTCCTGAATGCCCTGCTCGGGCTTGGCTACAGCGAAAAAGAGGCGATTGTGGCGGTTAAACAGTTGCCGGCGGATGTCGGCGTGTCTGACGGTATCCGGCACGCACTGAAGTCTTTGTCGAAGCGCTGAATACAAAACGCCATGATTGACGGACTTTTCCAGGCATTTTTAGCTCAAACCGCCCGCCAATCGGCGTGTTTCGAATTTGGTGCGCAATGAGCTCTTCCAAACAAGGTTTTTATTCACGGGTGGTGCTGTCGCCGCGTTTTTTCCGCCTTTTCATGAATCTATGGCCACCGTTCTGGGGGATGCGGATTCATATCGAGCATATCGGCGACGATTGGAAGACGCTGCGCATGCGCATGAAACTCGGCTTGCGCAACAAAAATTATGTCGGCTCGCATTTTGGCGGCGGGCTGTTTGCCATGGTCGACCCGTTTTACATGCTCATGCACATGCATTTGCTGGGACCCGACTATCTGGTGTGGGATCGCAGCGCCAAAATCGAATTTTTGACGCCGGGTAGAACCACGGTGTATGCGCATTTTGTTGTCACCGATGAAATGATCGAAACCGCAAAGGCGCAAACCGCCAAGGGTGAAAAATTTCAACCAACCTACCGGATCGATATTGTTGATGACAAGGGCGCAATCGTTGCCCACGTCGATAAAACGCTCTACATTCGCAAGAAACGCGTGTGATAGTGGCGCGAAACATGGCGCGAAGCAGCGGTGCGGAACCTGCCAACCAAATCGTCCGGCGTCCGGCGCAGCAATCCGGCTGGGTCGGCTAAAATGTCAAAATGATAGAACCCGACCGACTGATCTCTGCCGACAAAGCCTCGAACGTCGAAGAGGTGCAGGAACGTGCGCTGCGGCCAAAGCTGCTGGATGAATACGTCGGTCAGGAAAAAATTCGCGAACAGCTGTCGATTTTTATCGAAGCCGCGCGTGGCCGCAAAGAGCCGCTCGACCACACGCTGTTATTTGGGCCGCCCGGATTGGGCAAGACCACACTGGCGCACATCATTGCCCGTGAAATGGGCGTGAATCTGAAACAAACTTCCGGGCCGGTTCTCGAGCGCGCTGGTGATCTGGCTGCGATGTTGACCAACCTCGAGCCCAACGACGTGCTGTTTATCGACGAGATACACCGTCTGAATCCGGTAGTTGAGGAAATTTTGTATCCCGCGCTCGAGGATTATCAGATCGACATCATGATCGGTGAAGGGCCGTCGGCACGCTCGGTCAAGCTCGACTTGCCGCCGTTTACGCTGGTCGGTGCCACCACCCGTGCCGGTATGCTGACCAATCCATTGCGCGACCGCTTCGGCATTGTTTCGCGTCTCGAGTTTTATTCGCCTGCCGAACTCAAGCTGATTGTGACGCGCTCGGCAAAGCTGCTCAACGTCGGGCTTGACGAAGAGGGCGCGCTGGAAATTGCCAAACGCTCGCGCGGCACACCGCGTATTGTCAACCGGTTGCTGCGGCGGGTGCGCGATTTTGCCGAGGTGAAATTTGACGGCAACGTGAGCAAGGCGGTTGCGGATGCGGCGTTAATCATGCTCGACGTCGACAAGGTCGGCCTCGATATGATGGACCGCAAGATGTTGTTGTCGATCATCGAAAAATTTGCCGGCGGCCCCGTGGGGGTTGAAAATTTAGCTGCGGCCATCGGCGAAGAGCGCGATACCATTGAGGATGTGTTGGAGCCGTATCTGATCCAGCAGGGTTATTTGCAGCGCACGCCGCGCGGACGGATGGCGACACTGTTGTCTTATCAACATTTTGGATTGGTGATGCCGACGCAAAACCAGCCGCCCGGATTATTTTGATGGCCAAACTATCGCTAAAGGATGCGCAACAAACGCAGCTCTTTACCTTTTCGTTTCCGTTGCGCATTTATTACGAGGATACCGACTCGGGTGGTGTGGTGTATCACGGCCAATACGTGCGGTTCCTGGAACGGGCGCGTACCGAGTGGCTGCGTTATCTGGGTTTTAACAATACCGAGCTTGAACGCAAATACAAAATGCTCTGGGTGGTGACCGAAATGACCATTAATTTTGTCAAGCCGGCGCGGTTGGATGACAACCTGGACGTGACAGTGGCCGTTGAAACCATGGGGCGGGTGCGTTGCACGTTTCACCAAGAGGTGCGGCGCAGAGACGAAACCATCCTCAAGGCGCGTGTCACGGTCGCCTCGGTGGCCGCAGACAGTTTCAAACCGATTGTATTCCCGTCCGTCGTCAAACGCAAAATGTAAGCGACCTGCCTGTG
>JANMNT010000062.1:0-2468 GCA_031368465.1 Burkholderiales bacterium
CAGTAACGTCTCCTGCAAAAAGCGACCGCTCGGCGCCATCGGCAAAAAGTGCGGCTTATCGACGGCGATCAAAAAATCATCCTCAAACAAAATCACCTCGTCAAACGGGATGCGCGGCTCATCGACGAGCGACCGGTAGTAATACAACTTGCGATTACCGACATAGGGCGCGGTCGGCGCAACCGGTTGCCCGTCGGCATCGGTAATGTCGCCGTGCCCGAGGCGCGCCTCAATTTCGGCGCGCGACAGCGTCGCGAACCGTGTCACCAAAAAATCGAGGACGTTGCGCCAGCGGCCATCCGGATCTTGCGGCAGCGTTACGCAACTCGGTCCAACGCCGTTCCTGGTTGGCAATGTTTGCTTCACGCTGATGGCCGTTGCGGACAGGTTAACCCGCCGCGTCCAGGCGCTTGGCGCGCGCCAACCGCCATTCACCATCGGGCTCTTCGTTGTAAACATCTTCGAGCGTGGTGTCGGTTTCTTCGAGTTTGGTGTTGAGCGCGATGCGGTTGTCAAACACAAAGCATTCGCCGTCCCAGTCGCGCTCGGCGTCGGGCATCTGTTTAAAATAATTCAAAATGCCGCCCTCTAGTTGATAGACCGGAATATCCATATCAAGCATCCAGGCACTGGTTTTTTCGCAGCGAATTCCGCCGGTGCAATACATCGCCACGCGTTTGCCGTCGCGTTTCCATTCGTCGAGATGCGTTTTGACGTAATTCGGGAAGTCACGGAAATTTGTCACCTGCGGGTCAATCGCATTTTTGAACCGGCCAAGGCGAAACTCAAAACTGTTGCGATTATCCAGTACGACCACGTCGTCTTGGCCGATCAATTCACGCCACTCGGCCGGGCTCAGATTGATGCCGGTTTTGGTTGCGTCAACGCCGTCGATGCCGAGCGGCACAATTTCCGCTTTAACGTGCACCTTGAGTTTGCGGAACGGCACGGTCTTGCACGGGCTGCGTTTGAACACCATGCCGGCAAATCGCCCGCCGGCGAATTCGGCGCCGGTGAGAGTTGCCTCGATCGCCACAATTTGTTCAAGCGTCCCAGCCAGCATGCCATTGATACCCTCATGCGCCACCAAAATGCTGCCGAGCAAATCCGCTGTCAGCACCCGCAGTTCCGCCGCCACCACATCTGGATCGTCCAAATGGACAAATTTGTAAAACGCGGTGTGGGTCGTCTGGGAATCGGAATCTGGGATGGGCGGCTGCACGGCGGTGATATTTCCGGTTGGAAGGCTGCCATTTTCCCACGAACCAGACGGCGCGCCTGCAAGGGTTGGCGTTTGGCTGGACGCTTTGGCTTGTTTAACGCCGCAAGCAAGCGATCGACGATGGTGGCTGGTCAATAGCCCAGGCAGCCATAAGATTGCCGGCCATTGCCATAAACATCGGTTCGATCAACAAGAATCTGTTCCGTTTGTCGCGAAATCGGCATTTAACTCATTGATAAAAAACGGGAAAACAACTTCGTTTGTTTCTGGCACAACTTATTGAACTTCATCGTCTTGATAATGACTAAATGGTCACATTTTGACCGGACAAGCTAAATCCTGTTCTTTTTGGGATGCAATTCGGTGATTTTGTCATCCAAGAAACGTTAATCCTTTCCACACCTCAGGAGTACTTAATGAACCGTTCGTTGACCTCGCTTTTTGTTGGCGCAGCCCTTGCTGTTTCTTCAACCGTCGCATTTGCCGCAAAAGATATTGTTGATACCGCCGTATCGGCCGGCAATTTCAAAACCCTCGTCACCGCCATTCAAGCCGCTGGTTTGGTTGACACGCTCAAGGGCAAGGGCCCGTTCACCGTATTCGCGCCAACCGACGAAGCCTTCGCCAAGATTCCAAAGGCTGATTTGGATGCGTTGTTGAAGGACAAGGCAAAACTGACCGCAGTGCTGACATACCATGTGGTACCCGCAAAAGTCATGGCGAAAGACGTCAAGGCTGGCGATGCACCGACCGTTAACGGCAAGGTTCTGAAGCTGACCACCGACAAGGGTGTGATGGTCAACAACGCCAAAGTCATCAAGACCGACGATGCCGCAACCAACGGCGTCATCCACGCGATTGACACCGTTCTGCTGCCGTAAATTGTTTCGCTGCCTGCATTGCGCGCGCCCAGCCAGCCATTGGCGGGCGCGTGAATGAAGCTGGTTGTAAGTGTTTAAGAGTGAGTTGTGAAAACGGGGTGCACATTGTTATGTGCACCCCGTTTTTTTATGCGGTAACCGACCGGTGCATATTGCTTAGGTTGGCAGATCCGGCGGCGCGCCGGTTGCTTGCAGCGTTGATTGCTGTAATGGCACAAAAATCCACAGCAGCACATACATCAACAGGCCAAGGCCATGCAGCAACGCGGTCAATACAAACAGAATCCGCCACGCCCACGATGGAATATTTGTGGCTGCGGCCAGCCCGCCACTGACGCCGCCGATCCAGCGGTCTGTTGCGGAAC
>JANMNT010000067.1:0-7606 GCA_031368465.1 Burkholderiales bacterium
CCTCATCAACCGCGACACGCCGCTCGCCTGATTTGGTGATGTATTTGCTCAACTTGATACGCACACTTTTCTTTTGATCGGGCCATGCACCCTGCACCAGCGCGTAATAGTGTTTTTCAACACGGTTTTGGGTTTCGCCGCGCAATATTGCGTGCATGGCCGTTAGCGCGCTGCGCTTTTTTGCCAGCAGCAGCACCCCTGAGGTTTCGCGATCCAGTCTGTGCACCAATTCGAGAAACTTTGCCTCGGGACGCTGCAGGCGCAGCGCCTCTATCACACCGAGGCTGATGCCGCTGCCACCGTGCACGGCCATGCCGGCAGGCTTGTCAATTGCCAGTAGCGCGTCATCTTCAAAAATGAAAGCCCAATCAGGACGGGCGTTTTTGGGCACTTTTGCTTGAAAACCGTCTGCCAGATTGGACTTTTGTTTTTCGTCCATCCGCAGCGGCGGAATACGCACAACGTCGCCACAGACCAGACGGTAGGTTTGGTCGATTCGCCCTTTGTTGACGCGCACTTCGCCGGATCGCAGGATGCGATAGATATGGCTCTTGGGAACACCCTTCAGCCTGCCCAACAAAAAATTGTCGATGCGCTGCCCGGCATGCCCTTCGTCGATGGTGACCTGTTCGACGCTAACGCGCGGTGCCTGCGCCGCAATCGCTGCGATCGGCGCTTTGTTTTCAGGGCGCTCGCGGCGCGCCGGGCGGGGTTGTTTGGCTGGATTGGACTCGCGTGGCATTTCGGCTATAATGCTATCTCGTTGATTTATAAAGCAGGTCTTTTGATTTCACCGTAGCGAGCGTTGCCAGATTTTCTGTCCGCGGCTACCGTTACCCAAAAGTCTTGTTGCGATTTCACCGCGCTTTGCCCCGAATTTGATGTTTTGATCACCCGCGCCGTTTCTTAAATCCACGGCCAGCGCGATCGATTCGCCGCAATGACACGGAAAACGACGGTCGTTTTCGCTCACCGCAAGCTCGCTTGGTAAGTAGCGATAGTAAACGAAATGTAATACAACAACGCGCGCCAGTCGGGCTGTGAATCCAAAGATTTGCAGACGGTCTTTGAAGGCGGCGTGAATGAAACGGATTTTGACCGGTTTGCCGTTGTGCCTGTTTTGCCGCTTATGTCACACATAAGGCGCTCAACATGCACCACAGACAGACCGGCCGGTTGGAACCCTGCTTGTTGATTTAACCCTTGCTTTGCCGTTTGTGTTTGACAACGTCGTGCTGGTTGCGACACCGAAAAACAATGCGAAGCAATGCCACAGTCTCCAGCGTCACCCGAATATTGGTGTTGTGTTTAGTGATAACCGCCAACCCCTTGTTCCGGCCTTTCGCGTGCAAGTTTGCATGCGTAGCCAGTGACCTTGTAGGCACGGTCAAGTCGTGACGTTGCGGCTTGAAACCGGTACCAACTGGTACTGAGGCTTGGGCAGATCGTCAATCCCGCACAGCTAAAACAGTGTGATGATTGATCCGGTTGAACATCAACCTGCAGGCCGATTCCAATCGGTACCCGCCGCCCGCGCAGTTTTTTCGATGCGCCCGCCGGCTTCCGTTTCCTTCCGCCACCACCTCGACCTTTCAGTTGAGCGTGCACGAAGGACACAAAATGAAAAGAATGTTATTTAACGCCACACAAGCCGAAGAGCTTCGTGTCGCCATTGTCGACGGGCAGAAACTCGTTGACCTCGATATTGAACACGCCGGACAGGAACAAAAAAAATCGAACATCTACAAAGCACGCGTCACGCGTGTCGAACCATCGCTTGAAGCCATATTTGTTGACTATGGCGCCGAGCGTCATGGATTCCTGCCGTTCAAGGAACTGATCCGCGAATATGTGCAGGGCGAAGACGGCGACGGCACCCGCGCCCGCCTTGCGCAAAATTTGAAAGTGGGCCAGGAGCTGCTGGTCCAGGTCGAAAAAGACGAACGCGGCAACAAGGGCGCCGCACTCACCACCTACGTGTCACTCGCCGGACGTTATCTTGTACTGATGCCAAACAATCCACGTGGTGGCGGTGTTTCACGCCGGGTGGAAGGTGAAGACCGTGCAGAACTGCGCGAAACGCTCGATCAGCTCGATGTGCCTGAAGGCATGTCGGTCATCGCGCGCACCGCCGGCATCGGTCGTGGCGCCGACGAATTGAAGTGGGATCTAAACTACCTGCTGCAACTGTGGGAGGCGATTGAAGGCGCCGGACGCGACGTCAAAGGCCCCGAGTTGATCTATCTCGAGTCGAGCCTGGTGGTCCGCGCTATTCGCGACCTGTTCCAGCCCGATATCGGCGAAATCCTGGTTGATACGCAGGAAATTTTTGAACAGGCACAATCGTTCATGTCGACTGTCATGCCGGCCAATGTGCACAAGGTCAAGTTGTACAAGGACGACGTGCCGTTGTTCTCACGCTTCCAAATCGAGCACCAGATTGAAACCGCCTACCGCCGTGATGTGACCCTGCCGTCGGGCGGCGCGATCATCATCGACCACACCGAGGCACTGGTTTCGGTCGACGTCAACTCAGCGCGTGCCACCAAAGGCCACGACATTGAAGAAACCGCATTCCGCACCAACTGCGAAGCGGCAGATGAGATTGCCCGTCAATTACGGCTGCGCGATCTCGGCGGCCTGGTGGTCATCGACTTCATCGACATGGAGTCGACCAAGAATCAACGCGATGTTGAGAACCGTTTGCGCGACGCGCTTAAACACGACCGTGCCCGTGTCCAGACCGGGAAAATCTCCCGCTTTGGCCTGATGGAATTGTCGCGCCAGCGCCTGCAGCCGGCGTTGTCCGAGTCGAGCTACATTCCTTGTCCGCGTTGCCATGGCCTCGGCCATATTCGTGACACCGCATCGTCGGCATTACACGTCCTGCGCATCCTGCAGGAAGAGGCGATGAAGGAGAGCACGGCAGCTGTGCACGTCCAGGTGCCGGTCGACGTTGCGACCTTCCTGCTCAACGAAAAGCGTCAGGACATCCACAAGATTGAGATGCGCTTCAAAGTGAACGTGTTGCTGATTCCGAACGTTCACATTGAAACACCAAACTACGAAATCGAGCGTCTGCGTCACGATTCCGAAAAGCTTGACCTGACCAAGCCGTCATATGAACTGGTCAACAAGCCGGTTGATGAGATGGCGATGAAAATGCCGGCAACGTCTGAAGCAAGACCTGCGCGTCCCGAGCCGGTGGTAAAGGGCATCACGCCCGACCAACCCGCACCGAATGCCGCCGAACCGTTGCCGAGAGACGCACGTCCGCCAAGAACTGCCGTCGCATCAACTGGCGTGGCAAAACCCTCCATGTGGAAACGTTTCGTCAGCATGTTTGGCGGTGAATCAACACCGACGCCCGCAGCAACGTCGACAACCAGCGCCTCTACTGATCGCAAGTCGTCACGTGACGGCGCAGAAAACCGCGGCGACCGTAACAATCGCAATGACCGCGGTGGACGCGGACGTGGCGACAGACCGGATCGTGGTGGCAAAGGTGGTCGCACCGAAGGTGGTGAGCGTAAGGACCAAAAACCGCGCGGGGATCGTCCCGAGCGCGGACCGAAACCGGAGCGTGCAGAACGGGGGGAGCGCGGTGAGCGCGCACCACAGGGCGGTCAGCAACGTCAGCCACAGTCTGCCAAGCCGGACGACTTGCTCAATGCAGGCAACAACACACAATCGCCGCGCCATGCAGCATCAAAACCGGCGCTTGAAGCCCGTGCACCCGACAACACCGATGAAGGTGAAGGTCGTGGTCGTCGTCGGCGCGGTCGCGGCGGACGCGGTCGTGGCGGGCGTGATGGCCAGATTGAAGGCCAGCAGGATGGTCAGCAAGACACGCGCCAGCATGCAGCGCAACCCGAACCACAAGTGGATTTGACGCCCGCGCCAATGCCTGTTGCAGCGCAAACGGCGCCCGCCGACCACACAACCGCACCCGTGATGCCGGCAGCGCCAGCGATGGCGGCAGCACCGGCGATGGTCGCCCTGCCGCCGGTTCAACCGATGGTAGCACCTGTCACGACACCTGCGGTGTCAGAACCAATCGCCCCACCCGCCCCACCCGCACCCGCCGCGGCATCAGTCGTCTACAGCTCGGCGAGCGCACCAAAGGCGCCGGTTGATGAGATTCCTGATACCGTCCCACAGCGCACATCATCGCCGTCACGTGAGCGCCGGCGCAATACCTCTGCCGTAAGCGAGCCATTGGTATTCATCGAAACAGCTGCGGACAAAATTGCGCCGGCACCCGCCACATTGGCGGAATTTGAACCGCAACGGCGCAGCACACCGCGTCCGCGTCGCACCCGAAACGTGGTGAACGAGCCTTTGGTGGTGGTTGAAACCAAACCAGATTCCGCGCCACCTGCGTAATCGACCTGCCAGAAAAAAGCCGCTCAGTGAGCGGCTTTTTTTTGCCCCCCACCGAGCGGCCTTTTTTACTGCCCACTTCGCGGCTTACTTTTACCGCCCACTGCGCGGCATTTTTCATTAACATGATCATTATTCCAGCCTGGGACACTGATATGCCCTCAACGTCGCCCATTGATTTCTATTTTGATTTTTCGTCGCCCTACGGTTACCTGGCCGCCACACGCATCAACGCCATCGGTCAAAAATACGGGCGCCGCATCAAGTGGCGGCCGATTTTGTTGGGTCCGGCGTTCAAGGCAAGCGGCAATTCACCGTTGGTCGGTCAACCGCTGAAAGGGCCCTACTCGATCCGCGATTTTATGCGGACAGCGCGGTTCCTCGGCGTCCCCTACAAACAACCGGACGTATTTCCGATAGGCACGCAGAACGCCGCGCGGGCGTTTTATTGGATCGATGACACCGATCCGATCGCCGCACATAAATTTGCGATGACTTGTTATGCAACCTACTTTGCCGAAGGCATCGATATATCAAGCCCGGAAAAAATCGCAGAGCTGTGCGCGCGTGTTGGCGTCGATCACGCTGCCGCATTGGCTGCGCTGGCCGACCCGCTGGTCAAGGAGCGTTTGAAACGCGAAGTAGATGCCTCGCTCGCCGTCGGTGTGTTTGGCTCGCCGTATATCGTTGTTGATGGCGAGCCATTCTGGGGGAGCGACCGGTTCGACCAGATTGTTGCGTGGCTGGAAACCGGCGGATTCTGAACACGCCCGGCCGCCGATACCACTTGCCGCTCACACCAATCGACCGGTGCGGGCGCAACCAATCAAGTCTGTTTGAACAAGTGAAAGTACTGGCGCGAGACCGACAGCGTTTCTTTACAGTCCTTCAAATAGAGAATCAGTTTTTCCGGACCTTCCCGGACTGCCCGGTCGACGACGTTTGCATTGACGATGGTGCCGCGATGAATTTGCCAAAAGACATCGCGGTCAAGACCTTCGATCAACTCTTTTAGCGGTGTGCGCACCAGCGCCTCGCCTGTCTTCAGTGCAATACGGGTGTATTTGGTGTCGGATTGAAAAAACTGTACGTCGTCAACATTGATCAGCCGCGTTGCGTTACCGACCGAGGCACGAATCCACTTCAGTTTTGGCGACGTTTTGTTCTTCTCAAGCAGCGATTGCACCAGAGCCGACAAATCCGCCGGCGGTGTCCGCGGCTGCAACTCAATACGTTTGCGCAATCTCTCGACCGCCGCCTGCAGCCGCTCTGTTTCAACCGGCTTCATCAGATAATCCGCCGCCCCGTTTTCAAACGCCTTGATTGCATATTCATCATAGGCTGTGACAAACACAATATGGGCGGCGTCGCCGATATGCGCTGCGACCTCAAGTCCTGTCTTGCCCGGCATGCGGATATCGAGAAAAGCAATATCCGGTTTAAGGTTGTCAAAGTCCGCGATTGCCTGACTGCCGTTGCGCGCCTCGGCAACGATTGTCAACGCCGGCCAGCATGTCAACAGCGCCTGCTTAAGCCGTTGCAACATGAGTGGTTCATCATCCGCAATCAATGCCGTGGTCATTCTTTCACCCTTTCCATTTGCTCAATTGTGATAATCGCCGTGACACCGTGTGGTGGCGATTGCTCGATTGTCATGTTTGCTCGACCGCCGAAAATCGCCAACAATCGCTCGCGAATGTTGGCAAGTCCGACGCCGCCACCGGCGGCGACGTTGGTGTTTTGCAATAGACCCAAACCAGAGTCGGTCACACCGAATTGCAAACGGCCGTCGGTCTCGCGCGCAAAAATATGAATGGTCCCACCATCCGCCGCCGGCTCCACACCGTGTTTGATGGCGTTTTCAACCAGCGAAATAAGCATCGCCAGGGGGCACCCGGCGATCGGCAAGTGACGCCGGCAGGTCTAGTGAAAACTGCAGCCGCCGACCCATGCGCGTTTTCATAATCGACAAAAACGCCGCAGCCATGTCGAATTCAAGTTTCAGCGTGGTGGTTTCCTCCCGAAGCCCGGCCAGGCCGGCGCGAAAGAATGCAATCAACTCACGCGTCAATTGCGCCGCTTCCGGTGCACGCCCCTCGGCCAGATGTTGCACACTGGCAAGTGTATTAAATAAAAAATGCGGCTCCACCTGCGCCTGCAGGAGTTTGAGTTTTGCGTCGGCAAGCTGCCGCGCAAGACGTTCCTCCTTCGCCTGTTGCTCGAGTTGCAGATTGCGCGATAACAATTGTTTGCGTCGGGTTTGTACGATGACCATCAGCATCCCGGTGTAAATGATGCCTGCGATCAGCCCGCCAATAACAACCTTCGGGCCGACGCGAGCAAAATCCGCCGCGAGACCGGCGCTACCACCCTTGAGGAACGCACCCAGCAGTCCGCCGACCAGCGCCCCGGCGACGGTCAGCAGCACCATGAACAACCCCCACTTCGCCGACAGCTTGAATTTGCCATGACCAAACCAGGCCGACAACGCGGCAAAGCCGGGCCCGCCGATGATCAAAAACGTCAGAAATAACGCCTCCGCCCAGCCAATTTGTTCTTTGCCAAGCCGCAACAATGCCGCCGCTGCAATCCACACAACCGCGCCGATGGCCATCCATTTCCATTTGTTCCGTTGCCACATGGCGTCGAAGGCAAGGACGTCCTCGCGTTGGTCCGGCGGCAGCTTCGCCAGTGTTCTGGCCTCAAACGCGGCATATTTTTGGCGGGTGGATTCGATTAATTTTTTCATAGCTCGTATGCTAGCCGGTTGGACAACCGGACCCAAGCGGGGGCCGACGAAATACGAGAAGACGCGACGGACGACGACATGCCATCGTCGCGGCGTGGCAAACCAGCCAAACACGCGCTAGACTGCACGCAAACAACCAAACACCCACCCTTGGAGAGAATATGGCCGATATCAGCCTCAAACGTGAACACCAGCTTGGCCTGAAGGGCGCAAAAGCAGCCGCCGACCAAATGGCCGAACGGCTCAGCGAGCGATTTGATTTGTCCGGAACCTGGAAGGGTCATGTGCTGAATTTTTCGCGCCCCGGGGTGAGCGGCATACTGAGTATTACCGAAACCACCATGTCACTTGAGGTGACTCTTGGTTTTCTGTTGAAAGCCATGAAGGGGCCGATCGAAAAATCGGTGCACGAACAGCTCGACAAGGTATTGACCGACGCCAGGCCGGCGGCAACTAAAGCAAAGCCGGCGACAA
>JANMNT010000092.1:0-18543 GCA_031368465.1 Burkholderiales bacterium
GGCCGAGTAACGTCTGGCTGGCGCTTGGCACAACGCCTCAAGCCCTTGTTCATGGGGCTTGGGGCGTTTGTTTTTGGTGCGTCCGGCAACGGCCGGGTAGTCGCGCACGGAGGCTTGGGATGATCGACTCGCTGGACTCGGCACTACCCTGGGTTGCGCTGGCGGTCATTCTGTTCTGGTCGGTCGGCGCATATAACCGGCTGGTACGTTTGCGCTCGCAGGCGATTGCGGCTTTCGGATAGTTCCTACTTGCGAGGCCGAAATTATAGCCTGAAATCAAGCCAAAAACACCATATTTCGTAACAAAATCAGGGGCTTTGGCGGGCGGCCGATCGCGACGGACCGTGCCGACGATCAGCCGGTTGCCATTAGCCGCAACGGCACCAGACGCGGCCGGCCGCGAGTTGAGTCGGACATTTGGACGTCGCCGACCCCGAGAAATCTGGACGACCGGTTAAACACTGCAAGTGGTATCGGCTGCGTGGCAGGCTGAATGTTGCTATCCAACCAACCACCATTACAGAAGATTTTTGCGTCTTCGTCAGTCAGGACGATGCGAGGCAGATCCATGCAAAGTGTTTCTGCTGGCAGCAGTATTTGGTCGCGTTCGGGTTCGCTCATCGCCGCCAGCGCATCCAGCGAAAGCGCCCGCGACAGGTCAAAGCCACCCGTCGCAGTTCGACGCAATTCAGTCAAATGTGCGCCGCAGCCCAGCGCCTCACCGATTTCCTCTGCCAGCACCCGAATGTAGGTTCCTTTGCTGACGCGTGTTTCGATCACCAACACATGCTCAACCAGCGAAATCATCGACAGGGCAAAGATCGTGATTGGACGCGCCTCGCGAGCGACCTCGACGCCCTGACGGGCAAGCTTGTAGAGCGGAACGCCATCTTGTTTTAATGCTGAATACATCGGCGGGACCTGACTTTGTGCGCCAAGAAACCGCGTCAATACGTCGCAAACTTGGCCGGGGGTGGCGTGCACATCGCGACGCCGGATAATTGCCCCTTCGGTGTCTCCTGTTTGGCTGACTTCGCCCAATTTAAGCGTGGCGCAATAGGATTTTTCCGCGTCGAGCAAGAATCGCGAGAATTTGGTGGCTTCACCGAAACAAACAGGTAGCAGCCCCGTCGCAAACGGATCCAGCGTGCCGGTATGCCCGGCTTTTTCAGCGCGGAACAACCGCTTGGCTGCAGCCATCGCCTGGGTGGATGAGAGGCCGGCCGGCTTATCCAGCAATAACACACCGTCGACGTTGCGGCGGACAATTTTTGGTCTGCTCGCGTCCAATGCCATTAACGACCCACCACCAGCGGCGCGTCAGCAGGGCGATGACCCTGCCCGTCTTGCCGCCCGCTACCCGCCATCGTGCGGATGTTTTGCATCCTCGGCGACGGCGTCATTGATTAACTTTGAAAGATGCGCGCCGCGCTCGATCGATTGGTCAATTTCAAAATGCAATGCCGGCACCACACGGATGGTCAAGCGTTTGGCTAATTGCATGCGCAAAAATCCTGCCGCGCTGTTCAGGCCATTTTTGCAGGACAACACCTGCTCTTCGCTGCCCAGATGGGTGAAAAAAACCTTTGCGTGCGACACATCACGCGCGACCTCGACATCTGTCAGGGTCACCATCGACACACGCGGGTCCCGCAGCTCAAGCCGGATCATCTCCGACAACTCGCGCTGGATTTGATCGGCAATTTTCCGGTTGCGTGCATCAGCCACAATAATTTCCCGTTTCTACATTACGCAAGCGAGCGGGCAACTTCGGTGGTCTCGAATGCTTCGAGCTGGTCACCTTCTTTGATATCGTCAAAGCCTTTGACCGACAGCCCGCATTCGAATCCCGCCTTGACTTCCTTGACGTCGTCCTTGAAGCGCTTTAACGACTCCAACTCACCGGTAAAGATCACGACACCCTCGCGTAACAGGCGTATCGACGACGACCGTTTAATAACACCGTCGAGTACAAAACAACCGGCGACCGAGCCAATCTTCGAAATCTTGAATACGCTGCGAATTTCGACCATGCCGAGAATCGATTCCTTGATTTCGGGCGAAAGCAGTCCGCCAAGTGCGGCTTTAACGTCGTCAACAGCTTCGTAAATAATGTTGTAGTAGCGAACCTGAACTCCGGCATTTTCAATCAGCTTGCGTGCGCCGACATCGGCGCGGACGTTAAAGCCGATCAACACCGCCTTCGACGCAATCGCGAGGTTGACATCCGACTCGCTGATGGCGCCAACCCCCGCGTGCACCACGTTTACCCTGACTTCAGGCGTGGAGAGTTTGGCCAGCGCGTGCGTCAAACCTTCATAGGAGCCTTGTACGTCCGCCTTGATGATGATGGCGAGCGACTTGGTCGCACCCTCACCCATTTGTTCAAACGCGTTTTCAAGTTTGACGGTCTGCAGTTTGGCAAGTTTGACGTCGCGGAATTTACCCTGACGGAACAACGCGATTTCGCGCGCCTTGCGCTCGTCATTAAGGACCATCATGTCCTCACCGGCACCCGGTACATCGGTAAGACCCTGGACTTCGACCGGAATCGACGGACCAGCTTGATCAATGCTTTTCCCATCCTCGTCAATCAACGCACGTACCCGGCCATAAACACCGCCCGCCAGCAACATGTCGCCTTTTTTCAGCGTACCCGATTTAACCAGTACGGTTGCAACAGGGCCGCGACCTTTGTCCAGACGTGCATCGATCACGACACCCCTCGCCGGTGCATTTCTTACGGCCTTGAATTCGGCAACTTCGGCGACCAGCAATATTGCCTCAAGCAATTTATCGATACCGATACCGGTCTTTGCCGACACCGGGATAAACATCACGTCGCCGCCGTACTCTTCCGGCAACACATCATTGGCAACCAGATCCTGCTTGACCCGCTCGAGGTTTGCCTCGGGCTTGTCGATCTTGTTCACCGCGACAATCATTGGCACGTTTGCCGCCTTTGCGTGTGCGATCGCCTCTTTTGTTTGCGGCATCACGCCGTCGTCCGCCGCCACCACCAAAATAACGATATCGGTGATTTGCGAGCCGCGCGCACGCATGGCCGTAAACGCCTCGTGACCCGGCGTATCGAGGAATGTAATAACACCTTTCGGCGTTTCGACGTGGTATGCACCGATGTGCTGCGTAATACCACCCGCCTCACCGGAAGCCACGCGTGCACTGCGAATTCTGTCGAGCAAAGACGTTTTGCCATGATCAACGTGACCCATGATTGTCACAACCGGCGGTCGTGTCACCATTTCATCGGGGCTGTGAACAACCGCCTCCTCAAGATACGACTCTGGGTCATCCGCCTTCGCGGCAATCGCGGTATGGCCCATCTCTTCGACCAGCAAAATTGCGGTTTCCTGGTCGATCACCTGATTGATGGTGACCATCGACCCCAACTTCATCATGGTCTTGATCACTTCAGCCGCCTTGACCGCCATTTTCTGCGCCAGTTCACCTACGGTAATCGTCTCGGGCACCATCACCTCGTAAACAATTGCCTCGGTCGGCGTCTGGAAATTGGTTTCGGCATCCGGATCATCGTGATGCGCCTTTGCACGGCGACCACGCCATCCTTCACGCCCCCCGCTGGCATCGCCACGGGTCTTGATACCGCGACGCTTGTTGGCGTCGTCACTCCATGACGACGTTGTCTTGACCGGTTTTTTCGGGCTCTTTTTGTCGGTCTTGATCTGACCGTCAGCGTCCTTGATGACAGGGCGGTGCAATGTTCCGGCAGGCGCAACTGTCGCCGGTGGCGGGTCCTTTTTCAGAACCACACGTTCGCCAATGCGCGGGCCATCAACCGCAGGTGCTGCGACAACAGGCGGTGGTTTTTTCGCCAGCGCTTCCGCGCTTGGCGCGCCCAGCACGCCCGATTTCGGCTTTGGTTCGGCCTTTTTGTCAGCTGCGACTTTTGCATCGGCGTCCGCCTTTGCAACAACTTCTGCGGCTGCCGCTTCTGCCGCATCCGCCTCGATCTCCTTCTTGGTACGACGCTTTGCTGGTGCCTTCGCTTTCAGCTCTGCCTGTTTGGCCAGCAATGCCGCCTGTCGATCTTCCTCAGCCTGGCGTTTGGCAATTTCCTCATCGTTGATGATCGGCTGGGGTGTCTCTGCCGGCGCTTCAACAACGGGTTCGGCAACAGCTTCGACCTTCAAAAATGTGCGTTTCTTGCGGACCTCAACTTGGATCGTCCGCGCTTTGCCGGTCGCGTCGGATTTTTTGATCTCCGACGTCTGCTTGCGCATCAAGGTGATTTTTTTCTTTTCGTCTTTATGACCATGCGACTCTTGCAGAAAGGCAAGCAGGCGCGATTTATCGTCCTCGGTCAGCGTATCGGCCGAGTCGGATTTCGCCACACCCGACGACTTGAGTTGCTCGATGAGCAAATCCGGGGTGAGTTTGAGTTCTTTGGCGAATTGTTCAACGGTGGTTTGAGCCATGCCTTGCCTTGTCTTTACGGTACGTTGTGTTGCGGTGCAGTTACATAGATACTAAATCGACCAACTTGCAACAGATTTCTTCGAGCAGATTTAAGCAGCCGTTTCCGCTGATTCGGTTTTTTCAGCCGCAAACCATGGCGCGCGCGCGGTCATGATCAACGCCTTTGCCCGATCCGCATCCATGCCGGTCATCTCGGTTAATTCATCGATGGCCAGATCAGCGAGGTCTTCCATGGTCTGCACACCCTTGGTCGCCAGCATGTGCGCGGTATCGGGGTCCATGCCTTCCATGCCGAGCAAATCCTCTGCGCCGGTTTCCATGGTCTCTTCGGACTTGATCGCCGCTGTCACCAACGCATCGCGTGCGCGACGACGCAATTCATTGACGGTGTCCTCATCGAAGGATTCAATTTCCAGCATTTCGTTGAGTGGCACATAGGCCACTTCTTCAAGGTTGCTGAAACCCTCGGCAATCAAAATCTGTGCGACTTCTTCATCAACATCAAGCTTTTCGATGAACAATTGCTGGATCGTCTGCTGCTCGGTCGAGCGGCGTTCGTTGGCGGTTTCTTGGGTCATGATATTGAGCTGCCAGCCGGTCAACTCGGACGCCAACCGGACGTTTTGTCCGCCGCGGCCGATTGCCTGCGCAAGCTGCTCCTCATCAACCACCACGTCCATCGCGTGTTTTTCTTCATCGACAATAATCGATGACACCTCGGCCGGCGCAAGCGCATTGATCACAAACTGCGCCGGATCAGCCGACCACAAAATAATATCGACGCGTTCGCCTGCCAACTCGCCGGTTACGGCCTGGACGCGCGAACCACGCATACCGACACAAGTGCCAATCGGGTCAACCCTTGGATCGTTGGATTTGACGGCAATCTTGGCGCGCATTCCCGGGTCACGGGCGGCCGATTTGATCTCCAACAGGCCTTCCTCGATTTCCGGCACTTCAAGCTCAAACAGCACCCGGATAAAGTCCGGCGAAATGCGTGAAAGAACCAACTGCGGCCCACGCAAATTGCGGTCGATTTTCAGCAGGTGCGCACGCACACGGTCGCCGACACGCAGGTTCTCCTTCGGAATCAGTTCCGATTTTGGCAAAATCGCCTCAATGCGTCCGGATTCGACAATCACATTGCCACGCTCAACACGTTTTATGGTCCCGGTCACAAGCTGCTCATCACGCGCAAGAAAATCCTGCAGAATTTGTTCGCGCTCGGCATCACGGATCTTTTGCAGGATCACCTGCTTCGCCGTCTGCGCGCCGATACGGCCGAAATCCACCGCCTCAAGCGGCTCTTCAATGACATCACCAAGCTGCAGGTTTTCGCCGCGCTCAGGCGCGTCGGTAATTGCGATTTGACGCGCCGGCTCTTCATGCTCTTCGTCAGGCACCACTGTCCAGCGGCGAAACGCCTCGTATTCGCCTGTCAGACGGTCGATTTCAACGCGCACGTCGCCCTCTTCCTGGAGCACCTTGTCGGTGAACTTTCGCTTGGTGGCCGACGCAAGCGCCATTTCCAGCGCGATAAACACGGTTTCGCGGGGCACACTTTTCTCGCGGGCCAACGCATCCACCAGTAACAGAATTTCACGACTCATTTTTTATCTCCACCTGATCGCTAACGACGGCGCAAAGCATTGAACCCCGCGCCGCCAATTCAAATTTCATCATTACAACTGCGGAATCAACCGCGCTTTTTCGATTTGGCCGAGTTCGACCGTAATCGTTTGTTGGGTCGTCGGGACCGTCAAATCGACCTTTAATTTCGCCTTGGATTTGGCATTGCTGCGCTTTTTCGCGCCAGCGCTGCCAATTCCTTCGGTGCCAGATTCGTCTATCAATACAAATACAACGTTGCCGCCGGCAACAGACTGCACCAACGCGGAGAACCGCTTGCGCGCGTCAACCGCCGTATTCAGTCGCACCCTGACCGGCTGCCCCTGGTAGCGAACAAAATCCGCAGCCGACTTCAACACACGATCCAAGCCCGGCGACGACACCTCGAGTCTTTCATAGTCGACATTTTCGACCATAAACAGATGCGATAAGTGATTACTAACTGTCGAGCAATCCTCAACAGTCACTGAACCGTTGCCGTCAGGACGATCGATATAGACACGCAGCAATCCGTTGGCCGCGCGCTCGACTTCTACGAGTGCAAGACCAAGAGATGACACTGCAATTCCGACGGTGGTTTCCAAATTCGCCAATCTAATCCCCAGCGCTCGCTCGAGACACTAGAGTTGGACTTAGGCAAAGCCTACGCACCGCGAGCGCGCTATGAAAATAACGCTTTTGCGCACATTGAACCGCGACAATGACGCGGTACCGTGCGCAAGACATAAAACACAAACGAAAAATGGGCAATTGCCCATTTGCACGAATTATACATCACCTAATTGTCGGCCCGGGCAGACAATGAAATGATTGCGCGAGACCAGCCGATTGCGCGAGACCAGCCAATTTTCCGGACCGCATTTTTTCCGGCGCAAATCATCGGCACCCCGGTAATAGCCATTCATATTGTCGCCAATTTGCAACAGGAGACGAAACGTTTTGCGACGAACTTCAACTTTTTGCTACCATTTCTGATTAAACGTTCTTCAATGTATCACTCGAAAACAAAAAATGTTGTAAATGGCGTTGGTCGCTGGTTCCAAATGGTGCGGAACCCTGCAAAAAATCGCATTTGAGAATCGCTCGACGTTCCAGTAATTTTTCCCGAAAGGTCATGATGATGAAGGCTCCAAAACAAAGATTGATGTTTGTCGCGCTCGCCACGATTGGCGCAGTCAGCGTCACGTTTGCGCAGGCGCAATCAGCTCCCGTCAAAGCAGAAAAAATTGAAGTTACCGGCTCAAACATCAAGCGTGTTGATGCTGAAACCCCGTCTGTCGTCCAAGTCCTGACCAAGGAAGACATTCAGAAAAGTGGCGCCAGCACCGTTGCCGAGCTGCTGAGAACCGTCCCGGCGATGGGCGGCGGTGACCTGCAGGATTACAACGGTGGATCAGGGTTTTCTCGCTCGACGCAATCCGCCTCGTTGCGTGGTCTCGGCTCAATCGGCACGTTGATTTTGCTGAACGGACGTCGTGTGGCACCCGCCGCGAACGCGGATCCAAACACCGGGCAAGGCCAAGCATACAACCTTAACACCATCCCGCTTTCGGCGATTGAACGCATTGAGATCCTCAAAGACGGGGCGTCGGCCATTTATGGGTCGGACGCCATCGCTGGTGTAATCAACTTTATTTTGCGCAAGGACTATCAGGGCGCGGAAATTCGGGTTGCCGGCGGCAGCACGCTTGAGAACAGCTTCAGAAACTACACGGTGAATGCAACCGCCGGTTTTGGTGATCTTGCCAAGAACCGCTACAACGTATTGGTTTCCGGCGAGTATTTTTATCGCGATGCAGTCGGTTTTAACAGTCCAAACGCGCTCGAAAACGATGACTATCGCCGACTTGCGAGTCGGAATGCGCTGACATCCACACTGTCTGTGATTCCAAACTATTATCGCGAGCGCACACTCGGTAACGGGGTTTTTAACGTTGGTTTGGCGACTGATCCTCGCTGTCCGGCGGCATTGACCGTATCGGCGACAACTGGTTGTCGCGCAAACGCATTTGACTATATTCAAATCCAGTCAAGAGCCAAGCGTGGCGGCTTTCTGACAAAAGGCACGATTGACTTTACGCCAACTCTGCAGGGCACCGCAGAACTGAGCTTTACCCGTGCAATCAACAACTTTGTTGATTCGCCACCGACGCTTGATGGTACGGGTGTCGGTTCCATCTGGTTCAATCGGGCTGGCCAGCGCTTTGGTTTCCTGATGACCTTGCCGGTCGGACATCCGGACAACCCGTACGCATTCCCGGTAGGCCTGCGTTATCGCTTCGCCGACCTTGGCTCCACTTATACCGAGACCATCAACGACGCATCGCGCGCATTGTTTGGCCTGACCGGAACATGGGCCGGTTGGGATTTTGAATCCGCCTTTCTGTTCAGCAAGACCAAGCGTAAAGAAACCGCAAACGGTCGCCTGTACTACCCAGCGCTGCTCTCGGCAGTCAATAACCGCACCTACCGCTTCGGCGGCACCAACAGCCCTGCGCTGATTGCCGCGCTCAACCCGTACCGGGTTGGCACCGGCGAGACTGAAATCACAAGTCTCGACATTAAAGGTTCGCGCGAGTTGTTCAGCCTGCCGGGCGGCATGGCATCTGTTGCCACCGGCTTCGAAATTCGTCGCGAGTCATTTGACATCACCACTGATGCCGAACAAGTTGCCGGAAATTTTGTTGGTATCGCCTCAACCACGGTCGGCGCATCGCGCAATGTGCGTTCGTTTTTTGCCGAGTTGTCTGCGCCGATCCTGAAGAATGTTGAAACGCAGCTTGCCGTTCGCCACGACAACTACAGTGACTACGGCAACTCGACAACACCAAAAGTGGGCATCAAATGGAACGCGCTCGGCAGCCTTGCCTTTCGCGCAAATTATGGTGAGGCATTTCGCACACCCTCGTTGACCCAGACGTCGAATTCGCGTGTGCAGTCGTTTAGCACCGTGAACGACCCGGTGCGTTGCCCGAACGGTACGACGCCCTTGACTGGCGGCGATACAACGGACTGTACCGGTCGCACGGTGGCCAGCATTTTCCTGCCGTCGACGGGGTTGGAGCCAGAACGGTCGAAGAGCTTTTCATACGGCTTCATTTTCTCGCCGTCCGGCAGCACTTCGCTGCAGGCTGACATGTGGGAAATTCGGCGTCGCAACCAGATCGACCGGTTCAGCGCACAACAGGTGATTAACAACGAATTTGTGCCGGGATATGTCGGTGGTCAAGTTGCACGCAATACCAATCCGGCGTCGTTTCTGACCACCGTCGCTGGCGTGCCGATCCCTGGAACCGGCCCGGTTGAAACCACCACCCGTCGATTCCTGAATCTGGGTGAGACCCGCGTCAAGGGCGTCGATCTTGACGTTCGCCATCGTTTCGCTCTGGGCGGCGGCCGCGTCACGTTAAATGCGTTGGCGACCTGGACCATCCGGTACGACTACCAACTTGAAAAAGGTGGTGCGTTTATTAATGGTGCAGGCAATTTTTACCTGTTTGAAACACCAAAGCTGCGCGGCACCGCAACAGCGGCATATGCCAAAGGTGATTGGTCAAGCTTTGCCCGGTATAACTACACCGGCGGCTGGGATTACAACGATCCAACTGTTGCATCCGGTTGTTATCTGAGCTCAACGTCTTTGACGCTTGCTTATATCGGTCGTTGCCAGGTACGCGCCTGGACAACAATTGACGTCGGCACGAGTTATTCGGGCATCAAGAACACCACCATCGCCCTTGTGATCCGCAACGTCGAGAACCGCAAGGCACCGTATGACCCGAACCAAACCACGCTCGGCTTCAACCCGTCGTACCACAACCCGCTTGGCGCCAATGCAAACTTGGCGGTGACATATAACTTCAAATAGCAATTTATTTGCCGCTCGTCCGGTAAATCACTAAAAACGGAGGCGATCGCCTCCGTTTTTTTTCCGAGCGGTAAATACTCGGCAAACAGCCGGGAACCAAACCGACTAATTTGTTGCAAAAATGCGACAAATGCGGAATTTAAGAGTCACGTTCTGTTACGAACCGATAAACTTTGTTGGTTATCGTCTATCAGTATGGCAATTTCCGGCTTTCTGTCATCAACGTGTCATTAGGGGAGTATTTTTTATGCAGAACATCAAGCAACGCACGCTCGTTGCGGCGCTCGCGGCAATCGGTGTCACCACAATTGGCATCGCGCACGCTCAACAGGCGCCGGCAAAAGTCGAAAGAATCGACGTTACCGGTTCGAACATCAAACGGGTTGACGCCGAATCATCGTCAGCCATCCAGATTTTGACCAAGGAAGACATCCAACGCAGCGGCGCAACTTCGGTTGCCGAGTTGCTGAAGACCATCCCAATTACCTCAGGCGGCGACCTCAATGACTTCGGCACACAGTCGAACTCATTCTCGCGCGGCGTGTCGTCGGCATCGCTGCGTGGTCTCGGTTCGGTTGGCACCCTGGTGCTGATCAATAGCCGTCGGGTTGCGCCTTCAGCCAACGCTGATCCAAATACCGGTCAGGGTTCTGCTTACAACCTGAACAACATCCCGCTTGGCGCCATTGAACGCGTCGAGATCCTGAAAGACGGCGCATCCGCAATTTACGGTTCAGACGCGGTTGCCGGCGTGATTAACTTTATCTTGCGTAAAGACTATCAAGGTGCGGAAGCCCGCGTTAGCGTTGGTTCCACCTTGGACAATGCCTTCCGCAATTACAGCGTAACCGGTACCGCCGGTTTTGGTGATCTGGCCAAAGACCGCTATAACGTGATGTTGAGTGGTGAATACACCGGCCGCGATCCTGAGGATTACAACGCGCCAAACGCGGTTCAAAACAACGCTTACCGCACGTTGGCGAGCCGAAACTTGCCAAATAGCAGTTCATTGACGGCTATCCCCAACTATCGTCGTGAGGCGGTTCTTGGCAACGGCGCATTTACAGTGGCGTTACCAACCGATCCACGTTGTCCGGCTGCCAATACGGTCGCGGCAACCGCCGGATGTCGAACCAACGCATTTGACTACATCCAGATCCTGCCGAAGTCTGAACGTGCCGGATTGCTGGGCAAAGGCACTTATGACTTCTCGGCAAACCTGCAAGGTACCGTCGAAGTTGCCTATACACGCGCCAAGACGTTTTTTATCAGCTCCGCCCCAACGCTACAAGAAACCCCTGCCATTTGGTTTAATGCGGCCGGGCAAGAATTTCGCTATTCATTGATATTGCCGGTTGGTCATCCCGACAACCCGTACACGGTCCCGGTTGGCGTGCGTTATCGCTTCGAAGATTTGGGATTGACCAAAAACGTCACTGTCAACGATGCGAAGCGGGTTTTGGCTGGCCTGTCGGGCTCGCACTTCAATTGGGATTGGGAGTCGGCGTTCCTGTACACCGAAACCAAGCGTGAAGAGACTGCCAACGGTCGTTTGTACTATCCTGCGCTGCTAGCGGCGGTCGCCAATCGCACCTACCGGTTTGGCGCGACCAATAACAGCGAAGCGGTCAAAGCGGCATTGAACCCGGAACGCTTCAGCACCGGCAAAGCCGACAACACCAGCTGGGACCTGAAAGGCTCGCGCGAGCTGTTTAAAATGCCGGGAGGTATGGCGGCGGTTGCAGTCGGTTTTGAAGCGCGTCGTGAGTCGTTTAACATCACCTCACCGTCAGAGTTGGTCAGGGGCAATTTTGTTGGTATCGCATCAACAACAGTCGATGGATCACGCAACGTCAATTCGTTCTATACCGAATTTTCGTTGCCGATTCTCAAGAACGTTGAAACACAAGTCGCGTTCCGTCGTGACAAATACAGCGACTTTGGTAGTGCAACCACACCAAAATTCGGCTTCAAGTGGAAAGCACTTGAGTCGTTGTCGTTGCGTGGCACCTACACTGAGGCGTTCCGTGCACCGTCACTTACCCAGTCGTCAAGCGCACGTGTGCAGGCCTTTACCACGGCAACCGATCCGTTGCGTTGTCCAAACGGCACGTCACCGGCACCTGGCGGCGATTTGATCGACTGTACCGGCCGTTCACTGGCGATTTATTTCCCGTCACGTGGCCAGTTACAGCCGGAAAAATCGAAGAGCTGGAGCTACGGTTTCATTTTCTCGCCGACCGACAATATCGACATCCAAGCTGACTTGTTCAATATCAGCCGCAGAAATGAGATCTCGTTCTTCCCGATCTCACAGGTGATTGCCAATAGCGCGACTGACCCGAACTATATCGGCGGATCATTGCAGCGCAGCACCAACCCTGCAACATTCCTGACCAACGCCGCTGGCGCCCCGATTCCGGGTACCGGGCCGATCGAAACCGCGTTGATTTATTTGCAAAACGCGGCCGCCACCAAGGTCAAGGGTGTTGACGTATCGGCAGCGACACGCTTCCGTTTGGGCGCTGGCACGGTTCGTTTGAGCGCGCTGGCAACCTGGATGATTCGTTACGATTACCTGTTCCCGGGTGCACCGAGCTTTATCAATGGTGCGGGTAACTTCTATCTGTTCGAGACACCAAAACTGCGTGGCAATGCAACCGCCACCTACACCGCTGGTGATTGGGAATCGTTCTGGCGTGTCAACTACCAAGGCGGTTGGGAATATAACGATCCTACCGTTACCACCAACGGTAATTGCTACCTGAGCTCGGTTGGATTGACGCGCGCCTTCTTGGGTCGTTGCCAGGTGGCAGCATGGTTGACCAACGACATCGGCGTAAGCTACCGCGGCATTAAGAACCTTACGGTATCAATGGTTATTCGTAACATTGAAAACAAGCAGGCGCCGTATGATCCAAATCAGGGCACGCTTGGCTTCAATCCATCGTTCCACAACCCATACGGCGCAAACGCGCAGTTGGCTGTCGGATACCGCTTCAAGTAATCAGCAACGTCGTACCAAAAAAGGGGGCTTCGGCCCCCTTTTTTATTGCCGGGTGTGCGAACCATCCGTTGCAGCAGCATGACTTTCGGACGAGATCAGTTGTTGCAAAAATGGCACACTAGCGCATTTAGCAGACACATTTTGTTTCATCTCGCTAAAATTTACCGGTTATTCACCATCAATGTGGCAGCACCATCTGGGTTTGCCATATTCGTTTCCACCAGGAGGTCATTTATGAAAATTATCAAACAGCGTGCATTAGTCGCATCGTTGGCGGCAATTGGTGTTGTCACCGTCGGGTTCGCCCAGGCGCAAGCGCCAGCCAAAGTTGAAAAAATTGAAGTCACCGGTTCAAACATCAAGCGTGTCGACCAGGAGGGCCCGGCACCGGTCCTGGTCATCAAGAAAGAAGATATCGAACGCAGCGGCTCACAAACTGTTTCTGACCTGTTGCGCACCATCCCGGTTGCCAACCTCGGCAATTTCAGCGAGTCGACGCTGGGCGGCAACTCGTTTGCACCGGGCACCGCAGCCGTGTCATTGCGCGGTCTGGGTGCCAACACCACCCTGGTTCTGTTGAATGGTCGCCGCTTGGCAAACTACGGTTTTGGCCAAAACGTCTCAGACGCATTTGTTGACTTGAATTCGATCCCGATTTCAGCCATTGAGCGCGTTGAAATCCTGAAAGACGGTGCATCGGCCATTTATGGTTCAGACGCCCTCGCTGGTGTGATCAACATCATCTTGCGCAAAGACTATCGCGGCATTGAGCTTGCGACCACCTACGGCCGCACCAGCGAAGGCGACGGTGAGGAAACCCGCTATTCCGGCACCGCCGGCTTTGGCGACATCGCCAAGGATCGTTTTAACATCATGGCCACCGTTGATTACTACAAGCGGGAACCGATTTATGCGCGTGATCGCGCAAATAGCAGAACTGCCGACCAACGATCACGCGGTGGTTTTGATTTGCGTTCGCCGACCGGCAATCCTGGCACATGGTTGACCAATGGATTAGGCGGAAATACCAATCACACGGTGTTCCCAACTTGCCCGACCATTGACCGCGGCCTGTCAGGTGGCTTGGCGACGTGTTATTACAATTTCATGCCGTTCATTTTCATTTTGCCAACCACGGAACGAATTGGTGGCTTTGTCAGAGGCAATGTCGATATCACCCCTACCCTGTCGGCGTTTGCTGAATTCGGTTACAACAAAAACGAAACGGAAAATTCTGCCGCGCCAACGCCGGCAACAACAACCTTGCCGGTTGGACACAATAGCAACCCATACCCATTTGCTGTCGGCATTCGTTATCGCTTCATCGACGTTGGCCCTCGTCTGAATACCATCACCACCGAGAGCAAACGTTCGTTGGTTGGGTTGAAGGGTTTTGCCTTTGGCTGGGATTGGGAAACCGCTTATAACAAGAGCGAAAGCCTGACTGAAAACTTCGGTCGCGGTTATGTCAGCGCACCGGCACTTGCCACGCTGACGTCCAACGGTATTTACAACTACGTCAACCCATCCGCAAACTCCGCGGCTTTGGTTGATTCGTTGCGGGCAAAACCATCGCGTATTGCCAAGTCAAACCTCGACGCGTTTGATTTCAAGGCATCACGTGAATTGATGCAGCTTCCGGCCGGCCCGCTTGGTATTGCCGTGGGTGCCGAGCAGCGCAAGGAAAAAGTTGCTGATGCACTTGACGCCTTGAGCGCTGCTGGCAACATCGTCGGCTCGGGTGGTGCAACCGCAAACGGGGACCGCAAGCTGTCGTCACTCTTTGCTGAATTTTCCATTCCGCTGATGAAGGGCCTGGAGGCGCAAGTTGCCGTCCGTACCGACGATTACAGCGACTTCGGCCGCGCCACCAAACCGAAAGTCGCATTTGCATGGAAGGTCTCACCAGACCTGCTGGCACGCATCAGCTATTCAAAGGGCTTCCGTGCGCCGTCATTGCAAGAGCTGTACCTCGGCCAGTCGGTGTCGTTCCCGTCATTTGTTGATACGCCACGATGCACGGCGTACCGCAATGCGTTTGGCGCCACGGATCCACGCACAGCGGCAATTTGCGGCAGCTTCCAGATTCGCACCCTTGCGGGCGGTAACCCTGCATTGACCGCGGAAGAATCAAAAAGCTGGAATATTGGCTTTGTCTGGGAAGCAACCAAAGACCTGACGATGTCGTTGGATCACTATCGAATCGACCATACACAAAAGATCCGTCGTCCGACCTTTGCCTTCCAGCTCGCCAACAACATCGGTATCAATCGTGATCCTGCAACGGCGACAGATACCCTCGCCGGCGCACCGGGCCAACTTTGGGGTTTTGCGTCCGACACGCGTTTTGGTGTGCTCCAGTCGTATTTCAATTCAAACCGTCAGCTGACTGAGGGTATGGATCTGGATGTTCGTTATCGGATGAGTTTTGGCGAATATGGCCGCGTCACCTTGAATTCAGCGACAACCTATGTCAAGACGTTCTTGGTGCAAACCGCGCCTGGGCTTGGCTTGGTTGAACAGGCTGGCACCTATGAATTCCCGCGTACCACAATGGCCAACAGCGCATTCTGGAACAAGGGCGCCTGGGAAGCCGGCGTGACAGTCCGTACCCGTAGCAAGTTTCTGCAATTTAACCAAGTGTCGCAACGCAACGTGGCCTCCTTCACGACCGCCGATGCACAGGTCGCATGGACCGGTATCAAGAACCTGAAGTTGTCGTTTGGTATTAACAACGTTGAAAACAAAGCGCCACCGTTCAGCGATAACACCAACGAGGGTTATGCCAATTCAACAGACAGCGCCGTGGGTCGTTATTACTACGGTCGTGTGGTTTGGGCATTCAAATAAGTCATTGACGCAATGCTTGTTGTAAAAAAGGGGCCTTCGGGCCCCTTTTTTTGTTGTCGAATAGGCGATTGAGCAGGTCCGCGATGCGCATGCGCCCACTTTGATGGCGGCTTAAAAGCGTCGTTTCGACGCCATGACACACCTTTATCAGTGCAAATGACGGTGATTTGACACGATATTCGCCGGGATCTTCATCTTGGAATTGCCCCACACAAAGCAGCACCACATATCAATAGGCAAACACACGCCCGTTGCATTTTTGCGACAAATCATTTCAATTTGTACGGTTTTTATCAAATTGGGGCTATTCTCACTACGCTTTGCCTAACTCATAACAATTTGTCGTATTGCGCTCATCATCTGCCGCACGGTTTGCGCCGTAAAAAACAAAATATCTTCCGACAAATCAAGACGTTAGGCAATTTTTCTTTCACCACCATTTATTGATGGGAGTTAACCGATGAATATTAGAACGAATAAATTGCGCTTGGCGGTACTGCAAACGCTCGGCGCTGGTGTCGCAATGGGTGTCGTTGCGCCTGTCAGCGCGCAACAAGCCGCCGCCAAGGTTGAAAAAATTGAAGTGACCGGCTCAAACATCAAGCGTGTCGACCAAGAGGGTCCATCCCCGGTTGTGGTCATCAAGCGCGAGGATATTGAAAAGAGCGGTGCCACGTCTGTTGCCGAGGTCTTACGATCCATTACCGCGCAAAGCGGTGGTTCATTTGAAGAGCGCACATTTGGCACGTTCGCACCCGGCTCCGCCGGTGTTTCGTTGCGTGGCTTGGGTCAAAGCGCAACACTTGTTTTGGTTAACGGCCGTCGTGTTGCCGGATACGGTTTTGCCCAGAACGCACAAGATGCTTTTGTCGACTTAAATTCATTCCCGCTTGGCGCGATCGAACGCGTCGAAGTACTGAAAGACGGCGCATCAGCCATTTACGGCTCTGACGCCATCGCCGGTGTGATCAACGTCATCCTGCGAAAAGATTTCCAGGGTCTCGACTTGACCGCGTTTACCGGTGCCGCCCGCTCCAAGGCTGCCTCATCCGGCGGTATCGACGCAAAGGAATTAAAGCTGTCGATGACGGCAGGTTTTGGTGACATTGCCAAAGACCGATACAACGTACTCGTCAACCTCGACTACTTCAAACGCGACATTTTGTTCCTGCGTGAGCGCAAGTTCGCTGCAACGGCCGATCAACGCCGCCGTGGTGGTGTCGACAACCGCAGCCCATCGTCGCCAACCGGCACCATCTTCAACTACACGACCGGCTTGTACCAGGCGCTGCCTGGCTGTCCCGCTTCTGATTTGGAAATCAGCGCCGGTGGTTCGATTTGTAAATACAATTTCAACAGTGCAGCGACATTGAGCCCGGGCGCCGAGCGCAAAGGTGTGATGGCCCGTGGCACCTATGAAATCAACCCGACCTTGTCGGCATTTGCCGAAGTTTCGTATAACGAATCGATTTCGGAATCACAATTTGCGCCGGTACCATCCGGCACCTATTTTTCCGCTGGTTCGCCTGGTAATCCACGTCCGGCCGACAACGTGTTTGTTTTGCGTCGTCTGATCGAATTTGGTCCGCGCCTTGAGGACATTACCGCCAAAACCACCCGTCTGTTAGGCGGCGTAAAAGGTACTAAATTCGGCTGGGATTGGGAATCTGGCTGGAGCTACAGCAAATCCGAAGTCATCGACATCAGTGGCAATCGTGTCCGTGCCGACTTGTTACGCGCAGCCATCGTCAACGGTACATTCCTGACGGGCTCGATCAACAGCCCGACTGTCGTCAATTCGCTGCGCCTCACGCCGGATCAATTCCGTAACGGCACGTCGCGATTCCACTCACTGGATTTCAAGGCGTCGACCGAATTGATGCAATTGGCGGGCGGACCGATGGGTTTGGCGGTTGGTGCTGAGACTCGTTCACAATCGATTGCCGACGTACCGGATCCGCGTGTTGTTGCCGGCTTGTCATCACGTGAAACGGCGACAAGAGCGTCGGGCGGCCGCACCGAATGGTCGATTTATAGTGAGATCAATGCACCGTTTGCCAAGGGTTGGGAAGCGCAAGTGGCCATTCGTCACGACGATTACAAGGGCACGGGTTCGACAACAAAGCCAAAGTTTGGTATCAGCTGGCGTCCGACTTCTTCACTGTTGCTGCGCGGTTCGTACTCTGAGGGTTTCCGCGCGCCTGGCCTGCAAGAGCTTTTCCTGGGCACAACAGTATCGCAGGTCACGATTGTTGACGGCCCGCGTTGCCGTGCCGGCGTCGCAGCTGCTTGCGGCGCAACACAAACCAATGCACAACTTGGCGGCAACATCAATTTGAAGCCGGAAGAGTCCAAGAGTTACAACCTTGGATTTGTTTGGGATGTGAATAAGGATTTTGCGGCCGGCCTTGACTGGTATCGCATCAAACAGACCAACAAGATCGCATCAAACGCACAGTTTGTTGTGGATAACGAAACCAGCCCGCCCCCAGGCGCAAGTGTTCGTCGCGCCGCGTCACCAGGTGGTGGTGTTCCAGGCCGGATCTCTTTGATTATTTCGCCATATATCAACGTGGCAAGTCAGGAAGTTCAGGGTATGGACCTCGATCTCACCTACCGCATCAACATGGGAGATTTTGGCAAACTGGTGCTGTCGTCATCCACGGCTTACTACAGCTACCTGAAGCAAGCGTCGGCGCCAAGCTCACCTGCGGCCAATGTCATCGGTCAA
>JANMNT010000138.1:0-6901 GCA_031368465.1 Burkholderiales bacterium
TGCGGCATAACATTGTCACCCTCGAGTATCAAGTGAGTGAACAGCGGCCGTTAAAACTTGCAGGGGGTGCCACTATCAGTGCGGTTGATGCGCTTGGCAGCCGAATCCGACTCAAGGCAAGCGCCATCCACGACGGCGACATCGTGGGGTTTCTCGACGAGTTTCCCCGTCTGCAGCGCGGACTGTTTCCGATTGACCGTTGTGTCATTAAGCGCAGCCTTGGCGCTTTGCAGGCAGATGCCGAAATTGCCCGCAAGATTCTTGCGCAAAAGGCGGGTGTATCAGGCGCACCCGACGGCGGCGAAAGCAACAAAGAGCGCGAAAATGCCGCCATCGTCATGACGCCGGCAATAGAAGCCGAATGCGCGCTTGAATGGATCACGCTCGTCGACAAACGCGCTGCCGCCGAGGTGTCGTCCGCTGCCAAGTTGCCCGACGCGGGAGCAGGTAAATGAGCGGCATAATGCGCGCCATTCGCCGTCAGGCGTTTGGACAATTCGTTTTGGTCATGGTCGCAATGATTGTTGCGGGGGCCGCCTGCGCGCAAACCAGCAACGTCACTGCCGACAAAACAGACAGTTCGAAAAAATCATCGGCTGGCTACACGCCCGACCCGATCGCCACAACTTCGCTGCCGCTCAGCGGAAAATTATTTTTCTCGGACGACAAACGCGCCCAGCTTGATAAGGCGCGACGCGACGGAACCATTGTTGTCGAGGGCGACGTGATTCAACGCACCACGGTGCTCAACGGCTTTGTCAAACGCAGCGATGGCAGCACCACGTATTGGATCAACGGCGGCGGAAAAATAGAATCGCGTTATGCAAAGACTGCGCCACGCGGGGTGATGGCGACGTCAAGCATGGTCGGGGCAGAGCCCATATTTGTGCTTTCCAGCGCAAATGTGCCACAAATGGTTGACGACCCGAAGAGTCGGCCGCAATCAACCGGTGTCCCGGTTGCGCCGAAAAAGAAAATAGCCGTCCGGAAGTCCGCCCAACCATCCGCAAAAAAGCCGGCACCATGACACCGGCCGCAAGGCAACACGGCATGGTGTTGTTGCTGGTCATTTTGATCATGCTCGCCATTGGCGGCGTCGCGATCCTTGGCACCATTGGCGCCGGCGCGGGTTCGGCGTTGCGCAGCCAGCAAAAACTGACAACGAATGCGGAGGTCATGGCGGCGGCACGCGCGGCGCTGATTGGCTATGCGGTCAACGGGACACCCGGCTTGGGCAACCGGCCCGGTCAGTTGCCAACGCCAGACACGCTGCAGAACACGAATTACAACGGACTAGCGGATGCAACCTCTTGTTTGAACGGGGCGGTTGCAAATGGATTGCCGGCGCTATCGGGCGTGCCAGCGCAAGTTGCGTCGTTGCAATGTATCGGCCGTTTGCCTTGGAAACAATTGGGTCTTGCGATTGACGGCGCGAGCGAGCAGGATGTGCTTGGAATTGTGCCGTGGTATGCGGTCAGCCAAAACCTGGCCGATCCCAATCCTGCCGCTGCTTGCATGAGCATTTTGAATCCACGCACGGCAGCGTCAAGCACAACAACTTTTTCCTGCGCGGCAACCACCGGGCCGGCGTGGCCCTGGCTCAAAGTATGTGATGCCACCGGCAATCTCCTCAGCGATCGTGTTGCGTTTGTGCTGATTATTCCCGGCGAGCTGTTACAAACCACCGGTAGAACCCAGGCGCGCATTGTCGCCGCGACCGGCACCAATCCACAAGGCTACGGACAACCGGGCGATTTTCTCGATGCCATCCCAACGCCAAGTGGGTGGGCGGCATTACCGGCAAGCCAGCGCTGCACGGGTTACGACAATGCGGCATTGACTGGTGAGTATGTGACCGCCCCCGTCAGCGCATCATTCAATGATCAATTGATCTTTGTTACCATCGACGAACTCATGCCGGAGGTCGAGCGGCGGGTGACCAATGAGATCCGCGAAGCACTGACAACGTTTCGATCAAGTTATGCCGGGTATCCGTGGCTGACACCGATCACCAATCCAATGTTGACGTCCACGTCATTTGTCGGACAATCTTCAACGACAGCTGGCCTCATTCCGTTCCACGACTATTCAAACAACAGCAACCGGTTCATGACGGAACTTTCATGGGCAATCGGCGGTCTGGCGACCGGCGATACGGGGCCGTTCACCGGCAATCTGGGTAACGCGGAAACACAGTTCAGCTGTGGTGGCGGTGTTAATGCCGTCTGCACCTGTCGCGCGCGTATCGCGACCAGCGCTGCGGCGATTCCCCGCACGTTGACAAGCGCCGCTTTTGGCACGTTCAAGGCCGGTACGGTGGCCATACCGGCGGTTTCGTGCAAGCGGAACGCCTCGACCACCCGTCCAACGCGTGACGCAACCTTGGATTGTGATATCTATACAATGGTTTCGTCGACCACCCCCGTGACCTACGCGATTCAGCGTCGCGACAACTCTTTTGGCGGCGACTGCATCGCAACCGGCACACGGGTAAACATCGGCAATTTCGCCGGCACAACAACCAGGAGCGTTGCCATTAATCTGGCGTCGTTCACCGGCACCGCAACAACCCAGCCCGGCTCTGCGACAACCCATGCGCGCCGTTCGGTCACCAACAGCAACATCAACACGATTGCGATGGTTGAAGTCAGCGATAGGTGGGTACCAACAGCGAATGGTGCAGTTCCATTCAATTTGTTTGCGGCGACATTTCCGAATGGCATGCAGACCGGTTACGGACAGACCGCGCAAACAACCAGCGCCACACTCTCGAATATCCGCCTGCACGCCGACGTCCCGGTTTGGTACGCCAGCCAAAAGTGGTACGAATCAACCATCGCGGCATTTTCAAACGACGTTTCTCCCGTCACCAATTCACCCGCCTGTAGCAGCAATTGCTTTTCGGCGGGCACCAAGACCGGAGTGGATGCGGTGGTGATTTCAGCCGGTCCACCGCTTGCCGGCCAGAATCGTTTTGCCGTCACACCGGCTATCGGCGATTTTCTTGAGGCGCCAAATGTTACCGGTGCCTCGACAAGAATTTACGCAAGTTCCACGCAACCCCGTAACACAACCTATGCCGACACCGTTGCCACCATTCCAAAATGAGCCACTCTCGACATCAGCAGATTTACCCGGCGGGATTTACGTTGATCGAGATTGCGGTCGTGTTGCTGATCATCTCCATTCTTGTCACCATCGTTGCGGTACCGCTTGCAACGCAGCTCGACCAACAAAAAACCGTTGATACCCAGCGACAGCTCGAACAGATCAAGGAGGCGATTTACGGGTTTGCAATGGCAAACGGTCGTCTGCCCTGCCCGGCCACCGCAACCAGCACGGGCCTCGAACGATATTGCACCAACGCCTCGGGCGGCTGCGGCACACCGACCACCGTACAAACGCACGGGCGTTGTGTAGCGACTGTCGGACTGGTGCCGGCGGCAACGCTGGGTCTAGCACCGATTGATGCCAGTGGTTTCAGTGTGGATGCGTGGACGGATGGATCGGACTTGCGCCGGATCCAATATGCAGTAAGCCCGTACCAGAACCCGGCCAATACCTACATATTGACGAGCGTTGACGGCATCAAAACGCCGACCATGACGACGGTCTCGGCGGCCACGCACCTTTATGTTTGTGCGACCGGTCTGACTGCCGCACCGCCCACCACCAACTGTGGCGCGCTGGTATTGCTTTCCGACAAGGCACCATTCGTCTTGTTGTCGTTGGGCAAATCGACCGCACAAAATTCGTTCGACGAAACCAATAACCAAAACAATGACATCGTGTTCACCCAGGGCGCGCAGACCTCAACGTTCGACGATCTTGTCACGTGGGGTTCGCTAAATACATTATTCGCCCGCATGGTTCAGGCCGGAAAGCTGCCATAGCGCACAGTGTATGACGGACGTTCATCACCAGCTTGTTCCCCCCGCAACGACGTTTCGACTGACCCGGATTTTTCGTTGGGCACGCATGTTGCTGCACGTGACGCAGGGTCTGGTCGTGACAGGACTTGTCTATCCGCGCGTCTCGCCACGGATTCGTGCCCGCATCACCCAGGCGTGGGCGGCAAAAATGTTGCGCATCCTCAATATCATTCTCGCCGTGCATGGTGCACGACCGGCCGGGGACACACCACAATTGTTTGTCGTGGCAAACCACGTCTCATGGCTTGACATCTTTGTGATCAACGCGACCCAGCCGTCGCGTTTTGTCGCAAAGTCGGAGATTCGCAATTGGCCGATTGCAGGTTGGCTGTGTGAGGCGGCCGGTACGATATTTGTCCACCGCGCCAAGCGCAGTGACACCACCCGCATCAACGCGGAGATTCATGATGCACTTGTGGCCGGTGATACCGTTGCTTTTTTCCCCGAGGGCACCACCACCCGCGGCGATCGCCTACTGAAATTTCACACCGCGCTGTTTGAGCCCGCCATCGCCAACCACGCGGTGATTGCACCGGCTGCAATTTGTTACCGGGAAGAAGGCGGCGCACCGTCGGCGGCAACCATGTTTGTCGGTGAAACAAGCTTCGCCCAGTCGATGGCGGCGATTATTGCTGAGCGAAAAATTATTGCCGAAATCACCTTTGCCCCGGCGATTGCCACCGCATCGATGACGCGCCGTGACGCGGCGGTGGCGGCGGAAGATGCCATTGCCGCGATACTTGATGTGCCGAAGCCGCACGCGCATCAGCGTTTTGGCGAAGGTGCAACCGCGCTGGCGCTACAGGCAGGCGACTGACCAACAGGTCCGGCTGATTAATCCCCACCCTTGGCCCGGGCAATTTCCTGCGACGCGACGTGAAATATTTTCCCATCGTCGAGACGCAGCGCCGATAGTTCGCGCCCCCAGATGCAGCCCGAGTCAAGCCCGACAAACCCATCACGTTGATACAACCCCAACGCCGACCAGTGCCCGGCAATCACGCTGCGTTTTACACGCCGCACCGACGGCACGTCGAACCAAGGTGTTAATCCCGAGGGCATTTTTTCAAGTTCGCCCTTGAATTTGAGATCGAGTGCACCATCCGGCGTCAATGTTCGCATGCGGGTAAACGCGTTCAATGCCATCCGCATGCGCGCATGACCGCGCAACGAATCGCGCCAAACGGAAGGCTCGTTGCCATACATATTGGAAAGCAGATCGCGATAACGCGGGCCGCGCAGTATTGTTTCGATCTCGCGCGCAAGTGACTGCGCCTGCCGCCAGGACCATTGCGGCATGAGTCCGGCGTGCACCATCGCATAGGCCGGCTCGACATGTAATAGTTTTTGGCGGCGCAACCAGGCAAGCAATTGTTCGCAATCTGCCGCAGCCAAAATCGACGCGAGTGTATCGAGGCGGTGTGGTTTGGCGATGCCCTCGGCAACCGCCAACAAATGCAGGTCGTGATTGCCCAACACAACCACAGCCTGGTCGCCGAGCGAATGGACAAAACGCAGGCACGCCAGCGACCCGTCGCCACGATTTACCAAGTCACCAACAAACCACAATGTATCGCGACCACGTTTAAAGCGGATTTTGGCGAGCAGTGCTTCAAGCGTCAGCCAGCAGCCCTGCAAATCACCGATCGCGTAGCAGGCCACGGCTGGTCAACGTTGATATATCGACAAAAAACAAAAGGGCGGATAGCCGCCCTTTGTGTGTGTTTACGGGCGCGATGGTTGTCAGTTCAGTCATGCGCCGTTTGATCCGTTATCAGTCGTTACTTGTTTAGCGCAACCATGTAGTCAACCGCAGACTTGACATCGGCATCGGCCAAACTGGTATTGCCGCCTTTGGCGGGCATCACACCGTTTTTGCCTTGGTAGCCACCAATGGCGTGTTTGTAGAGTGTGTCTTTACCCTGCGCGATACGTGGTGCCCAAGCGGCTTTATCACCGCTTTTTGGCGCACCGGCGATGCCGGCCGAATGGCATGCGGCACACGCGGTTTTATAGATGCCTTCGCCGCCGCCGGCCTTTGCTGCGCCTGCAACCGCCGCAACCGGAATTGCCACCGCCGCAACAATTGCCGTCGCTGGTGCACCAGCCTTGACTGCGGCGGGCGCGGGTGCGGCAGCCGCGCCGGGCACCGGGCCTTTGGTTGGATCGACTGCCAGCGAAACCGGGTGGGCAATGCGTCCGGCGACAGCTTCCGGGGTGTTTGCGTTTTCGTTGCCGGCACCGATGGGGCGGGTGCCGATGGCAAAGTGGGCAAGCATGCCAATGCCGATCACCATCAGAATTGCGCCGACAAAAACGATGATCGCCGTTTTGACGGTGTTGGCCGCGGAATCGGCTTCTGCCGTATCGTTGTGTGAATCAGACATTTCTTGCCTCGACGCATTGCATTAAAAGTTCCTCATTATATCTGTGCCGGCAGTTGACCTCAATGCAGAAACACATTCGACGACAGGATTGGCACCGTGACGCCTGCCGCGCATGCTGCCAGCAGCCGGAATTTGCCCGATACAGACACACAACTGTGATGGTAAAATTCGGCCAAGCGCCCGTAGCTCAGATGGATAGAGTGCTACCCTCCGAAGGTAGAAGTCGCACGTTCGAATCGTGTCGGGCGCACCAATTTCAAACACCAATAGTGGTGGCGTTTTTCAGGCATTTATCTGTCAAAAGGCGCGCGCTTGCTGGGTTTTCAAATGGCGACAGGTCCTTCAATAGCCGTGACTTGTCACCCTGCCGACCGCCCCGCCGCAAGGTGCCGGGCGACCATTAATGAAAAATTGACTGGTATCCACAGGTCGCCGATACTTTAGGCTACGCGCCTGAATGTTCGCTGTTTTGACAACGAATTGGTGCGAAATCCAAACGATTATCGCGCCACAAAAAACGTCAACAAACAAAGGAAATGATCTTGTCGATGAGCGGTCTCTTTCGCAACAACAGTATGTTGG
>JANMNT010000060.1:0-11238 GCA_031368465.1 Burkholderiales bacterium
ATCACCCGAGCCGGTGGCGCGCAACTCATTGGCCACCCGCTTTCTCTCCGAATCCATCCGGCGATATACGTCTGCCGAAATTTCCGGCACCAGATCGACCCGTTTAAGGCGCACGTCGAGAACCGAAATGCCGATTGCACGGGCATCGGTATCGGCTTTTACGCGAAGATTTTGCATGATGGTTTCGCGCTTGCCCGAGATGACTTCGGCCAGCGTGCGTTTGCTGAATTCATCGCGCAGGTCGTTGTTGATCGATTGCGCGAGCCGCAATTCGGCTGCATTCAAGTCGCCACGCGTCGAAACAAAGAACTGTTTGACATCAATGATGCGGTATTTCACAAACGAATCAACCAGCACGTTGTTCTTTTCGCTGGTCTGGATACGTTCGGCATCCTTGGTATCCAACGTCTGGATGCGGGTGTCGTACATCCGGATATTTTCAATCAGCGGAACCTTGAAATAGAGTCCGGGTTCGGTATGAATAGCAACCACCTCACCCAGCCTGAAGCGGATGGCGTTCTGGCGCTGGTCAACGGTAAATGCCGTCATGACGAGCGTGATCAAAACACCTATTGCGATAATGCTGATCAGGGGGATATTTTTTCTCATGTCATTCTCCCGGTTAGCGGCCGTCACGTGAACGCAGGTCGCGGCGGGCGGCGACTGGGTCGGGTGCGGCGGTTGCGGGAGGATCACTCAACGTCACTGATTTGGCGACCGGATCCTGGTTTTGAGACTGCGGCGCATTCGACAATTGCATCAGTTTGTCGAGCGGCAAATACAACAGATTTTGTCCGCCCTTCTGATCAACCACCACCTTGCTGGTATTTTGCATCACCTGCTGGATCGTATCCAGATACATGCGCTCGCGCGTGACTTGCGGGGCCTTTTCATACTCCGCAACCACCGCTGAGAAACGTGACGCATCGCCCTGCGCATTGGCCACCACACGTTGTTTGTGTCCGTTTGCCTCTTCGATCAGCCGCGCTGCCAATCCACGTGCTTTTGGAATGATGTCGTTTGCGTATGCCTCGCCCTCGTTTTTCAGGCGCTCCTTATCCTGCTTGGCACGGACGGCGTCGTCAAAACTCGCCTGCACCTGCTCCGGCGGCTGGGCATTTTGCAAATTGACGTTTGAGACCGATATGCCGGTCTTGTATCGATTAAGAATATCCTGCATCAGCACTTTCACACGCGACGCAATCTCACCACGACCTTCATACAACACAAAGTCCATCTTACTGCTGCCAACCACTTCGCGCATCGCCGTCTCGGCAACCTGGCGCACCGCTTCGTCCGGACTGCGATTATTGAATAGATACTCTTCCGGGCTGCTCAACAGATATTGGACGGCAAACTGCAGATCAACGATGTTTTGATCTTCTGTTAGCATCAGGGCTTCTTCTTTCATCTTGGTTTTCTGATTGTTTCGGTGGCCGACCTCGATGGCACGCAAGTTTTGAATATTCACGACTTCAACCGTCTCAAACGGATACGGCCAATGCCAACGCGGGCCGGGCGACGTGGTTTGCGCATATTTACCAAGCCTTAACTCAACGCCACGGCTGCCCTCTTCAACAATATAAAACCCTGTTGCCAGCCATACCGCCAGCGCCAGACTTGCCGCCAAGACGAAGCCGCCGCCCATTGCTGCGCCGGAAGGTCCGTTAAAGCCACCACCACTATCGTTATTGTTGTTGCCGGCAGGCTTTTGGCCAAACAGTCCGGAAATTTTATCGCTGAATTTCTTGATGATCTGATCCAGGTCCGGTGGGCCGTCATTGTTGCCACCACCACCGTTGCTACCGCCGCCACGTTTGCCCCATTGCGGATCATTCAGCGACATTTCAGAAACGCCATCACCAGCAACCCCTGACGCTGCCGATTGGCGGCGAAAGCGCGCCGCCACCATTTGCCGCAGCCGCAGGAAAGGGTACGCTATCAGCGCCCCGGCGACCGCCACAATTTGAATCAACAACGAACGTGTACTCAACCGCATGGCACAACTCCAAAACTAAACATCAATGATATGTCGGCCGCAATCGCAGTTCTGACGGTTGGCTGACGCTGGGTGCTGATTTGGTACCGACCGTCTCCAAAGGTTCCCCTGATTGCGAAAGGTCCTGCCGACTTGTTTGCATTTCTAGTGACGCAATCGCAAACATCTCAAGCGCATCCCGCAGCAGGTTTATTCCCTCTCCGGTGACGGCACTTAACCGGACTTCGCAAATTTTACCACTCTCGTCACGTAGTAATGACGCGGGGAAATTGCCTTCCAGTCGGTCGATTTTATTCAACACCCTGATTTGTGGAATCTGATCGGCGCCGATTTCCGCAAGTACTTTTTCGACGTCTTCGATCTGTTGCGCCCTTGCCGGATTTGACGCATCAATGACGTGCAACAACACGTCTGCTTCCAAGGCTTCCGTCAGCGTGGCATGAAAAGAGGCGACCAGGCCGTGCGGCAATTCACGGATGAAGCCGACGGTGTCCGAAAGTGCCACAGTGCAATCGGGTGTCAAAAACATGCGGCGGGTGGTGGTATCCAGCGTCGCAAAAAGCTGATCGGCGACATAGGTGTCGGCCCGTGTCAGGCGGTTGAACAACGTTGACTTACCGGCATTGGTATAGCCGACCAACGATACGGTAAACGTGCCGGTACGACGACGACCCGAACGCTGGGTTGTGCGCTGTTGTTCCAATTTTGCCAATTTTTCCTTTAATCGCTTGATGCGATCGCCAACCAGACGGCGGTCGATTTCCAGTTGGGATTCACCCGGCCCGCCTCGGACGCCGATGCCGCCGCGTTGCCGTTCCAGGTGAGTCCATCCTTTGACCAGACGCGTCAAGAGATGCTGCATTTGGGCCAGTTCGACCTGCAACTTGCCTTCCGCCGAGCGTGCACGTTGACTGAAAATTTCGAGGATCAAATCGGTACGATCCATCACCCGCACACGGTCCGCACCCAGCGCCTGCTCAAGATTGCGGATTTGGATCGGCGACAGCTGATGGTCAACCACGACCAAAGTTGCCAGGTGCTCGTCAACCAGAAGTTTTATCTCGTCCACCTTGCCACTGCCGGCAAATGTGGCGGCGTCAGGCTTTTGCCGCTTGCCGGTGAGACTTGCCGCCACGCTGGCTCCGGCACTCATGATCAATTCACGCGCTTCGCTGATGCGTGAATCAAGCCCGCCCTCGCCGAAATCAAGCACCAGCAATATGGCTTTTACGCGACTGGCGGTTGTTGACGGGAAAGGTGGTTTCAAAAGATCGCTTTAATATGCGTCGGCAGATTTACGAGCGACGTCAAACTGGTTTGAATGCGGCGCAGAAAATGCGGTGGGCGTTGGATGCTATTTCTTAGATAGGGCCGGCTCGCACGAAAGCAAGCCGCAAACCGCTCGCATGGTTTCGTCGTGCGTCCAGGATGCCCTGAACTCATTGGCGGCGCAAAAAGCGGACAACGGTTGCCGACAAACTGCCGGCAACAACACTTGATGATTAGTTTTCGCCAGCGGGTGCGTCAAACGGAACCGACACCGCACGCGCGGGGACAACCGTTGAAATTGCGTGTTTGTAGACCATTTGCGTCACGGTGTTTTTTAACAACACCACGTACTGGTCAAACGACTCGATTTGGCCTTGCAACTTGATACCGTTGACCAAGTAGATTGAAACAGGGACGTGTTCCTTGCGTAAAATATTCAGGAACGGGTCTTGTAGTAGTTGCCCTTTTGTACTCATATTCTTATTCTCCAACCAGGTTGTATCCGACCCGACTTGCCAAAGGTTGGCAAGTTAAAAAAGGACGAAGCCGGATGATTATGTACGCAATCCAAAATTGCTGCACTGCGGTAAACAGTTATCTGACATGACAACCGCCAGCTTTGTTCCGCAATGATGACAGATTTTGCCGACGTTGCACATTGCGCAGGGTACCGTTGGATACCCCAATCGGGTTGATTTGCGTGCTTCGCATCGATCAACGACGCCAAAATAACGTCATGGTGCCCAGATTCCAACCTGCTTTTCGGGGAATCAAATAACCATTTGTTTTTTATGGCTATTTGCGTAACAGACGAGGTTAGGCGTATTTACGCTTCATACGAATTCGACCGCGGCGGCGCTTGTCCTCCTGCCCCTTGGTCAGTGCAGGCGGTTTTCTGCCGCGAAACGGATTGGCACCCTGCTTCAGCTCAACCCGCAACGGTGTGCCGCGCAATTTAAAGGTTTCCATGAAGCGGCCTTCAAGGTAACGAATGTAACTCTCATGCACGCCGTCGAGACCCGAACCGTGGACAATGACCAGTGGCGGGTTGTGCCCCCCTTGGTGGGCATAACGCATTTTTGGCCGATGCAGGCCATTTAAAGGCGGCTGGTGCGCCGCGGTCGCCGCCATCAACGCCCTTGTCAGCTTTGGCGTCGAAAGTTTTGCCATGGCAGCCTGAAACGCATTGTCGACTGATGCAAACAACGGGTTCAGCCCCATGCCACCTTTTGCTGAAATGGTGTGCATGTGGGCGAAGCTCAGAAAATGCAGCTTGCGGTCAAAATCGACCTTGGTCCTCTCGCGCGTGTATTCGTCGAGGTTGTCCCATTTATTGATGGCAACAACCAGCGCCCGCCCTGATTCCACGATGAACCCTGCAATATGCGCGTCCTGCTCGGAAACCTCCTGGCGTGCATCCAGCACCAGAATTACCACGTGACAGTCGGCGATGGCTTGCAATGTCTTGATCACCGAGAATTTTTCGACCGCTTCAAAAACCTTGCCACGACGGCGGATACCAGCCGTGTCGATCAGGGTGTAATCCTTGCCGTTGCGCTGCAGCGGGACAAAGATTGAATCTCGCGTGGTTCCAGGCTCGTCAAATGCAATCACGCGCTCTTCACCCAGCAGCTTGTTGACAAGTGTCGACTTGCCGACGTTCGGCCGGCCGATAATGGCAATTTTTGGATGCTTTGGGTCGGCCTCTTCCTCGGCGGCTGGGAAATTCTCCAGCATGTCTTCGATCAACTGTCGCACACCTTCGCCGTGCGCGGCGGAGATTGCGACAGGCACGCCAAGCCCCAACTCGTGAAACTCGGCGGTGACGATATTTTCGTCCATCCCCTCGGCCTTGTTGACCGCAACCATCACGGGAATCTGTTGCGCACCGCCGTCACGATGCGCGGTTTGGCGTAACCGTTCGGCAATAATTTTGTCCTGCGGCGTCAGCCCCTGCCGCCCGTCAACCACAAACAGAATTGCGTCAGCCTCGGCAACCGCCTGCAGCGTTTGTTTGGCCATCTCATGCAGGATACCGTCGGTGACTTTGGGCTCGAACCCGCCGGTATCGACGACCAGAAAAGGTTTGGACGCACCGCGACCGTGGCCGTAATGGCGGTCCCGAGTCAGCCCGGGTAAATCCGCAACCAATGCATCACGCGTTTTGGTGAGGCGGTTGAACAACATCGATTTTCCGACGTTGGGCCGGCCGACAATAACAATAGTTGGTTTCATAATAATTTCAAAACGTTGCGGTCGCGTCGAGACGTAACGACGTGACGTGTACAAACCAACGTTTTTGACTTTTCCGCTTGGCTGCTTGACTGCTTGACGACTTACGCTCGATTGCGTTTACTTCGTTGAATTACAGGTCGCGATGGCCTAACGTACCGCGATCGCATACACGCCGCCTTTGTCGGTTTGCGCGATGACGCGCCCACCAATGGCGACAATCGACAGGATTCGACCACCGTCGGTCGGGACCCTGCCGGTCAAATCGCCTGTATCTGCCGCCAATGCGTGCACAAATCCAAGCCGGTCGCCGATGACAATGCGCCCGTTCACGACAACCGGTGTGCCCAAGTCACGGCGTTGCAACTTTTCCTGTTTCCAAACCGTTGCGCCTGAAATTTTGTCGAGCGCAGTCAGATTGCCGTCGGTATCGGCGACATAAAGATGTTTTGCATCGACAGCGACACCATCTGCGCTCGAAATATCACGCGACCACAAAACATTGCCACTGAGTGTTTCAACACAGCCGGTGCGACCTTGATACACCGCGGCACATACACGTGAATCGTCGTTCACCGGCAAACCGGCCACGTCGGCGATACGCTCAAGTTCGGTGGTTCCCCGGGGCAGTGAAATTGTCGACTCCCAAACCGGACGGCCGGTTTCAAGTTCAATGGCAACCAGTTTCCCCCCCGGAAAGCCGGCGTAAACAACCCCACGATTGACAATCACACTGGCGCTCGTCCGCAGCGTCAGTGTTGGCGCGGTGCGTGTGAACACCCATTTACGTTTGCCATCGGCACGGTTAAGTGCAAACAGTCTTCCGTCGGCAGTGCGTGCAATCACGCTGGTTTTTGTCACCAACGGGGCCGCTAAAATTTCACCGGCGAGCGCTGTCTTCCAAAGCGACCTGCCGGAGGCATCAAATGCCAATACCTCGCCCTGCACATTGGCGACGACAATCGTGTCTTCACCATACCCAACGCCGGCGGATAATTTTGTCTTTGCGTCAAACCGCGATACGCTGCGGCCGCCCTGATCGGCGATTGAATTGATCGATCCGTCATTCGCCGCAGTGTAAATAATCTTGTCGCCGACGGCTGGGGAAAACAGAAATCCCTTTTGTGCGCCGGCACTCGCCGACCATTGCAGAGATATGGTCGAATCACGTATTTCCGCCAGCGGCGCAAGCTTCTTGTCGCCGCCAAACAGTCCGCAACCTGCAAGGACGGCAGTGACAAGGCCAAGCGCAACCGAACGCATCGCCCCTTGCGCCAATTTTCCGGACGCATCGGGATTAAAGGATTTGCCGGAACTCATCACTTCTTCACTCCAGCTGCATCTTTGTTATCGGCCGTTTTGTCGTCGGTCTTTTTGTCGGCCGCCTTCTCTGCAGCGCCACCGAATGCGTCCAACTTCGCCTGTGAGATCGACTTTAGCGGGCTTCGTTGTTCGGCTTTTTCGACTGCCAGCTCAAACGCCGCGCGCGCTTCATCGCGGCGTCCCTGAACGGCATAGATGTCACCCTTCAAATCTGAAACGGCCGACACAAAACCATCGTCCTTGATCGTCCCGAGCATTTTCAGGGCGTCGTCAAATTTCTTCTCGTCGACCAGCAACGCCGCGAGGCGAATTTTAGCGATGTTCTTATGTGAATCGCGACCGTTCGCAACCACCCAATCAAGGTGCTTTTTTGCCTGCGCAAGGTCGCCTCCATCAAACGCCGCCTTCGCCGCCATCAATTGCACATCGGTCGCATAAAATGTCGCGGGATATTTCTCCGCCAGCGCGGTTGCCGCATCGGAAAGTTTTTTCCATTCCTTGGTCACGGTAATTTCTTGTGCGACCTTTTGCACGCTCAGAAATAAGGTCTCTGCTTCGACAGTTTGTCGCGATTGAAAATATTTCCAGCCTTGTGTGCCCGCAATGCCAAGGAAAAAAGCAATAAGCGCCGCGTACACCCACGTACCCCATTTGTCCCACCAATCCTTGATTGCGGCAATGCGTTCCTGCTCTTCTAGATCGTACGCTGACATGTAATGACTACCTTGTTAGATGACTATTCGAAATTTCCGGTTGCAGCAACTCGTCGGCGTCCCACATCTGTGAAACCGCCTCGTCAAGCGAAACCAGGACTTGCTCACCGCCGCGCAGGTCTTTTAACGTGACCTTCTGCCGGGCGAGCTCATCGGAACCCAAGATGATAGCAAAGCGCGCGCCGCTCGCATCAGCCTTCTTCATTTGTGACTTGAAACTGGCCACCGTTGGTTCGCCGCCCCCGTGCAGAGCGACCGTCAGCCCTCGATCACGCAATTGCTCGGCGAGCAACCACGCTGCGGCAGACTCAGTGGCACCATACACGATATAGCCGTCGAGCGTATCGATACCGGCGGGCGGGTTTTCCGCCAGCAACATCAGCACCCGCTCTGCACCAAGACCAAACCCGCACGCCGGCGCTGATTTCCCGCCAAGTTCGGCGATCAGACCATCGTAACGTCCGCCACCGGCAATGGTCAACTCCCAATCGGCACCCTTTGCGATCCACTCGAACACGGTGCGGTTGTAGTAATCAAAACCACGCACCAGCCTTGGCGCAACCTCGTAGGCGACGCCCGCCGCGTCAAGCAATGCCCTGACACCCTCAAAGTGCGCCTGTTCGGCGGGCCCCAGAAAGTCGGCTAACCGTGGCGCGCCCTCAACCAGCGCCTGCATCGCCGGATTCTTGCTGTCGAGTGTGCGCAGCGGGTTGGTGTAAAGCCGCCGCTTGCCGTCCGTATCGAGTTCGTCAACATGCGCCTCAAAATAGGCAACCAGCGCCTCACGGTGCGCCACCCGCGCCGGCGCATCACCAATTGAATTGATGAGCAAACGCACGTCCTTGAAACCGAGCCGGTCCCACAAACGCTTCAGAAGCACAATCTGTTCGGCATCCACATCAGGGCCGGCAAAGCCAAGCGCCTCGACGTCAAACTGGTGGAACTGCCGATAGCGGCCCTTTTGCGGACGCTCATGCCGGAACATCGGCCCCCATGTCCAAACCCGTTTCGGTCCCTCGTACAAAATATTGTGTTCAATCGTCGCGCGCACCAGCCCCGCTGTCGCTTCCGGGCGCAGCGTCAGCTTTTCGCCGTTCATGCCATCTTCAAACGAATACATTTCGCGTTCAACAATGTCGGTGACTTCACCAATCGATCGTTCAAACAACGCGGTCGGTTCGACGACGGGCGTACGCATGAGCCGATAGCCGTACTGCTCGAATACATCGCGCACGGTATCTTCAAAATATTGCCAAAGCGGCGACTCCGCGGGCAGCAGATCATTCATGCCACGCACGGCTTGCAGGGTCTTCATAAAGTGTGGGTTGTCAAAAAACGGGAATCGGCATCACAGCCGCAATCAACACCCGCTGTTGTCCGCATCGGCTGTCGCCTGACAGCGACACGGTAGCAGATGATGCAGGGATGAAAATAGGTCTAACTCATGATTTTACAGGGGTTTTCCCAAGACTCCTAGTCCGGCGCGGAAAATGCATCTGCTTACAATGTTTTGGTCGGCGAATCCGCTTGATAATCCGTTTATGACTGCAAACGCTTTAGAATTTCCGCATTCAAATGTCGTTTGACAAAACGGCAGCGACTTTTCGATCCTCGATATCCTTCGACGCATTGGTTTGGAGAAAAATTAATGACTAAAATTCGGCTTTTATCGCGGCTTGTTGGTGCGTCCGGGCATTCCCGTATTGGTGCCAAAGTGCGTGCCAAAACGTCAAACATGGCTTTGCTGGGTCTCGTATATATCGCGACCGCATGGTTCTTTCCGGCAAGCGCAGATGCGGCGACACGTGTCATCGGCGAGGCTGTCAGAGCCACCCCGACAACGCAAAAATCGCAGTTCGAATTGTCATTTCGCAGCGAGCTTGATGCGTTTACACCGACCGTCACCTTTTTCGGCGTCGACCCGCTGCGCATCGACCAAGCCAAGACCGCCAACGTTTCGCGCTTCCGCAAGGCCATCCAGATCGGCATCAACCAAGAGATCAACGATCAGGCGTTCAGCGCGACCATGCCAATTCTTCAGTGGCGCAATGTCGTCATTGCAAATTCGTCGATCGGCCGTGCCGCACAGTTCAAGGTGCGCTCGCCTGGCGCAACGGCAATCCGTGTGGCGATACGCATGGATGACGCGCCGGCCGGTACCGAGATGCGCTTTTCGGGGTCGGACGATCCGGCACGCGTGATCTATCGCGCTGACAGTAACGAAATTCTAAGTCTGCTTGACGACCAAAAGCGCTATTGGACACCATTGACCGAAGGCGACACGCAGATCATCGAGGTGTTTGTACCAACGGGATCAAACGGCCAACCCCAAAACATCCGCGGCATTCAGGTCGAGGCGGCATCGCATATTTTTGCCTCGCCGCGCGACAGCTTCAAAGCGGCAACGCAACTCAAAGGGCAATCCGGTTCGTGCAACGTCGATGCCATTTGCCCGGCCCAGACAACCGGGTATGTCAATGCGAAAAAAGCGGTGGCGCATATGCAGTTTCAGGCCAATTGTGGCAACGGTGGCGCATTGGCCACCTGTATTTGTACCGGCACGTTATTGAACGATACGGACACCACCACCCAGATACCGTACTTCTTTAGTGCCAGCCACTGCATCAGCACCCAATCACAGGCCAATACCCTGAACACCTATTGGAACTACGACAACCTGACGTGCGGCGGTGCCGATTTGCCGCGCAGCCAATCAAACGCGGTATTTGGTGGCGCACAATTCCTTTATGGCAACGCCGACACCGATGTGTTGTTATTGCGGCTTAACGACACACCGCCGCAAACAGCGTTTTTCGCCGGCTGGGATAGCACCACAATTGGCGGTTCAACACCGGTAACCATCATTCACCACCCGGCAGGCGACCCGAAAAAAGTGACTCTCGGGCAAACTCTTGCCAACCCGTTTACGATTTTGGCGGATCAGGGCAATGCCTCGTTTATCACCCCAACCTACACCAGCGGCGTCACTGAAGGCGGCAGTTCGGGCAGCAGCGTGTTTTCAATTGCGTCAGGCAATTATTTCCTGCGCGGCGGATTGCTGGGTGGCCCGTCGAGTTGCGCAACGGCCGGTAACATCAATAACCCCGACAATCGCGACTACTATTCCCGTTTTGATCTTGCCTTTCCGCTACTCAGTCAATGGCTGGCGAATGCACCCGTCGCCCTGGCCCCCCTGTCAAAACGCGGCGGTATCGATATCGACGGCAACAACAAGAGTGTGTTGTTGACAGCGACTTCTCTCGGCTTCATGCAAGGCGGGCGATTGGTAAACAACCTGTTCCAATGGACCGGCCAGACCCATCCCGGCGACGCCTTCCGCCTGCTGGGCGCGGTTGATTTTGCCGGCAGCGGGAAGTCCGATCTGGCGTTTCTGAATACGTCGTTCCTGAACAATCTAGGACAGGGCGAGTCGCGCTTCTCGCGGAGTTTTAATTTGAATACCAGCAATCAATTTTTGCGCCTGGTCAAACCGGAATGGGACGTTCAAGCCGTTGGTGACCTCGTTGGCGACGGCTTCGGTGATCTGGTTTGGCGGTTTCGCGGTCAGAGCCCCAACATTGATGATCAGGGTGTTTCATATATTTGGTTTACCGACGGCAACGGCGTCACGCAGGTTCGCAAACGCGGTGGCGCACCGCTCAACTGGATTTTGCTTGGTGCCGCGGATTTGAACGGCGATGG
>JANMNT010000158.1:0-4297 GCA_031368465.1 Burkholderiales bacterium
GCCCGTGATCGCCGCCGTCGCAATAAATTGCGGCAATGGTGGCTTCGCTCTCGCCCGGCAATACCAGAACATGGTCACCCCGCTTGACACTGCCGCCAACAACCGTGCCCTGGTAGCCCCGCAGTGATGCGTCAGTGCCAAATTTTGATTTCGCCACCCGTTGTATCGGAAAACGAAACAGGTGACTGCCGGCCGCCACCACCCGGTGGGCAGATGTGGTTTCCAGCGTTTCCAACAGGGTCGGGCCGTCATACCACGGCATTGCCCCGCCACCATCCAGCCCACGGGTTGCCAGCATTTCTCCACGAAGCGCAGACATGGGAATAAAGGTGACCTGCACAAACGCCAGTTTTGCCAAGAATGGGGCGAACTCGTCACGCAAACGGTTGAACACGGCTTCGTCGTAGCCGACCAAGTCCATTTTATTGATCGCCACCACCAGATGTGGAATACGCAACAAAGAGGCAATGACCGCGTGTCGACATGATTGGGTGCCAATACCCTTGATCGCGTCAATCAACACAATTGTCAAATCAGCGGTTGACGATCCTGTGACCATATTGCGTGTGTATTGCTCATGACCGGGTGTGTCGGCCAGGATGAAGCGGCGCTTGGGGGTGGTGAAATAGCGATAGGCAACATCGATGGTGATGCCCTGCTCGCGTTCGGCGATGAGCCCGTCGGTCAGCAGTGAAAAGTCGACCGGCTCGCCGGCTGGAACATGACCGTGTTTGACCGTTGCGCCGGCCAGTGTCGCCAATTGGTCCTCAAGAATACCGTGGGCGTCATACAAAAGCCGCCCGATCAAGGTACTTTTGCCGTCGTCAACAGAGCCCGCCGTTGAAACGCGCAGGGTATCGACTTGGTCAAGGCCGCGCATCAGAAGTACCCTTCCTTTTTACGCAGTTCCATTGACGCTTCGGCCGTCTTGTCGTCCATGCGTGTGGCACCGCGTTCGGTAAGGGTTGCCGCGGCGGTCTCAAGCACAATCTCATCCAGCGTCGCCGCAGACGAGGCCACCGGACAGGTGCACGTCATGTCACCGACGGTACGAAAACGCACGGTGCGTGTCAGCACGGTTTCATGGTCAAGAGCTGCTGTCACCGGGGTGATAGGCAACAACAAACCATTGCGTTCCACCACTTGCCGCTGATGTGCAAAATAGATGCTCGGCACCGCTAATTTTTCGCGTGTGATATATTGCCATACATCCAACTCGGTCCAATTGGAAATTGGAAACACCCGCAAATGTTCTTTGGGCTTTAGTCGCGCGTTGTAGAGATTCCACAACTCGGGGCGCTGATTCTTCGGATCCCACTGGCCCCACGCGTCACGATGCGAAAAAATACGTTCCTTGGCGCGGGCTTTTTCTTCGTCACGACGGGCACCCCCGAACAACGCGTCAAATCCGTGTTTGGCGATGGTGTCGAGCAGCGTCACGCTTTGGTGCGGATTGCGGCTCTCGGCCGGGTCGGCAAGCACGACTCGTCCGTTGGCAATGGATTCTTCGACCGACCCGATAATCAGTGTTTCGCCCAGTTCAACGACACGCCGGTCACGGAACGTCATCACTTCCGGAAAATTGTGGCCGGTATCGATATGCAACAGCGGAAACGGGAAGCGATCAGGACGAAACGCCTTCTCAGCCAGCCTTAGCAGGCAAATCGAATCCTTGCCGCCGGAGAACAATAATGCCGGCTGGGCACATTCAGCGACCACTTCGCGCATGATATGGATGGCTTCGGCTTCGAGCCAGTCGAGATGATTCAAGGCGGAGTCAACCAAACGTAGTAGAAAAAATGCAAACGAATGCGCGCAAATACAGACAAAAATAAGAGTGGCGCGGGTTCATGAATGACGATTATTTCATACTTGCGTACGCCCCCGACAAGCCGCTCAGATCATTTTGGCCTGGTTGGATGGTGTGGCGGCCTTGGCGGACACCCGTTTGGGAGCCGGTGTGGCGACTGCCGTCATCCGTTCGGCAGGATATTGCTGGCACAGTTTTAATGCCAGCTCTGGGGTTGCGTCCAGCCAATGCGCCCAATCTTCTGCCGGAAGCAGCACCGGCATACGCTTTTCATCACCCGGTCTGTGCATTCGCTTCATGACGGCGTGATCATCGGCGTTGACTGTCAGCATGGTGAAACTGTCGACAATCTTGTCGTCACGCTGCCAGCGCTCCCAGAGTCCCGCGAGTGCAAAGGGCTCGCCGCTGGCCAGCGCCATTTTCCAGCGCACCGCCCTACCGGTTTCCCAGCAGGGCTCATAAAACGATTGCACCGGGATGAGACAAAACCGCCGGTTGCGCCAAGCATGTTTAAAACTCGGCAGTTGCCCGATGGTTTCAACACGCGCGTTGTAGGTGGCAAACTTTAACGTTGGTCGTTCAACGTCCTCTGGTTTGGCCCAGGTTGGCACCAGCCCGAAACGCGCTGGAATGCATTCCAGACCGGCAGGTGTCTCGTCGTTGCGGCGGACAATGTTTCGCACCACCGGGGCGATATAACCCGGATAGGTCTCGCGTTTGAAATCGACCGGCGGCAACGCAACGCCAAATTTTCTGGCGAACTCAGCTTCCAAATAGGGTTCGTAATTGGTGCACATGGCGATGTGTGATTGGCCGGCATTTACCGCGGTTAACCATAGGCGGCTTTGATCGGGTGGTTTGGATTGATGGCGGTGAACACACCACCTGCATCAAAATACTTAACCAGCAGTTTATAGATATCGGCGTCAAAGTCGGTGGAAACGCGTGTTTGCATCAAGTCATCGAGTGACACCGCATCATTGGCGGTTCCCCAATATTGCCAATGATTAAACACATGGATTTGCTCAAGTTTGCCGTCCGGGTGGCGCTCCTTGATGGCAATCGGACTGTCACCCGGCCATTGGCGAAACTTGTAGCCCATCATTGCCGTCATCAGCCGCAGATTGTGTTGCATGAGCGTTTCTTTGCCGACACAATAACCGCGACAACGATGAATTTGATGGGCAAAACAGGGGCCGCTGGTTTTTTTGGTGGACAGGATATTCCAGCACAAACCGTTGTCAGCCGCCAATGCCAGCATGGCTGACTTGGCGCGGCTTTTGGTGGCAAACGGGCCAAACAGGGCATCGCTGTCGCTGAAATCCACTTCGTCCAGTGCCAGCAACACCGGCGGGCTGCCGGGGTCCTGCATGCGCACCATGGTAAGCGCCTTGTTGCGACGTAGTTGATGGTTGCGCAGCGGCAATCGTGCCTTGATCAGGGTTGATTCACGTAACAACGCGCCAAGCTCACCGGCGGTTTCTTCAAAATCAATACGCGTAATTTCGACAGACAGGCGTTGATCGTTGGAACTGCGGTGGTCGCTCGAGAAATGCGATCGCACACGGCTGCGCAAATCGTTGGCCTTGCCAATATAGATTGGCAAATCATTGACGCCATAGAAGGTATAGACGCCCGGACCATCGGGTAAGTCATCGAGCACATTGGCTGGCAATTGCGGCGGCAGACTGGGCATTTTCAGAATCGACTTCACCGCAGCGGTAATTGCATCCGCGTCACAATCGCGCATTGCCACGGCGATAAATTGCCACGCCGCCCTGGCGTCACCCAATGCACGGTGGCGTCCGTCGGTGGTCAGTTGATGCCTGGCACGCAACGCGTCAAGCGAATACGACGGGTACCCCGGATACAACTTTCTGGCCAGCCGCACGGTACACAACACATCTTCCGTAAACGGCACATCGAGACGCCGGAATTCATTCTTGATAAAGCCGTAGTCAAAACGTGCGTTGTGGGCGACAAACACACGATCGTAAAGACGCGCCTGAACCTGTTTGGCAATTTCGCGGAATGTCGGGGCGTTTTTCACCATGGCATTGGTAATGCCGGTCAATGACTGGATGTCCGGCGGAATGCTGCATTCCGGATTGACCAACGTTGACCATTCCTCCACCACCTTGTTATCAACCACCATCACAATGCCGATCTCGGTGATCCGGTCGGCGGTTGCAGTCATGCCGGTGGTTTCAAGGTCAATGATGGCCAGTGGTGCGGGGAACATGGGTCGTTTTGGTTAGAAGTATGTCGGCAAACAGCATGACCTACAGGGCTGGTTGGTGATTGGCAAAACATAGCGCTTGCTTTTAGTACTGTAATTTAATACAGTATATTAAATCGGTGTCTGAAAAGCCAGTTAAAAACCGACCATACCCTTTGTGATGCTCTTCAGGCCAATCCATTCAGTCTGATGAGAATACCCCAGACAACCTATCACGACCATGAAACCGGCGCCCGTCACCTCAGTTG
>JANMNT010000183.1:0-8601 GCA_031368465.1 Burkholderiales bacterium
GGTTATGTGCTGCCGATCAAAGCGGTCGCGCGGAAAAAGCCCGCCGCACCCAGCGAATGGGCGTCGTCGTTATGGCCGCTTGCCACCAAATATTTGTATTTGGTCGAAGGTGATTCGCCGGTTGGATTTCGTCTGCCGCTCGCCAGTTTGCCGGTAGTCGCACCGGAAGACGCCGATGTCATCATTCCGGTTGATCCGTTTGATAAAACCGAGGCCCTGGCGGGTAAAGCCGCAGCCAAGGCGGCAAAAGCCGCAGAAAGCGCCAAAAAAACGCCCGCCAAACCGGTTGATAAAACACCGAAAGTCGGTGAGTCGGCCAAAGACCTTGTCCGTACCGCACTTTGTGTCGAGGTGCGCAATGGCATCCTGCACGTTTTTTTCCCGCCACTGGCGCTGCTCGAAGACTATCTGGCGCTGGTTACCGTACTCGAAAAAACCGCGGCGGAAACCAATACCCCGGTGCGCATCGAAGGCTACACGCCACCAAGTGATGCACGCATCAAGAAATTCGCCGTCACGCCCGACCCGGGGGTGATCGAGTTCAACATCCAGCCTTCAACGTCGTGGCGCGAACTGGTCACCAATACCAAAACACTTTATGAACAAGCACGTCTGTCGCGCCTCGGTACCGAAAAATTCATGCTCGACGGCAAACACACCGGCACCGGCGGCGGCAACCATGTCACCGTCGGTGGTGTGACGCCAGCCGATTCACCGATGTTGCGGCGCCCCGATTTGTTGCGCTCGCTGATCACCTATTGGCAAAATCACCCGGCGCTTTCGTATTTGTTCTCGGGTACCTTCATCGGCCCGACCTCGCAAAGCCCGCGCGTTGATGAAGCCCGCTCCGACACACTCTACGAACTCGAAATTGCGTTTGAACAAATGGACGCCAAGCTGGTTGCCGGCGAAGAGACCGAATTTCCGTGGCTGGTTGATCGTATCCTGCGCAATTGTCTGGTCGACTTGACCGGCAACACCCACCGCGCCGAGTTCTCGATCGACAAACTTTATTCGCCTGACGGCCCCACCGGCCGCCTCGGATTGCTTGAGTTTCGCGCCTTCGAAATGCCACCGCACGCCGAAATGAGCCTGACCCAGACCTTGTTGTTGCGGGCACTCATCGCGCGGTTTTGGAAAACCCCCTACGGCGGCAAAGGCGGTGCAAAGTTGATCCGCTGGGGTACCGAGTTACACGATCGTTTTATGCTGCCCTACTTTGTGGTGCAGGATATGAAAGCGGTGATTGATGATTTAAATGCCGCCGGTTATGCCTTCAAACTCGAATGGTTTGCGCCGTTTATCGAGTTTCGTTTTCCGCGGTTTGGTACGGTGGCGTATCAGGGCGTCGAAATGGAATTACGTCAGGCAATCGAGCCGTGGAACGTGCTCGGCGAGGAAATGGCCGGCACCAGCACCGCACGTTATGTTGATTCGAGCCTCGAGCGCATGCAGGTGAAGGTTTCCGGCATGTTGCAACAACGCCACGTGGTGGCGTGTAACGGCCGCGTGGTGCCGTTGACGCCGACCGGCACACCGGGTGAATTTGTCGCCGGGGTGCGTTACCGTGCTTGGGCACCATCCTCGGCACTACATCCGACCATCGGGGTGCACGCGCCGCTGGTGTTTGATGTGATCGATACCTGGTCCGGCCGCTCGGTCGGCGGCTGCACGTACCACGTCAGCCATCCGGGCGGACGCAATTACGCCACTTTCCCGGTCAACGCCAATGAAGCCGAAGCGCGCCGCGTCGCACGTTTCCAAAAGATCGGCCACACACCGGGCAAGCTCGACGTCAAACTGGAAGGCCGCAATCCCGCCTTTCCGTTCACACTTGACCTGCGCCGTGCGCCGGATTTTGACAGCGCGCAGCTGATGCCCAAACGATTGCACGACGGGCAATAGTCGCGGGCGACATTGCGCTTGCCTTGATGATGTTGCTGATTTGTTCACGCTGGAATAAAAATGAACATCGACCGCCTTGACCATCTCGTCCTGACCGTCAAAAACATCGATGCGACAACGGCGTTTTATGCAAAAACGCTCGGCATGACTGTTGTGACGTTTGCCGCCGGGCGCAAGGCGCTGGCGTTTGGTGCACAAAAAATCAACCTGCACGAACACGGAAACGAATTTGAACCCAAAGCGGCGCAACCGACACCCGGCGCAGCCGACTTGTGTTTTATCACGTCGGTGCCGCTGACCGGGGTGGTCAGCCATCTGGCGTCTTGCGGGGTCAACGTGATCGAGGGGCCGGTTCCACGCACCGGCGCAACAGGCCCGATTGTGTCGGTCTATTTTCGCGACCCCGATCTGAACCTGATTGAAGTCTCCAATGTGTTGCCGGCGGATGCCGGCAGTGCGGCGCGTTAAACGTCAAGCACCGGCCGGCGACCAAGCAACGTTTGTGTGTCGGCAAACATTGACGGCATACCGCCGGTGTGGATGAACAACACGTTTTCGCCTGATTTATAGACGCCCTGCCGGATCAGCCCGATAAGTCCGGCCATGATTTTGCCGGTATAGGTCGGGTCAAGCGGAATACCCTCAAGCTCGGCGAGCATTTGAATGGCCTCGACCATGCGTTGGTTCGGAAGCGAATATTTTGGCCGCCAATAGTTGCCATCGGTTTTCACCAATTCACGCGGCACCTCACCACGCAGTCCCAGCAGCTTCGCCGTCGCCTGTAGTTCGCGATAGACCAGCGGCTCCTGATTTTCCGGGTCGCGACTGACACCAATGCCCATCACCGGAATGTGCACGTTGCAACCAAACAAGCCGGCGACGATACCGACGTGGGTGCCGGAACTGCCGGAGCCAACCACGATATGATCGATGCGCAGTGATTGTTCAAACAGTTGCGCCATGATTTCCTGCACACACGCCACATAACCAAGCGCGCCGATCGGGTTCGAGCCGCCGCCGGGCACAATGTAGCCGCGTCGTCCCTGCGCGGCCAATGCATCGGCGATCTTTTGCATTTCACCCAGCATATCGCTGCCCGCCGGCACCACGGTGATGTCTTCAACCCCCATCAACCGGAACATGAAGTGGTTGCCGTTGGCGTCGTCGTGATAACTATTGGGAATACGTTCTTCAATGACAAGGCGGCATTTAAGGCCCTCTTTGGCCGCCGCCGCCAGCGTGATGCGGCAATGGTTTGATTGTGGCGCACCGCAGGTAATGAGTGTGTCGGCGCCGTGTGATAACGCATCGGCCACCAAAAACTCCAGCTTGCGGGTTTTGTTGCCGCCCGGGAACAACCCCAACATATCGTCGCGCTTGATATAGATGTTTGGGCCGTCGAGTTTGCGGGTAAGGTTCGGCAAAAATTCGATCGGCGTGGCAAATGGCGTGTAACGGCGGCGCGGGAAACGGGACAAATCCATGCGGCAATCCTCGGGGTTGGTGTGAGCCGACATTGTACGCATTCAGCCAATCCATAGGCTGTGACAGCCACGACAATACGTGAACTTCTAACAACCGCGACACTCTCCCTCCCCTGCGCAGGCAGGGGCCCAATTTTTGTTGTGGCATCCTGTCGTGGCATCAAATACAAACCAAAATTGGGTGCTGGCCTGTATCGCAGCGTATCCAGCGGGGCGCTGGTAAAGGGCAGGTTTTTAGAAGCTCCATTAATTAAAAGTCGTTTATCGGCGGCTGTTTCCAGATGTTTTGTGCTGAAAACGCCCGCCAATAAATCACTTTTGTATTGGAAAATCCAATGCCCGGCACGATTTGAGGTGGGGCCGGGATCCTGCGCCTGGTAACGCTGGTGAAACCACGATGGACTGGATTCCAGCCTACGCTGGAATGACGGCCATTTTGACGGCAGGCTCCGTGCTGGCACGACGAGGTTTCTTGAAGATGCCTATTCATCCTTTGCCGCGTGTTCCGGCATATCCGTCCAATAGCGTTTGCCGGCGCTGCGGTGCGAGGCAACCACGGGTACACCCCTGGCGTCGACCGCAAACTTCAATGTGATCGCACCTTCCCAATCGGTGCGACGCAGTGGGATGTTGCGTTCGAGGTATCGCGATTCAACCGACGGGTGTGGATGACGGAACCGATTGCGATAGCCGACTGGAATCAGCGCCAATTTTGGCTGCACCGCATCGATAAACACCTCCGTTGACGAGGTCTTGCTGCCGTGGTGCGGCACAATCAACACATCCGACTTCAGTTCCGGCGTAAATCGTTCGAGCAATTCGGTCTCAACCAACTTCTCAACGTCGGCCGTCATGAGAATCGTGCCGCCGGGGGCGGTGATTTTGATCACACAGCCGATATTGTTGGTCTTGCGGGGCTCATTGTAGTCACCGCTGGTCGGGTGCAACACATCAAATTCCACGCCGTCCCAACGCCAGCCGTCACCGACTTCGCAGCGCATGATTTCATTTGCGTTTTTTAAGTCTGGCGTATCGGTTGCCATCGACGTCATCACCCATTTTGGGTTACGCGCATCGATGATTGACCGCGCACCACCGGCGTGGTCTTCATCGGCATGGGTGATGACAAGCGCATCGAGCCGACCAATCCCCTCCCCGCGCAAATATGGCACCACAATCCGGTTGCCCGAGTCGGCGTCCGGATTCCATTTTGGCCCGGTGTCATACACCATCGTGTAATTGGCGGTGCGCACCACCGTGGCCAGGCCCTGGCCGACATCGAGTAGTGTCAGCCACAGCTCGCCCGGCTTGGGCGCCGGGGGCAGCACAAAAAACATCGGCAGCATCGCCAACCCGCCGACCCAGCGAAAGCGCATGCCGCGCGGCAACATCACCATCGCCACACCAACCATCGCCAGCACCACCGTCCACGTCTGCGGCGCGTGCGATTGCCAAACGGCGTTTGGCAACTGCGCCAGCCAATCGAGTAGATCGTAAGTCAAACTCATCACCACATGCGCGAGGTTCAGCATCGCGTCGAATGGCAGCACCGCACCCAGCAACGTGACCGGCACCACCACCCAACTGACCACCGGAATGGCAATCGCGTTGGCCAGCGGTGAAATGACAGAGACCTCCTGAAACAAGGCGAGTGTCATTGGCAACAAGCCGAGTGTGACCGCCATTTGTGTGCGGATCGCCGCGCCGCCGATACTCATTTTGCCGGGCCGGTTGGTGGTCACATAAAAAATCATCGCCACCGCGCCAAACGACAACCAAAAGCCGGGGGCCAGCACGCACCACGGGTCGAGCAAAATCACCGCGAATAACGCAAACGCCAAAATGCGTGAGCCGGATATACCGCGTCCGACAAACAACGCCACCGCCACCACCAGCAACATAAAAAACGTGCGCTGGGTCGGTACCGAAAAACCGGCAATCAACGAATACGCCAACGCGGTTGCCGCACCAACTATCGCCGCGAACCGCTGCGCCGGGAGTCGCACGGCAAGCCGTGGCAGGCGTGCCCAGAGACGAAAACCGAGCCAATACAGCAATGAGGCGACCATCGTGATGTGCAGCCCGGATATCGACATCAAATGCCCGGTGCCGGTGCGCCAAAAGGTTTTCCATTGCGCGGCGGGTATGGCATTTTGTTCGCCGATGGCGAGTGCCACCAATACGCCTGCGTAAGGCTCGCCACCGAGTGCCGCCAACATGCGCTCACGAATTGCCATGCGCAGCTTGTCGACACTGAACATAAAACCGCTGGCTGGTGTGGCGAGTTTTTGATTCACTCCCTTGAAGCGGATGTAACCAGTGGCGCGGATGTTGCGCTCCAACGCCCACGCCTCGAAGTCAAAACCGTGTGGATTGGCGGTGCCGTGGGGCCGGCGCAATCGCACCGTCATGTGCCAACGCTCGCCCGGCGTAAGTGTCGGCGGTGGCGTTATCTCGCCTGACTTGCGGTCGGTCTCCGGGTACCAGGTCAGCGAAATATTTTCCGGCACAGAGGCACCCGGCGTGACGACACGCTCCACGCCCAGCAGGAAACGTGTGCCCCGCTCGGTGATGGTGGGCAGACTCGACACTGCTCCAATGACCTCGATATCACGCCCCTCCCATTCACGCGCCAATTCCGCCGACAGCCGGACTTCCGCACGATGTTGCGCATAACCCACGCCGAGCGCGCTGCCGCTGACCAGCCAACAAACGGCCACCAGCGCGGTCAACCAGTAACCGCTACGGGATCTTTCCCGCCAAACCATCAACCCGATTGAGATCACCGCGACAGTCAACGCCGCGCTGACCAGCCACCACGCCGGCATGAGCGGCAGGCTTGCGCGTGTTTGCAAAAAAAGTGTGCCCAGAATCAGGCCAAGGACAAAAAAGCGCACGGATGATCGGTGGTTGGCGGAACAATTGATCGGAACAACGGACAAACATCACGCGCAGTCTTGATGATGTGCCCCAACTAACGCCAACGGTTCGGCTTGCGCTGACATCAGTAACGCCGCCTGTGCGATAGTGTTGCCATCCACATTCACCCGTCACCGCTGCCACCGGTTTTTTTGTCAGGCACCATGAAACGCTTCCTTCGCGACAAGCTTCCCAAACCAGAATCGATTCTTGAGAACAAATACCTGACCTGGCTAAAGCCCTGGCTGGGACACCCGCGTCTGTGGCATATGCACCGGCAGAGTGTGGCGCTGGGCGTGGCGATCGGCATTGTCACCGGCGTATTACCCGGACCGGTACAAATTCTGCTGGGTATCATTGTGGCGATCCCGTTTCGCGCCAACATTCTCGCCGCCGCCGCCGCAACGTTTTACACCAACCCGTTTACCTTTATCCCGCTTTACATTCTTGCGTATTCGGTTGGCACACTGGTCACCGGCGAACCGATGGCAAATCTGGTGCCGCCGGATTTGTCTTTTTCCTGGTCGGCGCCGTGGCAGCTGATTCCCAATATGTTTCACTGGTTCGGCCAATTGGGTATGACGTTATTGGTCGGGCTGGTCATCCAAACCACGGTGCTGGCGCTGTTGGGTTATTTCGCCACGCGTATCATCTGGCGTGTGGTGGTGACCAAAATGTGGCGCACCCGCCACACCCGGAAACGTTGGTAAATGCCCTGCCTACGATGTCGTTTATCATCCTTGGATACTCGCTAGTGAATGAAGATTGTTTATGACACCCGAATACTGGCAGGACGCCTGCACCCATTTATCCAAACGCTGCAATGTGATGAAAAAACTCATCAAGCAGTATCCGGAGGCGACGCTGCGTACCCGTGGCAACGCATTTTCCACACTCACACGCGCCATCGTCGGCCAGCAGATATCCGTCAAGGCCGCGCAATCGGTGTGGGACCGCGTGGTGATTGCCGCTGGTGAAATCACGCCACCACGTATGCTCGAAATGTCGGTAGAAGAATTGCGCGGATGCGGGTTATCCGGCAGCAAGGTGGTCTATATCAAGGATCTGGCGCGGCATTTTGACGAGAAATTGGTGAACCCGCGCCGCTGGCCACGCATGACCGACGACGCGATCATCGATGATCTGGTGCGGGTCAAAGGCATCGGCCGATGGAGCGCTGAAATGTTTCTCATCTTTTACCTGATGCGACCGAATGTTTTTCCGGTGGCAGATATCGGCTTGATCCGCGGCATCGAAAAACTATTCCATGACGGTGAACGGCTCGATAAGGCGGAAGTGCTGGCCTATACCGAACGTTGGGCGCCGTGGAATACCGTCGCCACGTGGTACGTGTGGCGGTCACTCGACCCGATACCCGTCGAGTATTGATGCCGGCGTCTGTCAGACTCGCGGGGCGAATTAACCCCACCCTAAGCCACGCAGCCATTTACGCGTTGGTCAAAAAAATCCCGTGCGGCAAAGTCGCAACGTATGGCCAGATCGCGCAGCTGCTCGGCTGGCCGCGGCACGCCAGACAAGTCGGGTACGCGCTTGCAGCAACACCCGAGAATGTAAAAATTCCGTGGCATCGTGTGGTTAATGCGCAGGGCCGCATCAGCCTGCGGCTTAAACATTGGCAAAACGGTTCGGATGATTTGCAGCGCATCCTGCTCGAAGCGGAAGGGATTGTGTTTGCACCGGGTGGCCAGATCAATCTCAAGCGTAACCAATGGGTAAACGACGTAATGGAACAGCCTGATTAGTCAGCAAATGCGTGTTCGGAATGGTCGCTACTGACCCACTGCGGCTGTACAGTTTTCCGGAAAGCGGCTGTTCAACGACCTCGCTAATGTGCGCCGCGCATTTGCGGCGTCCCTTTTCCAACGACGAGTTAGGCGTCATTTGACTTCCTTGCCCAACTCGTAGATGTCGTCTCTCACGGTCCCTTCCGCCTCCAGCGAGCCTGCGGGCATTCGACATTCACTCTGCGTCCACATGCGATGGCACACTCCCCACTTGCGAGAGAGGAAATACCAATCCGCCCTTCGAACCTGCCCAAAGTGCCACAGGGGCATGAGCTCCGCAATTCGTTCGCGTCTTTCTTCGCCGACCGCCTCATTTACTGCGGCGTACATGACCGGCCATGACCCTGACGGTGTGACGAGTGTGCGGTAGACGAAATACAGACTACCAAAAACTACCGCGAAGCTGGTTAGGGCCACTATTCCTGCGTGGCGTCGTCGAATAGCTGCGACGCACGACAAAACTGCGACGAGAACGAGCAGCGCGACGC
>JANMNT010000224.1:0-15650 GCA_031368465.1 Burkholderiales bacterium
AGGCTGTCTTTTGTCAGCTTGCCCTGCGCAAACGCGCTACCCATGCTGACGGCACACGCCGCGGCAATGACAGCGGCCAGGATCGTGCGTTTGGTTTTGTTTGGTTGATTCATTTTGTTCTCCTCGTCTGATTTTTCGAAACGACACACCCAAATATTCATGCAGCATTTGTGTCTTTGCCGCCAATTCGTGTTTCTCCACCACCGCCGCAATCTTGCCGTGCTCCATCACATAATGCCGGTCTGCCAACGGCGCGGCAAACCGGAAATTCTGTTCGACCATGACAATCGTAAAGCCCTTGGCCTTGAGCTGGCGAATCACCCGGCCGAGTGTCTGCACAATCACCGGCGCAAGGCCTTCGGTAATTTCATCGAGCAACAAAATATCCGCACCGGTGCGCAAAGTGCGCGCCATCGCCAACATCTGTTGTTCGCCGCCGGAAAGGCGCGTGCCCTGACTGGCGCGCCGCTCATACAAATTCGGGAACATCTCATAAATTTCTGCCACGGTCATGCCACCCGCGCCGACCTTTGGCAACAGCAGCAAATTCTCTTCACACGACAGGCTGGCAAAAATGCCGCGCTCCTCGGGGCAATAACCCAATCCAAGCCGCGCGATCCGGTGCGATGGCATGTTGATGGTATCGACATCATTGACACGCACACTGCCGCTGCGTTTGCCGGTCAAACCAAGGATGGCTTTGAGTGTCGTGGTGCGTCCGGCGCCGTTGCGTCCCAGCAGTGTCACCAATTCACCGCGTTTGACGTTCAGTGATACGCCGTGCAGGATGTGTGACTCACCGTAATACGCGTGCAGGTTGTCGATCGATAGCGCCGATGGTGTTTGAGGTGCGACTGCCGCTACTGCGTTCATGCGGCCTCCTCGGTCTCGACACTGCCGACGTAGGCTTCCAGTACGGCCGGATTTTTCGAGACCTCTGCATACGGCCCTTCAGCCAACACCGACCCGCGCGCAAGCACCGTGATGGTGTCGGAAAGATTGGCCACCACACTCATATTGTGTTCAACCATCAGGATGGTGCGGTTCGCCGACACCTTGCGAATCAGCTCGACCACCCGCCCGACGTCCTCATGGCCCATGCCCTGGGTCGGCTCATCGAGCAACATCAGCTCCGGCTCGAGTGCCAGCGTGGTGGCGATTTCAAGTGCACGCTTGCGACCATAGGGCAACTCGACCGTTTGGGTATCGGCAAAGCTACCCAGATCGACCTGCTCCAACAGTTCCTGCGCGCGATCATTGAGGTGCGATAGTGTGCTGTCTGATTTCCAAAAATGAAAACTGGTGCCGAGCTTGCGCTGCAACGCCACGCGGACATTTTCGCGCACACTCAAATGTGGAAACACGGCCGAAATCTGGAATGACCGCACCACACCACGGCGCGCTGTTTCAGCCGGCTTTTCACGGGTGATGTCGTCGCCGTTGTAGACGATGGTGCCGGCAGTGGGCGGCAAAAATTTGGTGAGCAAATTAAAGAATGTTGTTTTACCCGCACCGTTGGGCCCGATCAAGGCGTGGATGCTGCCGCGTCGAACCTTGAGACTGACCCGATCGACCGCGGTGAATCCGCGGAACTCTTTGGTCAGATTTTGGGTTTCAAGAATGAACTCGCTACGATTCATGTGCAATAGGTCAGTCGGCGTCAGTTGGACAATTCGGGATCAACAACCAGGCAGGCGGGCATCATCTTCAAATCTTAACACCGGGTATTTTGTGAACACAGGAGCCAAGTCAACATTATTGGGCAAGAATCATCAAAAATAACTGATGCAGTGCAGCATACGAGATTGACCACGCGCGCAATATTCACAAACAAACGCCGCTCCGTCACAACTTCGTCATCAAGCCTGCCAGCGCCACGCACTATAATGGCGCATTGAGAATCCACGTTGGGAAAGTAACATGTCCGCCACTCGAGAATCACGTAAAGACGCCGCCGCCGCTGTGCTCGCCGACGTCCGGAAACATATCCAGGCAACGGCCGGCAAGACTGACGCTGTTGTTGCAGACAGCGCCCTCGACAAATACTTTGCCGATATCGACGAAGACGATTTTTTGGCGCGCGACCCCAAAATCTGGGCGGCAATCCTGCTGAACCACCTGGCGTTTGGCCAGGAATTCCAGACCGGCGCGCCAAAAATGCGCATTTTTACGCCCAAGGCCGCCGAACAAGGCTGGGAGGCCAATACCTCCGTCATCGAATTTATCAATGACGACATGCCGTTCCTGGTTGATTCGATCGCCATGGAAATCAACCGCCAGGGCATTGCCATCCAACAAATCGCCCACCCGTTGTTTGGGATTGTGCGCGATAACCACGGCGCGATCAGCGGCATCGATGCCGCCGGCGATGGCAAGAAGCTCGAATCATGGATCCATATCGAAATCGAACGTCTGACCGACCCGGCGCGTATCAAGGCGCTGGGTGATGGGTTGGTGACGGTATTGAGTGATGTGCGTGCCGCCGTCGCCGACTGGCCAAAAATGAACGCCAAAGTCGCCGAGGTACTTGGCAATCTGGGCGGCGCCGCAAAAGTGGTGCCGCTGGATGAACTCGACGAGGCGCGCGCGTTTTTGCATTGGGTTGGCGACAATCACTTCACGTTTCTCGGCTATCGTGACTACGAACTGGCGGTGGTCAATGGCAAGGACACGTTAAAAATTGTCCCCGGCTCGGGGCTTGGTGTGTTGCGAGAGCCGAAGTTGGGTGGCATTTCGGCGAGTTTTAACGAGCTGCCGGATAATCTGCGCAAACTCGCCCGCGAGCCGCGCCTGTTGGTGCTGACCAAAGCCAATTCACGCGCCACCGTGCACCGCCCCGGCTACCTCGACTATATCGGCATCAAACGCTTTGATGCCAACGGGCAGGTGATCGGCGAACGGCGTTTTATCGGCTTATACACATCAAGCAGTTATCACAGCGACCCGGCCGACATTCCATTGCTGCGCAAAAAAGTCGCCAAGGTAATGGCGCGGGCGGGTTACCCGGCGGCCAGCCACGCCGGCAAAAACCTCTTGTCGATACTCGATGGTTATCCACGTGACGAACTGTTTCAGGTCGGTGACGACGAGTTGTTTGATATCACGCTCGGCATTCTGCATTTGGGTGAACGCGCCCGCACCAGACTGTTTATCCGCCGCGATTTATACGCACGCTTTTATTCGTGTCTGGTTTATCTGCCGCGCGAAAACTACAATACGGAAATCCGTGTCAAGTTGCAGGACCTGCTCAAACGCACTCTCAACGGTACCTCGGCTGAATTCAACGTACAACTGACCGAATCGGTGCTGGCGCGTATTCACATGCTGGTGCGCACCAATCCGAGTTCCGCCGGCGACATCGATACCAAGCTGCTTGAAGAACAAATTGTTGATCTGACCCGTCGTTGGGAAGAAGGTGTGTTTGCGAGTGTCTCCGAAAAAATGGGCGAAGACGCGGCAAACCTGGCGCGGCGGGAATTTGTGCAGCCGTTTCCGGTGGCCTACCGTGAGGATGTCGGGGTCGCCCAGGCGATTGACGACTTCAGCGCCTCGCGGCAATTAAGCGACACCCAGCCGCTTGCCGTATCGTTGTATCGGGATAGCCACGATGACCAGCGGCTGCGTTTTCGCGCCTACCATCTTGGCACACCCATCACACTATCCAAAGCCCTGCCGATGCTCGAAAACATGGGCGTCAAGGTCGAGAGCGAACGCGCCTACAAAATCGAACGTATCAGCGCGCCACCGATTCACATCCACGAATACGGTTTGCTGCATACGGTGAACGGGGTCGATTTCGACAGCATCAAAGCCAAATTTGAGTCCACTTTTTTGCAGGCCTGGTCAAAGCAGGTTGATAACGACGGCTTTAACCGGCTGACCCTCGCCGCCGGATTGGCGGCGGATGAAGTATTGGTGTTGCGCACCTACGCAAAATATCTGAAACAAACCGGCTTTACCTTCAGCCAGTCATACATCGAACAAACACTTGCCGCACACGCCGGTGTGTCACGTGAACTGGTCAAGCTGTTCCACACACGCTTTGACCCGGCCAACAATGACAACCGTGCCACCAACATCGCACAATCGGCCGCCGCCATCACCGCACATCTTGAAGGCGTGGCAAATGCCGACGAAGACCGGATTTTGCGGCGCTTCCTGGCGGTGATTCAAGCCAGCTTACGGACCAATTTTTATCAGCGCAAGTCGTACCTGTCGATCAAGCTTGATTCAGCCAAGGTGCCGGAGCTGCCCGAACCAAAGCCGTTGTACGAAATTTTTGTCTATAGCCCGCGTTTCGAGGGCATTCATTTACGCGGCGGCAAAGTCGCACGCGGCGGATTGCGTTGGTCGGATCGGCCGGAGGATTTCCGCACCGAAGTGCTGGGGCTGGTCAAGGCACAGATGGTCAAAAACGCCGTGATTGTGCCGGTCGGTTCCAAGGGTGGCTTTGTGTTGAAGGCGGCGCCACCTGCCAGTGATCGTGAAGCGTTTATGAAGGAAGGCGTTGCGTGTTACAAAAACTTCCTGCGCGGCTTGCTTGATATCACCGACAATCTGGTCAAGGGCGATGTGGTCGCGCCCAAACAGGTGGTGCGTCACGATGGCGATGACCCATATTTGGTGGTCGCGGCCGACAAGGGCACCGCCACATTCTCCGATTACGCCAACGGCATTTCAGCCGAATACGGCCACTGGCTGGGGGACGCGTTTGCCTCGGGTGGCTCAGTGGGTTACGACCACAAAAAAATGGGCATCACCGCCAAGGGCGCGTGGGAAAGTGTCAAACGCCACTTCCGCGAAATCGACATCAACACCCAGACTACTGCATTCACCGTGGTCGGCGTTGGCGACATGTCGGGCGACGTGTTTGGCAACGGCATGTTGTTGTCCGAGCACATTCATCTGGTGGCGGCATTTGATCACCGGCATATCTTCCTCGACCCGAAGCCGGATGCGGCCAAGAGTTTCAAAGAACGTGCGCGCCTGTTTGCCCTGCCCCGCTCGTCGTGGGATGACTACGAAAAAGCGCTCATTTCAACCGGCGGCGGGGTATTTCCGCGCGGCGCAAAAACCATTGCCCTGACCACCGAAGTCAAAGCAGCATTGGGCATTGATGCCACACTGGCCGAAATGACGCCAACCGAATTGATGCGCGCCATTTTGAAGGCGCCGGTTGATTTGTTCTACAACGGCGGCATCGGCACCTATTTAAAAGCCAGCTATCAATCCAACAGCGAAGTCGGCGACAAGGCCAACGACGCGATCCGTATCAACGGCAACGAACTGCGTTGCAAAGTGGTCGCCGAAGGCGGCAACCTCGGTGCGACCCAATTGGGTCGCGTCGAGGCGGCGCTGGCGGGCGTGCGCATTTGCACCGACGCCATCGATAACTCGGCAGGCGTCGATTGCTCCGACCATGAAGTCAACATTAAGATATTGTTGGGTGCCGCGATCGATGCCGGATTGTTAAAGGCGGAAGACCGCGATGCACTGTTGGCGACCATGACGGACGAAGTCGGCCAACTGGTGCTCAAGGACAATTATTTCCAGACCCAGTCACTCTCGGTATCGGGTGTGCGCGCCGAAAAACTATTATCGGCACAGGCGCGGTTTATCCGTCATCTCGAAAAAGCCGGCCGCCTCAACCGCGCGGTTGAGTATCTGCCGACCGACGACGAAATCAACGAGCGTCATGAAAAAAAGATCGGCCTGACGGCTCCGGAACGTGCTGTCTTGCTCGCCTACAGCAAGATGGAGTTATACGACCAGTTGTTGTTGTCGGATCTGGTCGACGATGCGTATGTGGCGCAGGCGCTGGTGACCTATTTTCCGAGCGCGTTGCAAACCCGTTTCAAAGATGCCATGTTCAAACACCCGCTCAAGCGGGAAATCATCGCCACCGAAATTGCCAACGGCACCATCAATCGTACCGGCAGCGTGTTTGTCAGCCGGATGCGCGAAGAAACTGGCGCGACCTCATCCGAGGTGGTGCGGAGTTATTTGCTGACGCGGGATATTTTTGGTGTCAACACCATCTGGCAGGAGATCGACAAACTCGACAACGTGGTGCCTGCCGCCATCCAAAACGAGATGTTGATCGAAGTCGGCCGGCTGGTGTTGCGCGCCACCCTGTGGTTCCTGCGACGCCGTTCAGAAAAAATGACCATCACCAACGTGCTGGCGTTTTTTGCGCCCGGCGTGGCGACCATGGAAGCCGAATTAACCGCGCTGTTATCCGACGAAGACTGCAAGGCGCTACAAGCCAACGAGGCGCGGTTGACCGGCAAGGGTGTGCCGGCAGCCGTGGCGAGTGCGGTGGCCCGCACCGATGCGATTTATGCGGCACTCGATATTGTCGAAGCCTCGGCCATCTTGAATCGGCCGGTGGCGCTGACCGCCGCAACCTATTTTGCGATGGTCGGCAAATTGTCTTTGCGCTGGGTCACCGTCCAGGTCACCGCGTTACCGACCGACAGCCATTGGCAGGCCATGGCGCGCGCTGCCATGCGTGACGATGTGGCCAATCTGCAGCGCCAGTTGACTGAAAGTGTATTGAAGCTTTCGCCGCAAGCCGTCGATGCGCCGACCGCCATTGCCGCATGGGAAACCCACCACGCCAAGGCGCTTGGCCGCATGCGCGAGGTGATGCAGGACTTACAGGCGGCTCGTGAATGTGATCTGGCGATGTTGTCGGTGTTGTTGCGGGAACTTCGCGTGCTCATTTAGGGTCTTGATGTTTATGAACAAACTCTCACCACGTCTATTACTGGCCGGCATCGCCGTATTTTGTTTTGGCCTGCTCGTATTTGGCTGGTTCTTGCAATATGGCCCGAACAAACAACAACCCTGCCCGCTGTGTGTGTTGCAGCGCTATACCTTCATTGTTATCGGCCTGACGGCATTGGTCGGTGCATTCCATACGCGTATTGGTTATGCGTTGGCCGCCGCCGCGTTTGCAGTATGTGGTGTCGGTTTGGCGGCGTGGCACACACTCAAGGGCGCGAGCATGACCGGCTGCCAGCGTGACCCGATCGGTATATTTGTCAACGGCCTGCCAACGGCAGACTGGTTCCCCGAATATTTTTTTGCCACCGGTGGCTGCGCCGATCAATATTTTTTTATGGGGATACTCATTCAGGTTTGGTCGCTGCTTTGTTTCTCGGCTTTGATTGGCGCCTGCCTCTATATCGCCTGGCGTCTACGTCGGCCATCAACAACACAATAGCCGTACCGATAAACGCAACCTAGCCAAAAAACTCGCGCATCAAAAACGCTTCCAGCCCGGCGTTGTCTTCCATGCGCGCCGACAGCACCACCACCCGCCCGATACGGTGTGACTCCCAGTTGAAGTTGCCCTGATAGTGTTGCCGGATCAGTGAGATCATTCTGCGCACAATCGCCAGCTCAACATCACCGCCAATGCCGGCATCAATTTCGATCAGCTCATATTTGCTGCGCTCGCGATCGGTGGTCCAGCCACGAAACGAAAACGCCGCATAACGCGTGCCTTTGCTCTTGATCTGAAAAACCCCGCTGGTGCCGTCCTGGCCGCGCCCGAGTGATTGGGTGTTGCGTTTAAATCCGGCCTCGGCGCGTTCGGCGTCACTCATCTCGCGCTCACCATTACGCGCATCGGCATTTTGTTTCGCCAGAAAATCCTCTTCCGCCTGGCGCTGCGCACGGCGCGCATTCACCGCCGCCATGAAGTCCAGCGGTGGCTCCTTGGTCTCCGGGCGGCGGACCGTTTTATCAGGCGGTGGCGGCTCGGGCACATCCAACACCGGTGGCATGACCGATGACGGCTTGCGCACCGCGATCACGCGCGGTGGTGGTGTTGCGGCGGGCTTTTGCACATTCTCGGCGGGCGCCGGTGCGGTATCGGCGCGTGGCGGGGCAATCGTGACCTGTAGCGGCCCCTGCCCGCTCGGTGCGGCACCTTCCATGCGCTCGACAGGCTTTGGGACCAGCCAGACAAACAATGTATGCACAATCAGCGACAACAGCAATCCCAGCCACAGTGTGCGCAGCGAGCGGCGTGGTGTGATGCGCTGGTCGGTTTCCGCACCGTGCGTCTGCGGAAAGTCGCCATTTGCAAAGGCAATTGACAGTTTGGCGATTGAAGACATCGTCTAGCGGTAAGGCAGCCCGAATGGCCGATCGTTCACGGAAAGTTGGTCATTCACGAGGGGACCAGTATAAGTGACAAGGCTTGCAAGTCGCATTACCGCCCACAATGCGGCCGCAGTGCGGCTAGCGGCCTGAGTCGACTGGGCAAAATGTCGTAACGGTTTGGGTGGCTGCGTACTGCCACCGACATGTCTGGGTATTAGCGAATGGGATAAGCTCGTGAAAGTCTAGCAAACACGGATGTTTTCAGGCATTTGTGGCTGGAAACTGGCACGGATGCTGGAGATTCGAAAATAATTGGGGTCTGTCCGCTATTGTGTTGATTGCGCAAAATAATCGACGCTGCCACTTTAATTCCCTGTCAGATCTGCACCTTGAATGAATTTGTTTTGGCAGCTTCATGTTCTAGGAACCTCTCTGCTTCCGAGAGCCGCTCCTTTGCGGCCTGTACACCGGCTGCAAAGCGGTTTTGGAGTGCGGCGTGCGCGTCCGGATTCAGGTTTGAGGCCACTGGGACATCGAAGGTCCGCCTATTGGCGATTGCCATTCCCAAAGTGGCGTCAGGGAATGACTGCTTTAACGCTTCCGGAGATGTCACCGTCTGCGGGAACGCGCTCCAGATCAATGTACTTGTGCCTGTCGTAAGCGTATCGAATTCGTCGTCAAATGGGCGGTAGGGTCCAAGTGATGACTGCCTCAGAGCTCCCCCTGCTTGGTCCTCTGTGTAAGTTAGTTTCAAAGGGCGGACGACTCTGTCTACCAGATCAAATACCGCTTGCTGCTCAGCCGCACCGCTTTTTTCAGCAACGTTGTACTCATTCAGCATACTTTCTAACTGCGGCTTTACCCGGTACTTAAGGTATCTGGTCTTGTCTATCTGCTCCAAGAAATGAAGCACGGCCGCCCAGGGATGCAGATTGCTTGATTTATTTATGGACCCATAAAATGCCCGCGCCCTATCGTCGCTTGAATAGCGAATGAAAGCCGCGCAAAAGTAGTCGAGAATGCTCTTGTGGGTGAAGTAAATCCTGTTGCCCTCTTCCTGCATCAAGCAGGCCACCTTTACCAAGTCGTGCTTGAAGTCCTCCGCGCGGCATCGGTCGTTTGAGAGCTTAACTGCCGCAGCAAATGCCTCGTCGAACTGGTCTACAGTTAGGCTCGTCCCCGCGCCACTTTGCATTGCGCAAAAGCAAAACGTCTCAAAAAAACTTCTTAGCTGCCGTTCGCTTAGCGCCGTCTTGTGGTTTCTTCGAAAGGCGGGCTTTATCGAGTCATGACGCGTAAATACTGTCTGGAATACTTGTTCGAAGAACTCCGGCAGCTCTGCTGGTATCGCCTGCTCCGATGCGTACACTATTGCCACCAGCGTAAGGAGCAGTGGTGTTGTAAGCAGTGTCGCGACTTGATGCTGGCTCGCTTCGATCGCTTTCAGCAGCGACTCAAGTGGTTTTCCCTTGATGCTAATACGAAAGAGGAAAGGCCGGTGATCCTGCGGCGAGAGCGTGGCCAGAACTGCAACTTTGAAATGCCTGCTCTTCTGTATCTCTGCATCTGGCCGCGAAGTAACTATGATTTGCATTTCCTCGTAGGCGATCGTCCAAGTTTCTAACTGGACCACCGCCGATTTCACAACCTCTTCGTCCAGCTCGTCGAAGCCATCGAGCAGCAAAGTGATGAGTCCGGATTCGGCATAGAACTTGAAAAGTGCATCCGTTACATCAAACCCTAGCGACTCGATCGTCTTGTAAACGGAGTCCTTAAGCGTATTTGCAGAATCGAGGTTCCGCAGCTCTACTAATATAGGTACGCGTCCTGAACCTGATTTTTTCAACTCCTGCACGCAAAGGTGCCGCAGAAACATTGATTTTCCTTGTCCAATTGTTCCTTCAATCACCCAGTTGCCGATACGAGGAAAATCTTTTAGCGATTCAACGGGCCGGGTAGCCCCCTCAGGAAACTTCACCTTTGAGGGGTAGTAGAAATCGCTTAGCTTGACGTCGGGCTCGCGCTGCCAAATCGTCTTCACTTTTTCTTGTGACGACACTTTTTTGACCAATGTGCGGGCTGTTGGGACTCCGGTCCACTGGGCCATTTTTTTGCCCAATGTTGCTTGTCCTTTTTCGACCAAGGACTTCAGTATTGGCGTCACAACTGCAGTTGCAATGGCTGTTTCTGTAATCGGTGGCATACGGTTAATCCATCCAGATTGTTGGCAGCAATGTTAAGTAGGAAAAAAACGGGTCAGCGTCGAAGGATTAAAGGAGCCAGACTCGATATATTCACAGTTCCAACGCTCCCTGTCATTCAATTTTACTGGCATCAATCGGCTCACTCCTTGGTCGTCCGCGTGGCCGCGCTTCACGCCGCACGCCGGTCATGCTTTCAATCTTCGCATAAAAGCGCGCATTACCCAACGGCTGGCTTTGATTGAGTGCCAAGCGAATATCATCAATCGCCGCCTGGTCGAGATGCGCACGGAACAACGCACGATAGGCTGCCTGTCGGTCTCGGTCGCTATGGCCTAGCGCAAGATACAGCGAATGCGATGTGAGCCGTGCGTCAGCCTGACCAAGAGCATTGGCGCGGTAGCTGGTCCAGCGGTAGTGGGCCGGGTCACCCACCATCGCCGCCCGCACGGGGTTGAGTTCGATGTAGCGCTGGCAGGTCAGCAGATAGGTCTCGGCCTGCACAAGTGACGACCTGTAGCGGCTATCCCACAATGTTCCGGTGCGCCGATAGGTGCGGTTGATGTATTGCACGTAACGGCGGCCAAGCGAGATGATGAGTTTTTGTACGGCCTCTGCCTTTTTCGGGGTAAGCCGGAGATGTACGTGATTGGTCATCAGGATGTAGGCGTGCGGTTTGAACTCTGCTTCACCGAGTGCTTGATCCGGCCAGTGTAGGTAGCTGTTGTAGTCGTCTTCACAAAAGAAACAAGGCTCACGATTCTGCCCCCGCTGCAGGATATGCCTCGGAACGCCATCAAGGTGGACGCGCCGGCGGCGAGGCATGAGGTCATGCTAGCACGGGAAAATATCGAGCCTGGCCCCTTTAATTCCAACGTGTAGCGGGGCTTGATCGAGCTGAAGGCGCGGCCGGCCGGGTATTAAAAAATGATCGCAAAAAATAATCGACGCTGGCCCCTCCAATTCGTTACTTTCCATCCTTTGCGGGCAACAGGGGTATCCCAGCAATCAACACGAATGGGATGGCAACCATCGCGCCCAAAAGCATTCCCCAGAGAACGATGTCGATGCCCGGAACCGTGCTCGCACGAGAATCCAAGAGTGCCGCAAAAAGATGCCCAAAAAGGTAATTAGCGATGACCCCAAGCAGCGCCCCGACCGCTACCACTGCAATCCCGGAAAGCGCGCCGCGAGCGCGAAGGATTTTTAGCAGAGGCACACCGAACGCAACGCAGGACAGATAGCTGATGGGTAACGCAAATAGCAAAGGCATTGCCAAGCTGTAGCGACCAGAACTCTGCGATAGGAACTGCACAACCATCAAATACAGCGCAGGCCCTAGCGGAGCCAAGAGAAACGCCAATAGAACGCGCGTCTTATTCATCTGTCACCGCTCCTTGCATTTGCATTTTTCGAGTACTTTCTTGGTCTCTTCCTTCCATACCCCATTGATTTGAGAAGCAACCGGGCTGTATCTGCTCTGCAAACGGCCCGCTCCTTCACCGTAGTTGTTGACCACGTTTCCATTCGGCTGTCGCACTACGTATCCAGGGTGTAGCGGATGGCCGGGCTGTGTGACGTTCACAACGTTTCCTCCCATTTGGTATGAAATTACCGGTGAATTGTTGTAGCCACCGCGATCACTACCGAACGAGCTGATGCGATCCAAGAGGTTGAATAAATCCTGAGCACGATTCGGTGTGGCGTTATTGCTCGTCCCGTTGGGCATGGCCGGACTTGGATTTCCAGGCGTCGGTTTGTTCGCCAATTCACGCATGACACACGCGATATCTGCGCCTTCCATATCAACCGGAATTTTGTAGGAGTGATAGAAGTTGGATTCGGGACTAATAGTGGCCGGCCAACCTGGCGGCCGTGGGAATGTGACGGTTGGGCCGCCGCCTGGCGGAGTGCACGTAACACGAGTACCTGTTGCCACGCAATCTAACCCACTTGGGTCAATGTTACCAATCGGGTTCCCACCGACGTAAGCGTAGGTATTGATGCCACCCGCCAACCCAATCGGATCACTCTGCACATACCGCCCCGTGCTCGGATCGTAATCCCTAAAGTAGTTGTAATACGTATTCGTCTCCATATCAAAGTACTGCCCCGGAAACCGCAGATTGTACTTGAATGCTGTCGCGCCATTTACCCCGTTCGGGTTTTCATCCGGGGCGTTGTTGCCAAACGGATCCTCATTCTTCCACTCCCAAACCTTCGCATTGTCCGTCGCGTTGGTGATCACCCTCGGCGTACCCAAATGATTCGCATGAATGTAATATAGCTTCGCCACCGCCCCGGTCAATGCAATGCTCGCCGTGACATTGACGGCCGCATTGTAGTTACTGCTGCCTGCTTGGCTGGTCGTGATACCACACACACCGATGTTGACGATGGTCACAATCGCGTTGCTCTGCAGATTGGGCGCACTGCCGCTCATGGCTTGGTTGGTGACGGTACACGTTGCGGGTGTGGTGCTGCCAAAGATGACCGGGTTGCCGCTCTGCCCGCCGATGGCGGCGAGCGGGAAGGTGTCGCCTGCCCCGCCTGAGGCTTGCGTGGGTGCGGCAAATTGAATCACTTGCACGCCCGGCGTGACACTGATATTCAACGTGGCGGTGGCGGCATTGTAATTACTGCTGCCGGCTTGGCTGGCGGTGACGCTACAGTTGCCCGCACCAACAAATGTCACACGTTGGCCGTTGAGATTGCCGGTGGTGCAAATGGCGGGTGTGTTACTACTAAAGACAACTACATTGCCGGTCGGGCCGCCGATTGCGCTGAGCTCGGCGGTGTTGTTCGGCGAAGCCGCAAAGCCAATTGGGCTCATTGGGTTGCTGGTAAAGCCGGTGATGATTTGATTGGCTTTGCCGATGTTTAATGTCACCGTGCTGGCGGCGCTGGTGATGCCGCGATTATCCACCGCGCGGATGGTGATGGTGATGGGGCCGACAGCCAATGGCGCGTAGTTGAATTGGTACGTGTCGCCACTGTTGCCACTCTGGCCTTTATTGATGGTGTTGGTGACATTGTTGACGATGAATTCGACGCGACTAATGGTATTCACCGCAACCGTGGCGGTGGTCACGATTGGGATGGCTGTCAGGTAGGTGCCGCTGGTACCGTTGGCCGGACTGACGATGCTCAGTACTGGCCGTGGTGGGGATGCCACTGGCGCAGGCGCAATCGGTGTCGTCGACACCGGTGTGGTCGCAACGGTACTGCCGGTACCATTGACCGCAACGACGCGATTCGGGAATGTCACAGCGACTGTTGTCTGTGCAGGTGTTGGTGCAACAACAGCGGGCGGCGGCGGGACCGCCGTGAAGGCGATTGGGCCATAACCGTAGTTAACGCTAATAGGCGTACCAAAGATGGTGTTGCCCTGCGTGGTGTATGCATATATTGCTGCGCTGGTTGGCGACGCAGCCAACACCATCACACTTTTCGCGTAAAACGGTACAAGCACGTCGATGACGGCCAACGGTGGTGGTAGCTGGACGCGCACCAAGGTGCCAATGCCATAACTCGCGCCGCCGCCCGCCTTATATTGTGACGAAGGTTGTGCGGCACTTGTTTTTGTTGCGACGGCACTCGGTGCCGCTGGAACGGGTGGAATAACCGCATAGGGGATCCCCATCAACTGCGAATCCTGGCCAAGCCAAACAATCTGCTCGGCAACATCCACAGCCATCAGAGTCGGATTCAGCATGTCCGCTTGAAATGGAATGAAGCCGATTAGTGTGCCATCCGGTGCGAAGTTATGGACGCGGCTATTACCCAGCACCCAAATGGATTGATCCGCTTCAATGCTAAAACGCCGAATTTGATCTTCGATTGGCCACTCGGCAACTTTCTGGCCTTGGGGATTGAGGGTGATCAATCGTCCCTGGACGGCGGCTATGTCCGTATCGAGTTTGGCGGTGCGGCCAACCAGACGCTCGTTGTAAGGGTCAAGTGCCAAAGCCAGAATTGGCTTACTGCTGATGCTGCTGAGAGCAACATCAACAACAACGGTACCTGTGTCACTGAATCGCTGTATCCGTTCTGTCCCGAGCACCCAAACGGCGCCGATTTCTTCGGCATACAACTGCACAACCGTATTGGTTGCAGGGCTGGCGGCGATGGTGAATTCGTTGCTATCGGTATCGACATTACGCCGGTGGATGTTGTTAGTCGTGTGGTACCAGAATTTGAGCCCGGTATTGAGTGCAACAGTGCGCGGAGCAATCACAAATGACTGCACAACATCCGCCGCAGCGGCATAGTTGCTGTTGCCGGATTGGCTCGCGGTGACAGTACAGGTGCCGGCAGTCAATACGGCGATTGCGGCTGTGGACGCGGCGCTTGTGCTTGTTGTGTTACTGGCACCACAAGTCTCTGGCGTATTCACGGCGAAACTAACCGCCAATCCTGAGGACGCCACCGCACTGATGTTTACTGGCATGGCACCCAACTCTTGGTTGGCAATCGCACCCAGATTGATTGTTTGGCTGGCCTTGTTGATTGTGATTGCACTCGTGACCTGCGGTGCCGCCGTGAAGTTTGCATTGCCGGCTTGGTCTGCGGTGATGGTACATGCGCCTGCCGATTGGATCGTGACCGTGGCGCCGTTGCTGCCTCCTGTCGTACAAATCGTTGGGGTGGTGCTGGCAAAGGTGACCGGGTTGTTACTACCACCGCCGGTGGCACTCAGTATGATTGTGTTGTTTGGCGCGGGGGCGTAGGTGACGGGGCTCGCTGGCGTTGATGTCAGATTGTTGATCGTTTGCGCTTGCGGGCCACTGCTGCCGCAAGTGATATTGCCGGCATTGATGGTGGCGTTTAAACGGCTACCGGTCGGGATAGCCGAAGCCGCGCCTGGCCATGTCAGGGTGGCGGTACCTTTCACCGTCAGCGCGGTGGTGGTGGGCAAGGTCGGGCTGGCCAAGGCGGGATCTGGCAAGGCGATGATTAGGGTTGCCTCGGCAAAGACGTTATTGCCACCGGCACTAATGGTGGTTGCGGGCTGGTTGGTCAAGTCGATGTCTTGGCCGTTGACACTTTGGATGGTGGTAGCGGTGGCCGATGTGGTGAGCCCGGCGCTGGTCTTGACATAGACCTTGATGGCGTTGCCGCTGCGTAATCCGGTTGCCGGTGCCACTGGTGCGGGGAAGGTTTTGGTGGCGAGTTGGGTATTGTTACTGCTGACAAAGAGCGTGATGGTTCCGCTGCCATCATTGTTGTAGGTGAGCATGTATTTGATCGGCACCCCACTCGTCCAATTGATGTTGTTGATGTTCTGAAATTGGGAAGATGACTGGGTATTGGTACCAAGGCCCCATTCCCAAT
>JANMNT010000235.1:0-7892 GCA_031368465.1 Burkholderiales bacterium
ACGTCAATCGTCAGCCATTTGTTGGTCCATGGCCCGTTTGACCAGCGTGGGTTACCGGCCGCCGAAAAATGAAAAACGTGCACGACGGCGATGACCAAACACATGATGACCGCGAAACGCCGGTTGCCAATCACGCGGCGGATCAATATGACCAATACAGGCCCGGCCAATAGAAGCACCGGCAATGCGTAGCGGCCATTGCCGGAGGTCGATTGCCAAAAAACATAGGAAAGGAAAAAGACGGCCAGTAAAAAGCGACTTGCACCAGATAATTCGGTCCCGACCGCGCCTGAGGTTTGGACAGGCGTTGCCGCCGTCGTACGGCGGATGACGATTAATACAAACAGCAACAGGAGGACCGCAATGACCGCGAATCGTAAATCAGGCGCGTTATGTTCAACGTAGATCCAGCTGTGAAAGTCGGCCATTCGGAACGGCTGTGAAACGGCCTCTAGGAAGCCATCGGCGATAAAGCGGCGATGGGCGAGCACCGTCACTGGAAAATCCGGCGACTTGAACAAGTGGTTGAACAGCGGGAAAACCGGATTGCCAAACTCGTTGAAGAGCCGCCAAAACCAGAATCCCGAACTAATCAAGCCGCCACATATCGCTCCAATTGTCACCCGCACAAAGGCGGCAACACCGGCACGATTGAGCCCGATCACAATCAGCAAGGCGAGCGCGGCGCTAACGCCAAAAATCACATTGGTCAACTTCAACCCGGCGGCGACGCCGAACAAGACGCCCGCCCAAAAAACCGGTGTGGTTGCCGTTTGGCCCTCGCGGAAATACGCAAAAAGCAACAACAAGCCGGCAAAGAAAAAAACGTTGGTGGTTGGATCAAGGAAGGTGCCGCCAATAACACCCAGAAAGACCGGCGATGTGGCCGCCATGAGCATGGATATTGCCGACCACAGTGACCCATTTGCCACACCGGCAAATACATGCCTCGACAAGATCATCCAGAGGAAAAACAGAGCGAGGCTGTGAAACGCCGCCAGCATCATGCCGATGATTAAACTGTGCCAGCCTGCCTGGAACATCCAATAAAACGGCAGGTAGCCGATCGGGTTCAGGTAGCGCTGTGCGCTGGCGCCCATGAAATCGCCACGCAGATCCTGCGTCCAAAATGCGTGGGGACTGTAGAGGTGATAGTTCAGCAGGTCCCAGTTGGTATCCTTTCCGAGAAAGAATGTGATCACGCAACTGACCGCAACAAAAATCAACAACGCCACCATCAGTGGCAGCTTCCCGTCAAAACGCGCCCATTGATTTTTGTTGATATGGCTCTTTTTGATGTCGGTCGGCATTCGGTTCCAGAGTGGCGTGGCGGGCGATGAATTTCGATGTGTATCGACGAACGATCTGTGTCTGCTTAAGTTTTCCGCCCGATCGATGCAGCCGGCCAATCCGATTCTAGAGGATTTGGCGATTTTTCCGAATCCTTGAACGCCTCCCGACGGTTACGCCGGCCAAGGCCTGCGGGGGGCAAATATGCAATACTCCGACTGGTATATCAAATCCACCGCCGGCGATTGCCGCTCGGCGGTATGACTTCCTTGCAAACGAATGATTCTGGTCGCATCCCGTGCAAATTTTTGAACGTAGTTTGACCCGCGAATTCACCTCGATAAGTCTGGGTGTGGTGAGTATTTTGATCGCGATCATCGTGACACACCAACTGATCACGTACCTGGGGCGCGCGGCATCCGGATCAGTTGAGCCGGAGGCGGTATTGGCGCTTATCGGTTTTGCATTGCTCGCGTATTTGCCGGTGCTGCTCGCCCTCGGCCTGTTTGTTTCAGTGTTGGTGGCCCTATCACGCAGCTACCGCGAGAGCGAAATGGCGGTTTGGTTTTCGTCCGGGCTGTCAATTGTGGCGTGGGTGAAACCGGTGCTCAAGTTTGGTGTTCCCGTGGTATTGGTGACGGCGCTCCTGAGCACGGTACTGACCCCGTGGGCGTTTCGGGAAAGTGCTGAATATCAGCGGATTTTGCGTAACAAGGATGATGTTTCGCGTATTGCACCGGGTAGCTTTATTGAGGCGCGTGGCTCCAACCGGGTATTTTTTGTTGACAACACCTCTACCGACGCGACCGCCATCAACAATGTCTTTGTTCAATACAACCAGAACAACCGCTTTGGCGTCGTTGTGGCTGAAAAGGGCGCGACCGAGATCACACCCAATGGCGATAAATTCCTGGTGTTATCAAACGGCCGGCGCTATGAGGGGACGCCGGGGGCGCTCGATTTTCGGATCGTCGACTTCGTCACCCAAAAGCTGCGTATCGAAAGCAAGCAAATCGGCGTCGAGGCGCCCAACAGCAAACAACTTTCAACCTGGGTGTTGCTGCGTGAGCCCACGCCGGAACGCCTTGCCGAGTTGCATTGGCGTCTGGCATTGCCGGTAGCGGCACTTATCCTGGCCTTGATGGCGATTCCGTTGTCGTTTGTGAATCCGCGTTCCGGCACGTCATGGAACGGCGTGTTTGCCGTGATTATTTTTTTCCTTTACTACAATACGCTCTCGATTTTTCAGGGGTGGACCGCGCAAGGTCGTATTCCGACATGGATCGGGCTGACACCGGTGCATATCGGCATGGTGTTGATCCTGGCGGGATTATTTTTCAAACAGCTGTTTGGTTTCCGCTGGCTGATTCTCGCGAAAAAGTAGATTTGGCGGGTGTACGGACGGTAGGCTAAAATGCGTGCTTGGTTGCCTGTCAGAAATTCGGCGCCATGTTGTTTCCAGCAGGATTAGGAGAGGTGGATGAGTGGTTTAAGTCACACGCCTGGAAAGCGTGCGTAGGTTCATAGCCTACCGCGGGTTCGAATCCCGCCTTCTCCGCCAATAAATAAGCCCCGCGAGGGGCTTTTTTATTGGCGGAGAAGAGCGAGCCAATAGTTTGGCTCGCGTGCGGGATTCGAAAGGTGCCGGCGATGCCGCAGGCCGCCGCGCCAATTCAAATTTGAAAGCGCTTTAGCCATGCGCATCTTCAGCCAAAAGGCGTTGGAAACGCCCGCCCATATTGTTGATTGATTTGGCGGCAAATCCCTACCGCGACATCATTCGTCGCAGAACGTAGCTTGCAAAATCAACCAGTGCGACCAAGCTAATCATGGCAATCAAAATCGTCGCGGTCTTATTCATATGAAACAAACCCATATGGAACGAAAGCAGTTGCCCCAATCCGCCGGCACCAACAACACCCAGTACGGCGGCGGCGCGGATATTGTTTTCCCAGCGATACAGGGTGTAGGACATGATTTGCGGCAACACCTGTGGCAGGGTCGCGTAGAAAAATATGCGGGTGTTTGATACACCTTGTGCGCGCAAGGCAAACGCCGGGCCGGGCGGGGCATTTTCAATCGCCTCGGCAAACAGTCTTCCCAATACGCCGGTAGTGTGAAATGCCAGCGCAAGTGTGCCGGCAAAAGGGCCAAGCCCAGCTGATATCAACAACAGCGCCGCCCAAACCAATTCGGGAATTGATCGGAGCACGTTCAGCAACAAACGTGTTGGTTGCCGCACCCATGCGAGTCCACCGGCATTTTCCTCGGGTCGGTGGACGGCGCTCGCTGGTAGCGCGATTGCAATCCCCATCACCATCGCCATGACCGTGCCTAGCAGTGACATGGAAAACGTTTCGATGACACCGACCCATAGCTTGGCCAGAAACGGCAGCGATACGTCAGGCGGGAAAAATTCCCCAACAAACGAAGCCATGCTTGCCGCGGCTTCGCGCGAAAAAAATGCACCCCAGTCGAGATTCAAACTCCTAAAGCTCAAAATGATCAGCGCGATCAAGGCCACCGTGAACCAGCAGGCGCGGCAGCGCGCGTCAAATATTGGGTTTTGTCGCATATATGGCGGGGAAGGGCGTGCAGACATCAACCGATCTCCTTGCGTAACCAACTGCTTACGCGGTCTGCCAGTGCGACCAATAAAATAAACACGATCAACATGGTCGCAACTTCGCCACCGTTGAACATTTTCATCGAGTTATCCATTTGCTGTCCCAGCCCGCCGGCGCCGACAAATCCCAGCACCACGGAAGAGCGGATTGCGCACTCCCAGCGATAGACGGTGTAGGAGGTGATTTCAGCGGCATTCTGTGGCAGCAGGCCGTACAAAAACGCCTGAAGCCGTCCACTGCCGTTACGCATGAGCGTTTGGGTGGCGTGGGCATCACCACTTTCCAGAATTTCCGCATAGACCTTGCCGAGCATGCCACCGTAGGTCAGCGCAATGGCCAGTACACCGGCCGTCGGGCCGAGGCCAACCACACGTACAAAAATGAGCGCCCAAACGAGTTCAGGAACGCTCCGCAGCAGTATCAACACCAGACGGATAAATTGCCGGAAGACAAACGGTAGCGCTGCCATTTTGCCGGTCAGCGCCGAGATGGAAAGTGCGCTGGTTGATAGCAGCGTGAGGGGAACGGCAAGGACCATGGCGAGCGTCATGCCTGCCGTTGCGATGGCGACAGTGCGCCAGGTTTCTTTTGCCACCAATGCCAAAAATTCGCGATTGGCAACCGGCGGAAAAAAATCCATCAGAAAACGCAACGACGACTTGCGGCTTTGTGCATCGAACAACGTCCACGGTTTGAATTCGGTCGCAACCATCAACGGCCAAAGTAAAACGACCGCAAGCGACATCCAGAAAACCCGTCCGACCCACGCCGGGTCACGATTGGGCGCGGCGGGTCGGGATGATGACGGAACGGACGACATGAGACCTAGCGACAATGCATAACAGGTGGATTGGGCGGTGGCTCATCCACCCGATCACCGACCGGCGCAGGGCCGTGCAGTTCGTCCTCGTGCTGTGCATATAGTTCGGTCAGACATTGAGGTGTTACCTCGCTTGCCGGCAAATCGAAAGCGACTTTCCCATCGCGCAAACCAACAATACGTGCAAAACGTGCAAGCGCCACATCGACCTGATGCAACGTCATGACCAAGGTGACATTTCGGTCACGCGCTTCACCGATCAAGGTATCCATCACCTGCCTTGCGCGGGTGGGGTCAAGCGCGGAGAGCGGTTCATCAATCAACCATAGGCTGGCCGGGGAAACCAGCGCTCGGGCCAAGCCAACCCGCTGTCGTTCGCCACCCGACAAGCGGTCGACACGATCAAAGATTTTTTCGCCTAAATCGAATTTGGCAAGTGCGGCATACGCGCCGGCAATGTTTTGCGGATAAAGCAGCGACCTGATGCTTTTCCAAAACCCCATCGCCGGCAGACTTCCCGCCAGCACCGACGTCACCACCCGTTGCCGTGGCGGTAGCGGTGGAACTTGCGGTGCCAAATACAAGCGGCAACGAATTGTCTGCAGGTCCCGCCGCGCAACCTGCCACGGATCGCCGTCATCCACCGTTATGCGGCCGGTGCTTGGTCGCAATGCACAGGCAAGCGCGTGCAGCAGGGTGGTCTTGCCGGCGCCAGACGGGCCGATGATGGCAACCTGCTCGCCGCTTGCGATGCTGATCGTCGCATCGCGCAATGCGTCAGGCGCACCTGCGCGCGCCGCCGGATGGCGCGCGCCCAGGCGCTCGGTACTGAGTTTCAAGGACGAGTCTTCTGTTACAACAGACCGGCGCTGCGGGCTGCGTCTTCAATGCCCTGGTAATTTTCCGGCTTGGTCGGGATATAACGTGTTGCGCGGTTGAGTTTGAGGATTTCAGCGCCCTCTGGCGTGGCCGGGTCAAGGTCGGTCAAGGCTTTGGTTACTTTTGCGCGCAGATCAGCCGGCATGTCTGCATGCACGGCCCAGTTATAGTTGAAATAACCGGGGCTGGTGTAAAAAACATCGACGGCCTTGGTGTCGACTTTGTTCTCAGTCACAAATTTCTTCCAGACAGTGATGTCGAGTGCTGCGGCGTCAACCTTGCCGCTGACCACCGATGCGATGGTTGCATCGTGTGCGCCGGAGTAGGCGACACGTTTGAAGTCTTTTTCAGGGTCTATCTTGGCCTGCAACAGAAAACTGCGCGGCATCAAATGGCCTGAGGTTGATGATGCTGAACCGAACGAGACCTGTTTGCCCTTCAGATCATCAAGTTTTTTGATGCCGGAGTCGGTTTTAGTGATAAACACCGACTGAAATTTGGTGTCTTCCTCGCGTTGGGCGATGGGAATGACCTTTCCCTTGGAGCGGATGCTGGCCTGGACGTATGTAAATCCGCCGAACCAGACGAGATCGACTTTTTTGTTGACCATTGCCTCAACGGCCGCCGGGTAGTCGGTTACCGGAATGAATTCAACTTTGAAGCCGAGTTTTTTCTCGAGGTACTGCGCAATTGGTGTGAACTTGCGGATTTGTTCGGTTGCGGCTTCTTCGGGAATGGTTGTTACACGGAATACCTGTTGTGCAAATGCGCTGGCGCCGAATGCGAACAACGTGCAAGTCAGCAGCGACTTGACTGTCCTTGAGGAGGAAAAGCTGATCATGGGGGAGTCTCCAATAATTGAGTAGTGAATTGGTGCAACCGAAACGACAAAAAGATCGTATTAACGAAACCGCGTGACTTACACTTATATTAGTCGTTAGCAGCAATACTTAACTTACCAACAATGTGGCAATAAAACAATGCGTGCGGCAAGTGTTCGTATTATCAATCAATTAAATGTCGATCATTTAGCCGAACGGTCGCGTTTGATCGAAGGATTGTGTGCCCCAACCGCGTCGATTGAGCCCAAATATTTCTACGACGAGCTGGGTTGTGCGCTATACGGCGCAATTTGCCAGTTGGATGAGTACTACCCGACGCGTACCGAACGCGCCATTTTCGAGCAATTCCGTGGTGAAATCGCCCGGTCAGTTGGCAAAGGAGGGACGTTTGTTGATCTAGGTGCCGGCGATTGCAGCAAGGCGTTGGGCTGGTTTCCGCATCTTTTCCCACAACGGTATTTGGCGGTTGATATTGCGGGACCATCCCTGACGACGGCATTGGGCAACATGGCCGCTGATTTTCCGGCGACCGAAATGGTTGGTTTGGCGACGGATTTTTCGCAACAACTTAGCATCCCCGCCGAATTGTTTGTTGGGGCAACCACGGTGTTTTATCCGGGGTCGTCAATCGGCAATTTTTCACCGGCCTCCGCAACCAGATTCCTGCGGCAGATTCACCATATGATCAATCGCGGTCCGGAACAAGGCGGTGGAGGTCTGTTGATCGGCGTCGATGCAAAAAAAGACAAAGTCCGGCTTGACGCTGCGTATGACGATGCATTGGGTGTGACGGCGGCGTTCAACCTGAATGCGCTGCGGCACATCAACCGTTTGTTGGGCTGCAATTTTGATATTGCCGCGTGGCGCCATGTCGGGTTTTATAACGAAGCCGCAGGTCGGGTCGAAATGCACTTGGAAGCGAAGTTTGATCAAACCGTTGAGATAGATCACCGGCACCGAAAATTTCTGGCCGGCGAAAAAATTCACTCAGAAAATTCGTACAAATATGACCGTAGTGAATTTGAAGCCATGCTCAATGCGGCTGGGTTCATTGAGATCAAGTGCTGGACAAATCCCGCCGCCGAATTCTGGGTGTTCTACGCAAGATAGGCGTCCACAAATCAACGTTTAGCGTGGAAATCGCTTGCCGGCGAATGCCGGTTATGAAGCGGGTTTTATCATGTTAGTCGGCGTAGTCGACCCGTGCGCTCATTGACCATCCCGCGCCAAACGTAGACCGGTAAATTGCCAACGTGCATCCGGTGGAAAAAAATTACGGTAGCTTGCGCGAATATGCGCTACCGGTGTGACGCATGATCCACCACGCAGCACATACTGGTTACACATGAATTTGCCGTTGTATTCACCCACCGCTCCCGACGCTGCTTCAAAACCGGGGTAGGGGGAGTAGGACGACTGGGTCCATTCCCAAAC
>JANMNT010000263.1:0-4307 GCA_031368465.1 Burkholderiales bacterium
AGATTGGTGAGTCCGGCACCGTGCTGTCCCGGCATAAACAAATTCCACAGCCCGGCGGCAATCGCTTTGGGCTTGAGTTCATCTAGCAACGGGACCGGCGTCCAACGTTTACCGGCTGCAGTGTTGGCGGCAATTTCGTCGTGAAAGCGCTTTTCATTGGGCAGAATATGCGCGGCGTAAAAGGTCTCCATACGTTGCTGCAGTTCTATTGTCTTTGGTGAGTAGCTGAAGTCCATTGTTGCCCCAATCTGTATGTTGCCGTCGCAAAAGCGCGGCGGTATGCTGCACTTTCTTAGCCGACCGATTCTGCAAACTTCCATCCCAGTTCAGCAAATGGGCGCGCCGCTTTTCCCATCGTCGTTGCCTGATCGCTTGATGCCGTACCGTCGGCCGCACGTTTGGCGATGCCCTGCAAAATTCCCGCCATTCGAAACATGTTGTAAGCAAGGTAGTACTCGAAATTATCGATGCCATCCTTGCGCCCGCTGCGTGCACAATATGATGCCACGTAAGATTCGAGCGAGGGAATTCCAAGTGACGCCAGATCCAAACCGGCGATACCACGAAAGGTGTCGGGCTGCACATGCCATGCCATGGCATGGTAGGCGAAGTCCGCGAGAGGATGGCCGAGTGTGGAAAGTTCCCAGTCGAGAATGGCCAGAATGCGCGATTCGGTTGGGTGAAAAATCAGATTGTCCATCCTGAAATCACCGTGCACAATCGATACTTCTTCACCTGCCGGAATATTTTTTGGCAGCCATTCGATCAATCGATCCATTGCCTCGATCGTTTGCGTTTCGGATGCGCGGTACTGTTTTGTCCAGCGTCCGATCTGGCGCTCGAAATAATTGCCCGGTTTGCCAAACTCGGCCAGTCCAATCGAATTAAAATCAATCTGGTGTAGCGCGGCTATCACGCGGTTCATTTCATCAAAGATTGCGCCCCGTTCTGCGGGTGAAAAGCCGGGCAATCCCGGATTCCACAAAATCCGGCCATCGACCATCTCCATAATAAAAAATGCGCGGCCGATGATTGATTCGTCCTCGCACAACGTATGAGTTTTTGGCACCGGCATTCCGGCGCGACCCAGCGCGGCCATGACTGCATACTCGCGTTCGATGGCATGGGCGGAAGGCAATAATTTTGCAGCCGGCCCCGGCTTGGCTCGCATTACATACGACCTGCCCGGTGTGACTAACTTGAATGTCGGATTCGACTGACCGCCCTTAAACTGCTCTACCGCGGTAATGGTGAAGTCAGTGCCAAAATCGGAACGGAGCCAGGCGGTCAGTGCGCCGACGTCCAATCGGTGTTTTTCTGAAACCGGTTTGGTGCCGGCAAAGTGCCCAAATTGATCAGTCATATTTCATGCTTCTGTCTGTGTCGCGCATATTCACCAAACAGCATCTCCATCGTTGTCGAGCGCGTATCGTTTTGCAACCAATCAGTCGGCGAAAGATTGACGGTACGAAGGACGACATCGCGGGTTGCAATGCCGATGTCGATAATATTGATGCAAGCGGGGCTCTGTTCAAATCCGCCAAGAAGCCGTTTTTCCCCGGATAGCAGGTAACTCAGAATGCCACGATTCACGCCGCCGTGTAGCACCATCAGCAACGTATCCCAGCCTTTGTCAGCGCGCAACAGATCAATTTCGGGTAGCACCCGGTCTAGCATCGTGCCGAGACTCTCACCGCCGAGAAAGCGGGTGTCGAGGCCGGCCGTGCCGTCCATTACCTGCGTAAAACTGGCACGCAATTCGTCTACCGGAATGTCGCCCAGTTTGCCGCTGCGGATTTCCTCGAGTGGGGGACGATGTTCGACGTTTTGCGCGCGGCCAAGCGCGGCCATGACATGCTGCGCAGTCTGAACCGTGCGTGGCAGTCCGCTGACAATCACCCGGTCAAATTTGACCTTGTGTTGCGCAAACAATGTTCCGGCGGCAACGGCCTGACGGACGCCGGCATCGTTAAGTGACACGTTATCCGGCGGCAATGGCCTGCCGCCGGGCTCAAAATAATTTACCGACCCATGTCGCATCAGGTAGATTCGGCGCCGGGCGGGTGACCTCAATGTTGCGCCTCATTGGCACGCGGCGAAAAACCAATTTTCCCCGTGATGAGTTCGACGTACATCACCCAGTCGGCGGCAAAGCTGAATATCGGATAGGTGAACGTCGCAGGACGGTTTTTTTCGAAAAAAAAGTGCCCGGTCCATGCAAATCCGTATCCTGCCGGCAGGATAAACCAGGCTAGCCACCAAGTTTGCGTGAGGATCATCGTGGCCACAATCGCAAGCACAACGGTTGAGCCGACAAAATGCAACGTGCGGCAGGTACGATTGCGGTGTTCCGAAAGGTAGTATGGATAGAAGCTACGAAATGTCAGATATTTCTTTTCCATTTTTGCATCCAGTGTTTAGTTTTTGAAGCTTGCGTCGCGTCGCTCCAGTTTACGCAGTAAGGCGGGCCATGCGAGTTGTCCACCCAAGCCTGCCGTTGCCGCGTTCATTTGCGCCCTGGTGCCGTCGACAATAGCCTGTGGTACGGGTATCAGGTCGTCGCCAAATCGTCCACCAGCCTGTGCGCGAATTTGTACGGCGCAACAGGTCTCAAAAAAATACATTGCCAGAAACGCGTCGGCGATTGTTTTTCCAACGGTCAACAGGCCGTGGTTGCGCAACATCAGAAATGTCTTGTCGCCGAGGTCGCGTACCAAACGCGGCTTTTCGTCGTCATTGAGCGCGATGCCTTCATAGTCGTGATACGCCAAACTCGACAACACCACCATCGACTGCTGTGAGATCGGCAACACACCGGTGCGTTGTGCCGCCACCGCGACGCCATTGGCAGTGTGCGTGTGCAATACACATTTTGCATCGTCGCGTGCGGCGTGCACGGCACTATGGATGACAAACCCTGCAGGATTTACCGTGAAGGGATTGTTAACATCCAGTTTGTTGCCTTTGCTGTCAATTTTCACCAACGACGACGCGGTTATTTCCTCGAACAATAAACCGTATGGATTGATCAAAAACTGGTTGTCGACACCCTCAATCTTTGCAGTAATGTGGGTGAACACCAGGTCCGACCAGCCATATTCAGCGACCAGCCGGTAACACGCGGCGAGGTCTACGCGGATTTGCCATTCCGCAGCAGATACGCTTTCTTTGCATGATGGGAGTTTGGTCGGGTCGGGTGTTGTCATGATTTTCCTTGGCGTTGTCTGCTGCAGCCAAACGAGGCTGGATGAAGGCCCTGGCGAAAATTACAGCCGGGACTGGGATGCAAAATTTCGAACATCAATATCCATGACCATTTTGAGCCAAAAATGGCCGAAACGGCACGCCATTAAACGACTTTTGAATTGTCAGATTTGGTTACGCGAAAACGCCGTGCTGCTTTCAAAAACGTGTCCAGCGCCGTCGATGACGGGGGTGCATATCGGGTCGCAACATACGCATCAATCACCAATTGCGCCTGCGCGGCATCAGTGGGGCGGTCACGTTTGATTCGCGCGAGAAAATCGTGCGGCCCCTCGTCCGGTCGACGGTTCAATCCAACCCGTGCCATGGCTGTGCAAAAACGATCATACGCTGCGACCACCGGTGGTTTACGGTTGCGATATCCCTGCGCCAATACCAACAGTCCGACCAAGCCGCCTGCTGTGAACACGCCGGCGATCAGCCAGATGGCGAGTGTCTGCCAATCGACTTTGGGTATCCCAAAGCCTTCAAACATACTTTGCTGCCTGTCCTGATTGAATCCGACCACCCATCGATTCCATTCGGTGTTGATGGCATCCCATGCAAACACCGCCTGCTTAAGCACGCCAAACACGTCGGCCTCGGCAATGGTGTCGAACACGCCGACCGGTCCCAGCGCCGCATTGATCCCCCGGTTAATGCGCAATGGTGAAACAGCAAAAGTGGGATCGACCCGCAGCCAGCCAAGATCGTCGAGCCATACCTCCGTCCAGGCGTGTGCCTCTGCCTGCCGCACAATCAGCTGTCTGGTAATGGGATTCACCTCGCCGCCTTGATAGCCGGTTACCACCCGCGCGGGAACGCCCGCAGCACGCATGATCAGCGCAAAACTGCCCGCATAATGTTCGCAAAATCCAAGTTTGGTCTCAAACAAGAACTCGTCGACTGGATTTTCCCCCAATAGCGGCGGCTCAAAGGTATACGTAAACTCGCGGTTATAGACCCGCATCAGTTCATCGATCAGCACCTTGGTGTCGGGATACTTTTCGCGCATCTGCCGCGCATACGCGATGGTGCGCGGATTGATGCGCTGATTAAAGGTC
>JANMNT010000300.1:0-7247 GCA_031368465.1 Burkholderiales bacterium
TCATTTTTTTCATAAAAGTCATTGGCAATACCGAGCGACTTGGCACGTGCACGCACCACCGAAATCGCCGCTTCGATTGATTCTTGCATCACGTCGCCCAGTTTGCCGGTACGTTTAATCACGCCCTTACCTGGCAACACCGCCGTCTCGACTGTCAGCAATTCACCGCCGACTTCAGTCCATGCAAGTCCGGTTACCTGGCCCACCTGATTGGTCTTTTCAGCAATGCCGTATGAATAACGACGCACCCCAAGATATTTGTCGAGGTTTTTCACCGTAACCATCGACTTGCCTTCTTTTGCCTTCGTCAGGTGGGTCTTGACCACCTTGCGGCAAATTTTGGCGATTTCCCGATCCATTCCGCGGACACCGGCTTCACGGGTGAAATAACGCGCGATATCACGCAGCGCATGGTCGGCGACGGCGAGCTCATTTTCCTTGACCCCGTTTGCCTTCATCTGTTTTGGCAGCAAATATTGGCGGGCAATATGTACTTTTTCGTCTTCCGTATAACCGGACAAGCGAATGACTTCCATCCGGTCGAGCAGGGCCGGCGGAATATTGTACGAGTTTGATGTTGCCACAAACATCACATCGGACAGATCAAAATCCACCTCGACGTAATGATCCTGAAACGTATGGTTTTGCTCGGGGTCCAACACCTCCAGCAACGCACTTGCCGGGTCGCCGCGGAAGTCCATGCCCATTTTGTCGACTTCATCGAGCAAAAACAGCGGATTGCGCACACCGACCTTGGTCATGTTTTGAAGAATCTTGCCGGGCATCGACCCGATGTAGGTACGCCGGTGACCGCGAATCTCGGATTCGTCCCGGACGCCGCCCAGCGACATGCGTACAAACTTGCGGTTGGTCGCCTTGGCGATTGATTGTCCGAGAGACGTCTTGCCGACGCCCGGCGGACCGACCAGACAGAGAATCGGCGCTTTCAGTTTGTCGACGCGTGATTGCACCGCGAGGTACTCAACAATGCGCTCCTTGATTTTTTCGAGGCCGTAATGGTCGGCATCAAGCACTTTTTCGGCGTTGCCAAGATCGTTGGAGACCTTGGATTTTTTCTTCCACGGCAAATTCACCACGGTGTCGATGTAATTGCGCACCACGGTTGCTTCCGCCGACATGGGCGACATCAGCTTTAATTTTTTGAGTTCAGCCTCGCACTTGACACGCGCCTCTTTGGCCATGTGTGCGGCCTTGATTTTTTTCTCAAGTTCGTCAATGTCGGCGCCTTCCTCGGTCTCGCCGAGTTCCTTTTGGATCGCCTTCACCTGCTCGTTCAGATAATACTCACGCTGCGATTTTTCCATCTGCCGTTTGACGCGGCCGCGGATGCGTTTCTCGACCTGCAAAATATCGATTTCTGTTTCCAGCAAACCGAGCAATTGCTCAAGCCGCAACGGCACATCAAAATTCTCCAGAATCTGCTGCTTTTGTTCAAGCTTGAGCGGCAGATGCGCTGCAATGGTATCGGACAGGCGGCTGGCACTTTCGATGCCGGACAACGAGGTCAACACCTCGGCGGGAATTTTTTTGTTGAGTTTGACGTACTGGTCAAACTGGCCGAAAAGACTGCGGCGCATTGCCTCGATTTCGTTGTTATCCGCCTCGGCCTGCAGGACTGGCGTGATGTCGGCTTCATAATTTTCTTGTACCGACAGAACATGATTAATGCGTGCTCGGTGAATTCCCTCAACCAGCACCTTGACGGTGCCATCAGGCAATTTCAACATCTGCAAAATGGACGCAACCGATCCCACGTCGTACAAATCCTTTGGTGACGGGTCGTCGTTTGCGGCGGATTTTTGCGCGACCAACACGACGTTTTTACCCTCTTCCATCGCCGCTTCAAGCGCCTTGATGGAGCGCGGGCGTCCGACAAACAACGGAATCACCATATGTGGAAAAACCACCACGTCGCGTAGCGGCAATAGTGGCAGGATTTGCGGTTCGTTATCAGCGGAAATCATAGGTCAGCCCGGGAGAAAAATGGCACCAAAAGAACATTGGCGCGGAATTTGGAGAATACGCTGAAGAAATGGGGATCAAGCACTAAAAATACAAGCCCTGGGCACCATGTCATGAATCAGCGCCAACCGCCTTTGGTTGTTCGGAATACATCAGCAACGGTTTATGGTCGCCGGTGATGGTGCCTTCGTCAACAACAACTTTCTCGACGTTATTCATCGATGGCAAATCAAACATCACGTCGAGTAGAGCCTGCTCGATGATTGACCGCAGACCGCGTGCGCCGGTTTTGCGCTCGAGCGCACGTTTGGAAATCGCCGCCAGCGCGGTTTCGCGAAACTCAAGCGAAACACCTTCCATGGCAAACAGCTTTTCATATTGCTTGGTCAGCGCATTCTTTGGCTCGGTCAGGATGCGTACCAGCGCCTTGATATCGAGCTCTTCGAGGGTCGCCACCACCGGCAACCGGCCGACGAATTCGGGGATCAGACCGTATTTGATGAGGTCTTCCGGTTCGACGTCACGCAGCAATTGATTGGTTGCGTTGCGATCCGCATCACTGCGTACATCTGCGCCAAAGCCGATGCCAACCTTGTCCGTTCGGTTTTGAACGACTTTTTCCAGGCCGCTGAATGCACCGCCGCAAATAAACAGGATATTGGTGGTATCGAGCTGGACAAATTCCTGATTGGGATGTTTGCGACCTCCCTGCGGGGGGACTGAGGCAATCGTGCCTTCAATCAGCTTCAACAATGCCTGCTGAACACCCTCACCGGATACATCGCGCGTAATCGAGGGGTTGTCTGATTTTCTTGAAATCTTGTCAATCTCGTCGATATAGACGATACCACGTTGGGCTTTTTCGACGTCGTAGTCGCACTTTTGCAAAAGTTTCTGGATGATGTTTTCAACATCCTCACCCACGTAACCGGCTTCGGTCAGGGTTGTTGCATCGGCGATGACAAACGGCACATTGAGCAATCGCGCCAGGGTTTGCGCCAGAAGTGTTTTGCCGGAACCGGTCGGACCGATCAACAGAATATTTGACTTGGCGAGCTCAACCTCGGCATCCTTTGGACTGCTCTTTAACCGTTTGTAATGGTTATAAACGGCAACCGAGAGAATTTTTTTTGCCTGCAACTGATCGATGACGTACTCGTCCAGAATGTTGCAAATTTCATGCGGCGTTGGCAGCTCGTGCTTGGTGGATTTGGCGTTTGGATCGGCCTGTGCCTCTTCACGAATGATGTCGTTACAAAGGTCGATGCATTCATCGCAAATGAACACCGACGGACCAGCAATGAGTTTTCTCACCTCGTGCTGGCTTTTCCCGCAGAAGGAACAGTACAACAACTTCTCGCCGGATTTTTCTGACATGCCGCGCCTTTTCCCGTCACTCAACCAATCGTTTGGGAAAACCGCCTTGCCACGAGCGCCTGAATATCGCAGGCACCCGACCACTTGCAGATTTACCCAAGCCTAGACTTGGGTACGGTTTTCCAATATGCGGTCGATGATACCGTATTTTTGTGCGTCTTCAGCAGACAGGAAATTATCACGATCGGTGTCCCGTTCGACCGTCTCAATCGGCTGCCCGGTATGCTTGGCCATGATTTCGTTGAGTCGCTGCTTCAGGAACAATGTCTCTTTGGCGTGGATGGCAATATCAGATGCCTGACCGCGGAAACCACCCGACACCTGGTGGATCATGACCCGCGAGTTCGGCAGACACAATCGTTTACCTTTGGCACCGGCAGCCAACAGGAATGCACCCATGCTGGCGGCGAATCCCGTGCACATGGTCGAGACATCCGGCCGGATAAACTGCATCGTGTCATACATCGCAAGGCCTGCCGTTACCGACCCGCCGGGTGAGTTGATGTAGAGCGAAATGTCCTTGTCGGGATTTTCACTCTCCAGAAACAGCATCTGTGCGACGATCAAATTCGCCGTGGCATCGTTTACTTCGCCAACCAGAAAAATAACGCGCTCTTTCAACAGCCGCGAATAGATGTCGAAGGCACGCTCTCCGCGGCCCGATTGCTCGATCACCATCGGGATGTAGCCCAGGCCCTGCGCCTCGTACTGGTCGCGGTGGCCCGGCGCCATGCCGGTCATGTCAAACGCGCGCGACTGGAAATCGTTAAAACTTTTCATTGTTTCTCCAAATGTTGGCGCCGGCTGCACTGCGCCCGTAGGCAGTCAGCACACTAGCGCTTGATATCCATGACTTCGTCAAATGATTTGGCAGGGGTCGAAACCGTCATTTGTTTGCTCGCCCATTCAACGACATTGTCTTCCAATACCATTGATTCAACTTCCGCCAATCGTTGCGGGTCGCTGTAGTACCAGCGGACCATTTGCGCCGGATCCTCAAAACTCTCCGCGTGCTCTTCAACCATGACGCGAATTTGCTCCGGCTTTGCACGCAATTCGTTTTGTTCGATCACTTCGCTCAGGATCAGGCCCAGTTTCACACGCTGCTCGGCGCGCTCTACAAAAAGCTCGGTTGGCAACTGAAGATCCTTGGTGGTCATGCCACGCGCTTCCATATCCTTTACCGCCTGCTCTTGCAGGCGCCCAATTTCCGATTCGACCAGTGACCGCGGCAATTCCAGCACACTGACCTCAGCCAGCGCCGCCATCACCTGATCTTTAACTTTGGACTGCAGGCGCTTTTTCAACTCCCTGCCGAGATTTGATTTGATTTCAGCACGCATGGTGTCGACATTGCCGTCCAAAACGCCCAGCGTCTTGGCGAACTCTGCATCGATCTCGGGGAGCTTTGGCGCATTTACCACCTTCACCGTCACCGAAAACTGGACGGTTCTGCCGGCCAGCTCCGGCTGGTAGTCGGCAGGGAACGTCAAATCAAAGGTCTTTTCCTCGGCCCCCGACATGCCAATCAACGCGGCTTCAAAATCCGGCAGCATGCGGCCTTCACCGAGAACAACGCCAAAATTTTGCGCGTCACCGCCGTTAAACGGCGTGCCGTCAAGCTTGCCCAGGAAATCGATGACCAGGAAATCCCCCTTTTGCGCGGCGCGCTCGGCTTTATCGTAGGAAGCCCGTTGCTTTTGCAGGGTATGCAGGGTGTTTTCGACATCCTTTTCAGCCACAGAAACCTCAGGGCGCACCAACGGCTTGCCAGCGAGGGTACCGACGTTTACGTCAGGATAAATCTCAAACGTCGCGGTGAATTCGAACTTATCTGCTGATTCACCGGAATTCGCCGGCTCAAATCGCGGGTAGCCGGCGATGCGCAATTGCTGCTTTTGCACTTCATCAGCGAACGACTTTTGCACCACGTCAGACATGACTTCCTGACGAACTTGAAAGCCGTACTGGTTGGCGACAATATTGAACGGCACCTTGCCCGGACGGAACCCGGACATCTTGGTGGTTCGGGCAATGCGCTTGAGGCGCGAATTGATTTCCGACTCGATATCGGTTGCGGGAAGCGAAAGGTGAATGCTGCGTTCCAGATTGTTCGCGGCTGTTGAGGTTTGCGCTTGCATAATACGTTCCTGTATTCCTGAAAAGTGACCAACAAACTTGACTCGCAGCCATGGCGTCCAGGCCGCGGTCAATACGAAAAAATGGTGCGAGTGGAGGGACTCGAACCCACACACCTTACGGCGCTGGAACCTAAATCCAGTGCGTCTACCAATTCCGCCACACTCGCACGAGTCTACTGAAGCCGGGTAGCCGGAAATTATACCCGATTCGTATATGCTTTCAGTGGAAATCGTCTCATTCGCCGCTATTCCGCGCCTATAATCCGCTGCGCTGCTTTGCGCACCAAACAGCACTTTTTCTTCCCGCCGTTACCCGCCGACCTCTGATTTTTTTACGCCGTGACCGTCGAACATTACGAAAATTTTCCCGTTGCGTCGATCCTGCTCCCGCGGCGGTTGAGGGTTCCGATCGGGGTGATTTATGCGTTTGCACGCAGTGCCGATGATTTTGCCGATGAAGGCAGTCTGCCGGCTTCGGAAAGGCTCGCAAAGTTGGCCCACTATCAGGCGGAACTTACCAAAATTGAGCAGTCCTCGACCAGCGATTCGGCATTGTTTCAGGCGCTGGGCGGCGTGATACGCGCCCACAATCTGCCCATTTCGCTATTTCGGGATTTGCTGGACGCCTTTGTGCAAGACGTCAACCAAACCACCTATCCCGATTTCGCCACACTGATGGACTATTGTCGTCGTTCGGCCAATCCGATCGGGCGGCTGTTGTTGCATTTGCTGAAAGCAGACAGTCCGGGCAATCTGTTGATGAGCGACGACATTTGCTCGGCGTTGCAATTGATCAACCACTGGCAGGACGTGGCCATCGATTGGCAGAAAAATGGCGTTGGTCGCGTCTATTTGCCGCAGGATGATTTGCGGCGGTTTGGCCTCGGCAACGATGATATTGCGCGTTGTTCCGCGTCAGACCATTGGCGCCAAATGATGGCGTTTCAAACCGATCGTGCGCGAAACATGATGTTGCGCGGCGCACCGCTTTCTCACAAGTTGACCGGGCGATTTGGCGCGGAATTGCGCCTGATCGTCGCGGGTGGCCTCGCCATTCTGGATAAAATTGACGCGGTAAATGGCGATGTGTTTCGATATCGTCCGACGCTTTCCAAATGGGATTGGCTGCGCATTGCGCCATCTGCAATAATAAAATTGACATGACTCCCGACGACTATTGCGCCCAAAAAGCCGCCGCCAGCGGCTCAAGTTTTTATTACAGTTTCCGTTTCCTTCCCCCCAACCGGCGCCGTGCGATCACCGCACTTTATGCATTCTGCCGCGAAGTCGATGATATTGCCGACGACGTCACCGACCATAACGTTGCCCGCGCCAAACTCGGCTGGTGGCGGACCGAAATTGCCAACTTGTTTGCCGGCCACCCGACACATCCGGTCAGCCAGGCGCTGCTACCGGCTACACGGGATTTCCAGATAGACGCGGCACGCCTGAATGAGATCATTGACGGCATGGAGATGGATCTGACCAAAAAACGCTACCGTGACTGGGAAGAGTTGCATCTCTACTGTCACCGCGTCGCCGGCGTTGTTGGCCAACTATCGGCCGGCATATTTGGGTTCAGCAACCCGAAAACGCTTGAATACGCCGAAAACCTCGGGCTTGCCTTCCAAATGACAAACATCATTCGCGATGTGGGCGAAGACGCCCGCCGCGACCGGATCTACCTGCCGCAAGCCGAGCTTGATCAATTTAAGGTCACGCCTGAGGAAATATTGACCGCCAAAC
>JANMNT010000301.1:0-15755 GCA_031368465.1 Burkholderiales bacterium
AACAAGTTGACGCATAAGGGGACGATGAAAATGGCTCGACTCCAATCGTTTTACAAAGAGACCGTGGTGCCAAAGTTGATGAAAGACTTTGGTTACAAGTCAGTCATGGAAGTGCCGCGCATCAGCAAGATCACCCTGAACATGGGTGTCGGTGAAGCGGTGGCTGACAAGAAGATCATGGACCACGCAGTCGGCGACATGACAAAAATCGCCGGCCAAAAGCCTGTGGTGACGCTGTCGAAAAAATCGATCGCCGGATTTAAAATTCGCGACGGTTACCCAATCGGGTGCATGGTGACATTGCGGTCAGACCGCATGTATGAGTTTTTGGACCGCCTGATCACCGTTTCACTTCCGCGCGTGCGCGATTTCCGTGGAATTTCGGGTCGTTCATTTGATGGTCGCGGCAATTACAACATGGGTGTGAAAGAGCAGATCATTTTCCCGGAAATCGAATACGACAAAATCGATGCGATCCGCGGTATGAATATCTCGATCACGACAACCGCAAAAAGCGATGCAGAAGCAAAAGCGCTTCTCGCCGCATTTAAATTCCCCTTCCGAGGTTAAGCGCATGGCAAAACTTGCTGTTATTAATCGTCAAGCCAAGCGTGAAAAGCTTGTCGCCAAATTCAAGCCAAAGCGCGATGCGTTGCTCAAGGTTATCGCTGATCAAAGCCTCTCAGAGGAAGACCGTTATCAGGCGCGTTTGAAATTGCAGGCATTGCCCCGCAATGCCAGCCCAGTCCGTTTGCGTAATCGTTGTGCAATCACCGGTCGTCCGCGTGGCGTGTACAGCAAGTTTGGTCTGGGTCGTAGTGAGTTACGTAAAATTGCCATGCGCGGTGAAGTGCCGGGCCTGGTTAAAGCTAGCTGGTAGCAGAGAAGTAGGGCGGAGAAAAAATTATGAGCATGAGTGATCCGATCGCCGATATGTTGACCCGCATTCGTAATGCGCAACAATCGGAAAAAGTTGATGTGACAATGCCGTCTTCCAAGGTGAAGGTGGCGATTGCGCGCGTGTTGAAGGATGAGGGCTACATCGAGGGTTTTGATGTGCGCACAGCCGACGGCAAGTCCGAATTGAATGTCGGTCTTAAATACTACGCAGGCAAGCCGGTGATTGAGAAGATTGAGCGCGTTTCGCGCCCAGGGCTTCGCATTTATAGCGGCCGTGAGGATATCAAACCTGTCATGAACGGATTGGGTGTGGCGATTGTTTCCACCTCCAAGGGCGTCATGACGGATCGCAAGGCGCGCGCAACCGGTATCGGTGGCGAAGTCATTTGCATCGTGGTGTAAGGAAAAAATATGTCACGCGTCGGTAAACAACCAATCACCGTTCCAGCAAAAGTCGAAGTGACGATTGCCGCCAACGAAATTACGGTCAAGGGCCCGTTGGGAACCTTGAAACAAGCTGCAAACAACCTTGTCAACATCAAGAAAGATGGCGACAAGATTGTTTTGGAAGCTGCAAATGACACTCAGGAATCAAATGCGATGTCAGGCACAATGCGCGCACTGCTCGCCAATATGGTGCAGGGTGTGGATAAGGGTTTTGAGCGCAAGCTGACACTCGTCGGCGTGGGTTACAAAGCGGCAGCGCAGGGCGCGAAGCTCAATCTAGCGCTGGGTTATTCGCATCCGGTTGTGCATGACATGCCTGAGGGCGTGAAGGCTGAGACGCCGACACCGACCGAAATTATTTTGAAGGGCATTGACAAGCAGAAGGTCGGCCAAGTTGCCGCCATTGTGCGCGGTTATCGTCCGCCAGAGCCTTATAAGGGCAAGGGTGTTCGTTACGCCGATGAAGTCATCGTTCTCAAAGAGACGAAGAAGAAGTAAGGAAGGCAACCATGATCGATAAAAAACAATCCCGTATGCGTCGTGCCGCCAAAACCCGCGCCATCATTGCGCGTTTGAAGGCGGTTCGGCTGACTGTGAATCGCACCAACACGCACATTTATGCCCAGGTAATCGATGCCACCGGCCAAAAAGTGCTGGCGGCAGCATCGACTGCCGAAAAAGAGTTGCGTGCAACATTGAAAAACGGCTCAACCGCTGCGGCTGCCGCAGAAGTCGGTAAGCGTATCGCCGAGCGTGCGAAAGCCGCTGGTGTGTCAGACGTTGCGTTTGATCGCGCAGGTTTCGCCTATCACGGCCGCGTCAAGGCGTTGGCAGATGCCGCGCGTGAAGCCGGCCTCAAGTTCTAATTAAGGGTTTCCAAATGGCAAAACCAGAAATTCAAGACAAAGAAGGCGACGGCCTACGCGAGAAAATGATCTCCGTAAATCGCGTCACCAAAGTGGTCAAGGGCGGTCGCATTTTGGGCTTCGCCGCGTTGACCGTTGTTGGTGATGGTGATGGTCGTATTGGCATGGGTAAGGGGAAATCGAAAGAGGTCCCGGTTGCCGTGCAAAAGGCAATGGAGATGGCCCGCCGCAAGCTGGTGAAGATCCCGTTGAAGAACGGCACCCTTCACCATGAGGTGATCGGTAAGCACGGCGGCACAAAAGTATTTATGCAGCCGGCCGCCGACGGCAACGGCATCAAGGCGGGCGGCGCAATGCGCGCGGTATTTGAAGTGATGGGAATTACCAACATTTCAGCAAAGTGCCACGGCTCGACCAATCCTTACAACGTTGTACGCGCCACGCTCGATGGTTTGGCGCAGATTTCGCGCCCATCGGAAGTCGCGGCAAAACGCGGCAAGACCATTGAAGAAATCCTGGGCTAATCGAGGTTCATTATGACTAACCAGAAAACAATCAAAGTGACGTTGCTCAAAAGCACAATCGGCCGACTCGAGGCGCACAAGGCGTGCGTTCGGGGGCTGGGCTTGAAAAGACGTCATCACACCGTCACTGTAATTGATACGCCGGCAAATCGCGGCATGATCAACAAGGTGATCTATATGCTTCAGGTTGAAGGCTAAGAACCATGGACTTAAATGACATCAAACCCGCAGAGGGTTCAAAAAAGAGCCGGCGACGCGTAGGTCGCGGTATTGGCTCCGGGCTTGGCAAAACGGCAGGTCGTGGTCACAAGGGGCAAAAGTCGCGCTCGGGTGGTTTCCACAAGGTTGGTTTCGAGGGTGGGCAAATGCCACTCCAGCGCCGGCTGCCAAAGCGGGGTTTTATTTCCCTGACACGGAATGACACCGCGCAAGTTCGTTTATCTGAAATTGCGATGCTGCCCGTAGACACAATTGATTTGTTGGTTTTGAAGCAGGCAAATATTATTGCGCCGAGTTCATTGTCGGCAAAAGTATTCTTGTCCGGCGCCATCGAAAAAAAGGTCAAGCTGGTTGGTATCGGTGTGACAAAAGGTGCCAAAGCGGCTATTGAAGCAGCTGGTGGCTCGGTTGAATCCGCGCCTGCAGTTTAAAGCTTGATCTAAGACTAGGAACAATCGTTTGGCTTCCAATCCTTTAGCGGCAATCGGCAAGATGGGCGACCTTAAACGTCGCCTGATCTTCTTGGTGCTGGCCTTGATCGTTTTCCGTATCGGAACGCATATTCCGGTGCCGGGGATCGACCCTGTCCAGCTATCCAAGCTGTTCGATACGCAGGGCGGTGGTATTTTGGGCATGTTTAACATGTTCTCCGGTGGGGCGCTGTCGCGCTTTTCAGTATTTGCGCTTGGCATCATGCCGTATATCTCGTCATCGATCATCATGCAGTTATTGACGGTGGTATCACCCCAGCTTGAGGCGTTGAAAAAAGAGGGTGAAGCAGGCCGTCGCAAGATTACCCAATACACGCGTTATGGAACGGTTGCATTGGCGCTGTTTCAAGCGGTCGGAATTTCGGTAGCGTTGGAGTCACAGCAAGGCCTTGTTATCGACCCTGGCATGATGTTTCGTTTTGTGACCGTTGTGACGCTGGTTGGCGGAACCATGTTCTTGATGTGGCTTGGTGAGCAAATTACCGAGCGTGGTATCGGTAACGGAATTTCGCTCATTATTTTTTCAGGCATCGTCGCTGGATTGCCTGGTGCAATTGGCGGCACGATGGAACTGGTGCGTAACGGGACAATGTCTATTCCTGCGTTCCTGTTTATCCTCGCGCTGGTTGTGTTTGTGACGTTTTTTGTGGTTTTTGTCGAGCGCGGGCAGCGCAAGATACTCGTGAATTATGCAAAGCGGCAGGTGGGCAATAAGTTGTACGGCGGGCAGGCATCACATCTGCCGCTGAAATTGAATATGTCTGGTGTGATTCCGCCGATCTTTGCATCGTCTATCATCTTGTTCCCGGCGACGGTTGCGGGCTGGTTCGGTCAGAGCGACCAGATGGTTTGGCTGAAAGACATTGGTGCGGCATTGGCACCAGGACAGCCCTTATATGCTTTGCTTTATGCAGCCGCAATTATTTTCTTCTGCTTTTTCTACACCGCGTTGGTATTCAACTCGAAGGAAACGGCAGAAAACCTGAAAAAGAGCGGTGCGTTTGTGCCGGGGATCCGTCCGGGCGAACAGACCGCACGTTACATCGACAAGATTTTGATGCGTTTGACCTTGGTGGGTGCTGCATATATTACGGCGGTTTGTTTGTTGCCCGAATTCTTGCATATGCGTTGGAACGTACCGTTTTATTTTGGCGGCACTTCTTTGCTCATTATTGTCGTGACCACCATGGACTTTATTGCACAGCTTCAAGCCTATCTGATGTCTCACCAGTATGAAGGCTTGCTCAAGAAGGCCAACTTCAAGGGCGGCGCAGGCTTTCCGGTACGGTAAGACAATACAAAAGGATTGGTAGCGCATTAATGGCAAAAGAAGAAACGATTCAAATGCAGGGCGAAATCCTTGAAACATTGCCAAACGCGATGTTCAGGGTGAAATTGGAAAATGGTCATGTCGTATTGGGGCATATTTCCGGAAAAATGCGCATGCACTACATCCGCATTTTGCCAGGAGACAAAGTCACGGTAGAGATTTCGCCATATGATTTAACGAAAGCACGTATTACTTTCCGCGCAAAATAATCGCCGGAAGCAAGGAGAACGAAATGCGAGTCCAGGCATCTGTTAAAAAAATCTGTCGCAATTGCAAGTTAGTCCGTCGCAAGGGTGTTTTGCGCGTGATTTGCAAAGAACCGCGTCATAAGCAACGTCAAGGCTAAGAGAGACCAACATGGCACGTATTGCTGGTGTAAACATCCCAAATCATCAACATACCGAGATCGCATTGACTGCGATCTACGGTATTGGTCGTCATACCGCGCAGAAAATTTGTGTTGCGGCTGGCGTTTCTAAGTCGGCGAAAATCAAAGATTTGACCGACGGCGACATGGACAAACTGCGCGAGCAGATTGGCAAAGTCACCGTTGAGGGTGATCTGCGCCGTGAAGTGTCAATGTCGATCAAGCGTCTGATGGATTTAAGCTGCTATCGCGGTACACGTCATCGCAAGGGTCTGCCTGTGCGCGGTCAGCGTACGCGTACCACTGCACGCACGCGCAAGGGGCCCCGCAAGGCCGTGCGTTTGGCCAAGTAAGCCTAATTTAGTTTCGTAACGAGGTAATCCAAAATGGTAAAACCGACTGCTGCTGCAACACGCGTTCGCAAGAAAGTCAAAAAGAATGTGTCGGAAGGCATCGCGCACATTCACGCGTCGTTCAACAACACCATCATCACCATCACCGACCGCCAGGGCAATGCTTTGTCATGGGCGACCTCGGGTGGTGCGGGGTTCAAAGGCTCGCGTAAGTCAACACCTTTCGCGGCGCAGATTGCCGCTGAAGCCGCAGGCAAGGCCGCCCAAGAGTGTGGCATCAAGAACTTGGAAGTACGTATCAAGGGCCCGGGCCCGGGTCGTGAATCCGCAGTTCGTGCGCTTAACGCGCTTGGCATCAAGATCATGTCGATCGCTGATGTCACGCCGGTTCCGCACAATGGCTGCCGCCCGCCCAAGCGCCGTCGCATGTAATTTGAGAGAGAATAAAAATGGCACGTTATCTTGGTCCTAAATGTAAGCTCTCGCGTCGCGAGGGAACCGATCTCTTCCTGAAGAGCGCACGTCGTCCGCTTGACTCGAAGTGCAAACTTGAATCGCGTCCCGGTCAGCACGGCGCGAAGCAGTCGCGTGTGTCCGAATATGGAACGCAGCTGCGCGAGAAACAAAAAATTCGCCGGATGTACGGTGTGTTGGAGCGTCAGTTCCGCACATACTTCGCCGAGGCTGAGCGTCGCAAGGGTGCAACCGGTGAAAACCTTTTGCAGCTGCTTGAATCGCGTCTGGACAACAGTGTATATCGCATGGGCTTTGGCTCTACTCGCGCAGAAGCGCGCCAGTTGGTCAGCCATTGCGGCATCCTGGTGAACGGCAAGCCGGTCAATATTCCATCCTACTTGTTGAAGCCAAACGACGTCGTGTCGTTGAAAGAAAAGGCACAAAAGCAACTTCGCGTCGTTGATGCGATGAAGCTTGCCGAAGCGAACGGCTTTCCAAGTTGGGTTGAAGTTGATACCAAAAAGTTTTCAGGCGTGTTTAAAACGCTGCCAGATCGTCAAGAGTTTGCTGCAGATATCAACGAGCAGCTCGTCGTCGAACTTTATTCCAAGTAATCCGTTTTAATCCCGCGCCGTGGGACGCCACGGCGCGCGTCACTCTATAGAGGCTCCCGTCAATGCAAAGCAATGCCACGACTTTCCTGAAGCCGCGCATCATCGACGTTGAAAACATTTCTCCAGCCCACGCAAAAGTGGTGATGGAGCCGTTCGAGCGTGGCTACGGCCACACACTCGGCAATGCACTTCGGCGTATTTTGTTGTCATCGATGCCCGGATATGCACCCACTGAAGTTAAAATCTCGGGCGTGTTGCATGAATACTCCACTATTGAAGGTGTGCAAGAAGACGTCGTCGACATCCTCTTGAACCTCAAGGGGCTGGTGTTGAAGTTGCACAATCGCACCGATACAACCTTGAAGTTGAAAAAATCAACGCCTGGTCCGGTCACGGGTGCTGATATCGAGCAAACACACGACGTTGAAATTGTTAACCCCGAGCACGTCATTGCCAATTTGACGGCCGGCGGCAAGATCGACATGCAGATCAAGGTTGAAAAGGGTCGCGGCTACGTCGCTGCAACCGCGCGTCGTAACGATGACAACCGCTCTATTGGTTCTATTCTGTTGGATGCATCGTATTCGCCAGTTCGTCGCGTTTCATACGCCGTCGAGAGCGCACGTGTTGAACAGCGCACCGATCTCGACCGCCTGGTAATGGATATTGAAACCAATGGATCGATCGAGCCTGAAGAGGCGGTTCGCTACGCCGCACGTGTATTGGTCGACCAGCTTTCCGTCTTTGCCGATCTGCAAGGCACGCCAATGCTTGCGGAAGAGGCAAAATCGCCGCAAGTTGATCCGATTTTGCTGCAACCGGTTGATGATCTCGAGCTCACCGTTCGCTCTGCAAACTGTCTGAAGGCTGAGAATATCTATTACATTGGCGACTTGATTCAGCGTACAGAGAATGAGTTGTTGAAGACACCGAATCTTGGTCGTAAGTCGTTGAACGAAATCAAGGAAGTGCTCGCCAGCAAAGGGCTAACACTGGGTATGAAGCTTGAAAACTGGCCGGCGGCTGGGGTCACGAAGTAATCGACAATCTTGAAAGGGGCGCCTGCTGCCTGGGTGCCCGTAGGACGGCCTCCGGCCCCGCATTTTTTTACAACCCATAACGATAACAAGGCTGGTGTCATCAACGGCCAAGAAATTTAAGGAAATTTATCATGCGTCATCGTCACGGTCTCCGTAAACTCAATAAAACCAGCTCACATCGCCTGGCGATGTTGCGCAACATGACCAATTCACTTTTTCTGCACGAAGTCATCAAGACGACGTTGCCAAAGGCGAAAGAATTGCGCCGTGTTGCAGAACCGCTTATCACACTTGGCAAAGTTGACACGCTGGCAAACAAGCGGCTTGCATTCGACCGCCTGCGTGACCGCGATATGGTCGGCAAGTTGTTTGCCGAACTGGGCCCGCGTCACAAAGAGCGCAAAGGCGGCTATTTGCGCATCCTGAAATTTGGTTTCCGGCAAGGCGATAACGCGCCAATGGCATTGGTTGAACTGGTTGATCGTCCGATGGTCGATGAAACTGCGGCTGTGGAAGAAAAAGCCGCAGCGTAATTAACAGTCAGATAAAAAAAAGCCGGAGATTCCGGCTTTTTTTACGTCCAATTTTCAGGCAGGGCACGCGCCCGGAACTGTGGCAGCTAGAGAATCAATATCGCGCGAAAATCGTTTACGTTCGTGCGCGTCGGACCGGTCACGACCAAGTCATTCAAGGCAGAAAAGAAGCCGTACGCATCATTTGCCACCAACCGCGATTGGGGTTCGATCGCAAGTGCGCGCGCGCGCGCCAGCGAATCTGACGTCAGGAAGGCGCCGGCATTGTCTTCGGATCCGTCAATACCGTCGGTGTCACAGGCAATGGCATATACATTTTCAATTCCATCCAGTTCAATGGCCAAAGAAAGCAGGAATTCGCTACAGCGGCCGCCACGCCCGGTAATGCCGTCGCGCAATGTCACCGTGCATTCGCCGCCCGAAATCAACGCAACAGGCGGCTTGATTGGATGGTGATGAGCTTTGATCTGCCGCACCAGTGCGGCGTAAACCTTGGCAACTTCACGCGCCTCACCGGTCACGCTATCACCAAGAATCATCGGGGTGATCCCGCGTTGCTGAAAAAAGGCAGCGGCCTTGGAAAGGCTTGCATACGCGGTTGCAATTACATTATTCTGAACGCGCTGAAAAACCGGGTCGCCGGGTTTTGGTGTCTCGGCAATATCGCCCCGCGCACCATTTGACAGATGTCTGGCGATGGATACCGGCGGCGTGATTCGGTAATGGTTGAGAATTCGAAGCGCGTCCTGATAGGTTGACGCGTCAGGCGCTGTTGGCCCCGATGCAATCGACGAAGGATCATCACCGGTCACATCTGAAATGATTAATGCGACCACACGCGCCGAGGTATGCGCCGCGAGTTTACCGCCTTGAATGGCGGAAAGATGTTTACGTACGACATTCATTTCCTGAATCGGCGCACCGGAGGACAACAGTTCACGCGTGACAGCCTTCAAATCATCCATGGAAATATCGCCCGCAGGAAGAGAAAGCAGGCTTGATCCGCCGCCGGAAATGAGGACAAGTACAAGATCGTCCCTGCTGGCAGACGTGACAATTGCCATGATCTCGCAGGCGGCCGACTCTCCCGACTCGTCGGGAACGGGATGTCCGGCCTCGACGATACGAATACGTGTCAACGCATCGATACCAGAATACCCGTGTGTATAACGTGTGATCACCAAACCCTCCAGCGGGTATTGCGATGGCCAGTTCTGCTCAACTGCCTTAGCCATGGCCGCCGCCGCCTTACCGGCGCCAACAACAAGCGTCTTGCCCTTGTGCGGGTCTGGTGGAGCGGGCAAATGTCCGGGCACGACAATCATCGGGTCTGCTGCGTTCAGCGCGACGCGGAAGCTATCCAGGAGAATATTGCGCGGATTCATGTTGGCCGATTATAGTAAGCCGGAAGATTCACTCATGTGGGACGGACCTCAAGGGCTAAACACCGCCGCCAATGGTGCCGCCCGATTTTTTCTGTTTGGCAAGGCCCAACATGGGCGCAAGATACCTCCCAGTGTAGCTTTGTGCATGTTGCGCAATTGTCGCCGGCGGTCCTTCGCAGAGAATCCTGCCGCCGCCATCGCCACCTTCTGGCCCCAAATCAATCACCCAGTCGGCTGTACGGATGACATCCAGGTTGTGTTCGATGACCACCAGCGTGTTCCCATGGTCGCGCAGGCGGTGCAACACCTTCAGCAGCATATCAATATCGTGAAAGTGCAAGCCGGTGGTCGGTTCGTCGAGGATAAAAAGTGTCTTGCCCGTGTCGCGCTTGGATAGTTCGAGCGAGAGTTTTACCCGCTGTGCCTCGCCACCAGAAAGAGTCGTCGCACTTTGACCCAACCGAATGTAACCCAAGCCGACGTCGAGTAGCGTCTGCAATTTACGTGCAACCACCGGGACAGGCTTGAAAAACTCAAACGCCGTCTCGACAGTCATCGCCAAAACCTCGGTAATGTTCCTTCCCTTGTAATGCACTTCTAACGTTTCACGGTTGTATCGCTTTCCGTGGCAAACATCGCATGGTACGTAAACGTCCGGCAGGAAATGCATTTCGACCTTGATCACGCCGTCACCCTGACAGGCTTCACAGCGGCCGCCTTTGACGTTAAATGAAAAACGTCCGGGGCCATAGCCGCGCGCACGCGCCTCAGGTACCGAAGAAAACAGGTCACGAATCGGTGTAAACAATCCGGTATAGGTCGCCGGATTTGAGCGTGGTGTGCGGCCGATTGGCGACTGGTCGACGGAAATCACCTTGTCAAAATGGTCAAGCCCTTCAATGCTATCGAATGGCGCCGGATCATTGGTGGAGGCATATAAGTGATGCGCAACCGTTTTGTAGAGCGTGTCATTGATTAGTGTGGACTTGCCGGATCCCGATACACCGGTGACGCAGGTCAATCCGCCAACCGGTAGTTCGAAGGTGACATCCTTCAAATTGTTGCCGCGCGCACCCTTGATGACCAGAAGTTTCTTCTTGTCATATTTGAATCGCGATTTTGGCGTGGTGATGACTTTTTTGCCGGAAAGGTACTGACCGGTCAACGATTGGGATGATTTTTTGATTTGTGCCGGTGTCCCCTCGGCAACCACCATGCCGCCGTGGACACCGGCGCCGGGCCCCATGTCGACCACATAGTCGGCGGCGTTAATGGCGTCTTCATCATGCTCAACCACGATCACGGAATTACCGAGATCGCGCAACCGCTTCAGGGTCTCGAGCAAGCGCGCATTGTCGCGTTGATGCAGCCCGATTGACGGCTCGTCGAGCACATACATGACGCCGGTTAGACCGGAGCCAATCTGTGATGCCAGGCGAATTCGCTGTGATTCACCGCCAGAAAGCGTGTCGGCTGATCGAACCAGCGAAAGATAATCAAGTCCGACATTGTTCAAAAACTGCAGGCGCGCGGAAATTTCGGACAGGATGCGCTCGGCGATCGCCATTTTTTGCGGTGTCAACTTGACGTTTGCGAACCAGGTTGACGCGTCTTTCAACGCCATGGCTGACAGCTCATGCAGTGACTTATTGCCAACCCTTACATTTCGCGCTTCGCGGCGCAAACGGGTTCCCTCACAGTCCGGGCAGGCTTTTGTTGAGATATATTTCGCCAGTTCCTCACGTACGGCCATTGAGTCTGTCTCGCGATAGCGACGCTCGAAATTGGGAACAATTCCTTCGAATACATCTTCGCGGACAATCGGTTTGCCGCGCTCGCCTGGGTAGTTGAACGGGACTTTTTGTTTGCCGGAGCCAAACAAAATGATCTGCTGCGCCTCCGGCGTTAACTTGTCGAAAGGTTTATCAATTTCGAATTGAAAGTGTTCGGCCAACCCGATCAACATCTGAAAATAAAACTGGTTGCGTCGATCCCAGCCTTTGATGGCGCCGCCGGCGAGCGAAAGGCCCGGATAAGTCACGATCCGTTTTGGGTCAAAAAAAGTGATTTCACCCAAACCATCACAGCTGGGGCATGCGCCCATTGGATTGTTGAAGGAGAAGAAACGAGGCTCCATTTCGGCTAGCGAGTAGTCACATTCGGGGCAGGCAAATTTCGAGGAAAACAGCGTCTCCTTTGCCGAATCCATATTCACGGCAATCGCCTTGTTTTCGCCGATCCGCAGGCAGGTCTCAAATGACTCGGCGATGCGCTGTTTCAACTCTGGTGCTGTCTTTAGCCGGTCGACAACAACTTCAATGGTGTGTTTTTTCTGTTTGTCGAGCTTTGGAAAGGCGTCAATCTCAAGGACCTTGCCATTGACGCGCAGCCGTACAAATCCCTGGCTGCGGAATTCATCCACCAAATCAAGGTGTTCACCCTTGCGTCCAACGACAGCGGGTGCCAGCAGCATTAATTTTGTGTCCTGCGGCAGGGATAAAACCGTATCGACCATTTGCGAAACGGTTTGTGCTTCAAGCGGCAGCTGGTGTTCCGGACAATATGGCGTTCCGGCGCGCGCAAACAACAGCCGCAGGTAGTCATGAATTTCCGTCACCGTTCCGACCGTCGAACGCGGATTGTGTGATGTTGCTTTTTGTTCGATTGAGATGGCGGGAGACAGGCCTTCGATCAGGTCAACATCGGGCTTTTCCATCAATTGCAAGAATTGACGTGCGTATGCCGAAAGTGATTCTACGTAACGGCGTTGACCCTCTGCGTACAAGGTGTCAAAGGCGAGCGACGATTTTCCGGAACCTGACAACCCGGTGATGACCACCAGCGAATGACGCGGCAGGTCAAGGCTGACGTTCTTGAGATTGTGGGTGCGGGCACCGCGTATTTTAATGAAGTCCATGCGCTATCTATTCAAAAGTACCCGACCGCTGGATCGGGATAGATCCGCGGCCATATGTACCCATTACCAACCTGTTTTTGGCTACTTACAAGAGGCAAGGGCAACCAGCAATAATACTCTTTTCCGGTTTCAATCTGAACAGATTTCGACGTTTGGGACAATGATATTGCCCGCAAATGGCGGGTAAAATAGCGCAGTTGGTTCACCAAGTTACGTAAACCCCAAAAAGGCGCAGGAGCAATCATGGCATCAGTCAACAAGGTCATTCTCGTCGGCAATCTTGGCCGCGACCCGGAAACACGCTACATGCCTGACGGCACTGCGATCACGAATTTTTCGATTGCCACGACTGAGTCTTGGAAAGACAAGACGTCGGGGGAAAAGCAGGAAAAGACGGAGTGGCACCGTATTGCAACCTATCGGCGCCTTGCCGAGATTGCCGGCGAATACCTGAAGAAGGGTTCGCAAGTTTATATTGAAGGCAAATTACAGACGCGCAAGTGGACGGATAAGGACGGGGTTGAAAAGTACACCACGGAAATCATCGCTGATGAAATGAAGATGCTGGGTTCGCGCCAGGGTATGGGTGGCGGTGATGCGGGCGGCGGCGAGTATTCACGTGCGTCTGCCCCAAGTTCGGGTGGCGCGTCAAAACCGGCGGCAAATAAAGGTGGCGCGGCAAAGTTCGATGATATGGATGACGATATTCCGTTCTAGTTTTTGAGCGGTGCCTGAAAACAAAAAAGCCGGACTGACAAGTCCGGCTTTTTTGTTTTCATCAAGAAATCCGACCGCGGTTACGCCGTTACCTTCAACATGATCTTGCCGATATGTGCACTCGACTCCATCAGCCGGTGTGCGTCGGCAACCGACTCGAGTGCAAAGGTATGATGAATCACCGGCTTGACCGTTCCAGTGGATAGCAACGGCCAAACCTTGGCTTCGAGCGCGGCGGCTATCGCCGACTTTTGTGCATCCGGACGCGCCCGCAAGGTTGAGCCGGTGATTGTCTGCCGCTTCATCATCAGCGGCCGGAAATCGACCTCGACTTTTCCGCCTTCCAAGAATGCGATGAAACAATATCGCCCCTCCATTGCCAATGAGCGCAGGTTCTTTTCGATGTATGAACCGCCGACCATGTCGAGTATCACATTCACACCTTTCTTCGCGGTGATCGTCGCGATCTCATTCATCCAGTCCTGCGTCTTGTAATTAAAAACGTGATCAGCACCGATTGATTTGCAGAATGCGACTTTTTCTTCGTTGCCGACAGTGGTAAGGACCTCGGCACCGAAGGCTTTGGCCAGTTGAATCGCGGTCAATCCGATACCGCTTGAACCGCCATGGACCAGAAACCTCTCTCCCGCCTTCAAGGCGCAGGTTTCAAACACGTTCACCCAGACGGTAAAAAAATTCTCCGGCACGCCAGCCGCTTCAAGCATCGATAGTCCCCGGGGAATTGGCAGGCAATGCGCGGCGGGCGCTGTGCAAAATTCCGCATAGCCACCGCCCGGGGTAAGTGCACAAATCTGATCGCCGATTTTCCAGCGCGAAACGTTTGCCCCGACGCCAACCACCTCACCGGAAACTTCCAGACCCATGATCGGCGAGGCACCGGGAGGCGGCGCATAGTTGCCCTGCCGCTGCGCAACGTCCGGACGGTTAACACCGGCGTAGGCAACGCGAATCAGGATGTCGTTTTCGTTGAATGTGGGCAGCGGACTTGTCACAACATGCATGACGTCCGGCGTACCGGGGCTGGCGGCCGCAATTTGGCGCATAAAGACGGGGAGTGACATGGCTTCTTTCTTTGGCATCGACTGAATGTCGTAAGATTACAGCCTTACCAGCCGCAGGTGGACAGCCATGGCCAGAAAAAAAGATGAAATCCGCACCATCCGCCCGATCCTTGTTCGCGGCAAGACCAAGCTTGCTGACATTGATGCGCAATCGACCTGTAGTTTTACCGGCGACAAGCCGGATACGATCGCGTTACTCGATCAATTGAGCGCCCAACTGGCGCAGTTGCAAAATGTCCTTTACGCTCAGGGCAAGCACAAGGTCCTGGTGGTGTTGCAGGCAATGGATACGGGCGGCAAGGATGGCGTGATTCGCCGCGTTTTTTCCGGCGTGAATCCGCAGGGGGTGCGCGTTGCGAACTTCAAAGCGCCGACCGCCGAAGAGCTGTCGCATGATTTTTTATGGCGGGTGCATCAGCACGTGCCGTCAACCGGCATGATCCATGTCTTTAACCGCAGCCACTATGAGGACGTGTTGATCACGCGTGTTCATGGTTTGATAGACGACACGACGGCAAAACAACGGTTCCGACAGATCAACGATTTCGAGTCGATGCTGCATGATGAGGGAACGATTATTCTCAAGTTCTATTTGCATATTTCCAAAGCCGAACAGAAGCGGCGCCTGCAAGATCGTTTGGGCGACCCCGCCAAGAATTGGAAATTTAATGCGGGTGATCTTGACGAGCGCGCGAGATGGGATGACTACCAGCGTGTTTATCAAGAGGCGTTAAATGCGACCTCAAGCCGGCATGCACCCTGGTTTGTTGTGCCGGCGGATCGAAAATGGATCCGGGATGTGTATGTCAGCTCGGTAATTGTCCACACGCTGGCGGGGTTGGAAATGCAGTACCCGGCGGCACCAAGCGACTTGGCAGGAGTCGTAATAAAGGACTAAAACTCGTTTATTGACGGGCACTTTCAGGCAAAAATGCTTGGAAAAGCTTGCCAAATAACGAGGTTTGCTGCTGACAATTCGAGATCATTACGCTGCGCCGCACAATATGTGTGAGTCCATCTGATAAAATGTCACAGAGCGAACGATTCCACGTTTGCCGCCGTTTATTGTTTTTTTCAGGTGCGCCATGCCGATTTATGCCTACAAATGCGCCACATGCGGCCACGCCGACGATGTGATGCAAAAGATGTCCGATGCTGCTTTGACCAAGTGTCCCAAATGCGGCGCAGAAAGCTACGCCAAACAATTGACTGCGCCTGGATTCGCGCTCAAAGGCAGCGGTTGGTATGTGACGGATTTTCGGGGCGGCAACAATGCCACCACCAAGCCGGCAGCCGACGTTAACACTGAATCAAAAGGTGATTCAAAGACCAGCGCACCTGCTGTGCCAAGCGCCGATAATGCCGTGGCTGCGCCTTCGACGGCCGCACCGGCTGCGCCCGCCGCCGCGCCAACTGCTTCACCGCCGTCGGTATAACGCATGAAAAAGTACTTGATCGCCGGATTGCTTGTCTGGATCCCGCTCGTCATTACCGTCTGGGTGTTGAAGTTGCTC
>JANMNT010000344.1:0-2451 GCA_031368465.1 Burkholderiales bacterium
CGGCTGGTAAATTGATCACGCAATGTGCTGCTGCTGGCGTAGACAAATTGCGGCATGGCCTTGATGATCTCTTTGGTCCCGCCGGACAGGACGATTTTGCCGCCAAGTTCGCGTATTTGTGAGATTGGAATCGCGACGTCGTGGCGGCCGATGCCAACAAAGCCACCCGCGCCGATGATCACGTAGGACACAAATTTGTTCGGCGTGATGATGAGGTCTTCAACTTTGCCAATACGCTCATTTCGTTCGTTATAAACCACTTTGCCGAGAATGCTGCGCTTGACACTCCAGCCGACGGCAATTTCACTGCGTTCGGCGGCCGTCACAACGGTCGGTGTGGCGCCGGCAATTTGCGCCCGTGCCGGTGCGATCGGGTCAACGGTTGCCAGCAGGCCGGCAATGATGAGAAACAGTAGCGGGGACGTGGGTCGCATTGGAGATTCCTTGACGTGTATTTGACGTGTGGCCGCGTGGGCGGTTGTGCGTGTCGGCGGGTTGGGGCGGTTGACTGGTCGATACGACCAATAAAAACAGCGGGTGTTGGCGGCGCAGCGATTGATTCATCGCCTGTTACGGTTTAACAGGGCGTTGTTCGCCTGTCGGTGCGATTGCGCACCATTCGCGTCTGACCGCGGGGAAAACATGGATTTATCTTCGCATATGTTCGGTAGGGCATGGAGCGCGTCTTGAACGCCGCAGAAAATAGTCGATCAACATACGGGAGCATGCGATATGTACACAGACTCAGACGCACAGATTCAACGCGATGTCATCGCCGAGCTGGCGTGGGAGCCGCAGGTTGTGTCGACCGACATTAATGTCGAGGTTAAAAATGGTGTGGTGACGCTGTGTGGCCGCGTCGCGACCGATGCCGAAAAAGCGCATGCCTGCCGCGCGGCGCGGCGCGTGTCACTCGTCTCAACACACGCGGCATGGGGCACGCCCGGTGTGGTGGAAATTGTTGATCAACTCACCGTGCTTTAGCGTGCAAACGGCGTTAGCGATGTGGCGTGCTTGCGACAGACGCCGTTGATCGACCCGGCAACTTGTCAAACTGTGATCGAATCCAGGCGCAGCAACTCCGCCTTGACCACGCCGTAACATTCACATGCGCTTGCCTCTAACGCACCCCGATCCAATACGGAAATATGTCCGCGCCGGTAGCTGATGATGCCGGCTTTTTGCAGCACGCCGGCAGCCTCGGTAATGCCCTCACGGCGCACCCCGAGGGTACTTGCGATCAACTCCTGTGTAATCACCATGTCGGTTTTGGCAATCCGGTCGATGGTGGTGAGAAACAGCCGGCAGAGTTGTTGCTCGATCAAGTGATGCCGGTTGCAGGCCGCATTCTGAAAGGTCTGCGTGATCAAGGCTTGTGTATACCTGAGTAACAACCGGCGGAATACGCCGTTGCGTTCAAACTCCGCATTGAATACCGGCCGCGGTAGCCGAAAACCTTCGCCGCCGGTCTGAACAACAGCGGACCCTGCGGTACTGCCGCCGCTCATGAACAGTGAAACACCAACCACACCTTCGTTGCCGACGCTGGCGGTCTCAATCGAGCCGCCCGCCTCGGTGACGTAGTGCAATGACACAATTGCAGTGGTCGGAAAATAGGCGTAGTGCAGCAGTTCGCCCGGCTCATAAAGCGTGGTGCCAAGCTTCATTGGCACGTGTTCCAAGCGCGAGGCAATGCGCGCAAGCTCATCCGGCGGAAGCCGTGCCAGCAGCCGGTTGAGGCAGGGGTTGTTCGCAACCGACTTTATATCGTCAGTTGAATCGATGGCTGGGTGCATAGGCGGTCGCTATCGTGACGGTGCCGTAGACGGCGTTGGCGTTGGCGATGGATTCGACGGACGTGGCGGGCTGCACTCAATGCCGATTCCGCGATAGCCGATAAAGCGTGCACCGCGGTCGAACATAGGTTCACCGCTGACGCGATAATGCTGTTTCAATCCATTGGCGTTTGTGCGGCTGAACGAAAAATCCAGGAACGGCTGCCGGTCGGCAATCATTTTGTGCAACGCCTCCCGCTCCTCTTGATTCCAGCCGTTGGCTGACTGCAGGTTCGGCGTCCCGCTGATCGATTCGACGCTCAGCCCCAGCATTTCGAGTACCGGCCCCGACGTCTTGATAAATTGTCCCTGCTGATCTTGTTCCCAGTACCAATCGGAAGCGAGCTCTGTCAGTCGGCGAAATCGCGCCTCGCTCTCCCGCAGTTCGGCGGTACGATCGAGCACCGTCTGTTCGAGAATCTCGTTTTGCCGCAGCAACCGTTTGTACAATAAACGCACTTCGAGCATGTTGCGGATGCGGGTGGTGACTTCGACCAAATCAAACGGCTTGCTGATGAAATCTTTTGCCCCGGCCTTGAGGGCCGCAATTTTATGGCCGGGTTGGGCTGTCAGGACAATCACCCGCATGTAATCGTCCTTGAGCGTGGCGTTGAGT